>CAXUIM010000165.1:0-3385 GCA_964250885.1 uncultured Acidobacteriaceae bacterium | reverse complement strand
AAAACTCGGCATACCTGAATAGATGATACGGGACTCGCGCACTCCCGGATTCCAGCTCCGGATGCGTGTTCCGGATGCGTGTTCCGCATGCGCATTCCGGATCGAGTCCCCGATGCGCACTTCCGGTGCGGCTGCGAGTTCCGGATGCGGCTGCGAGTTCCGGATGCGAGTGTGCCTGCAACTCAAGTGGAGCTTGCCATCCGCGGGAGATCGCTCTGGGGACAATCAAAAAAGTGGGCGCCCCGCGAAACGGTTGTGGGTTCGGTTCGTCCTACGCTGGGGGATGCAGCCGCAGCCATGTGTGCTGTTTCCCCCCCGGGCCCGGTACACTTTGCGACAATAGCAGAGCCCCTCTCGACACGCCCCCGGCCCGAGCGGCCGTGATCGAACCGAGCAGGGGATGGAGAATCAGCGAATGGCATCCCCGCAGCGCAGCCCGTTTATGGCACAGCAGCCAGAGCAGTCTCACAGGTCCGGCGTCGCCGGGGAGAGCATGCGATCCGTTTTTTTGAGGCACGAACCTGCGTCCTGGGCAGGGGCCAGACCGGGTCCGAGCGGGCCTCGCCGAACCGGGTTGAAGTTTGGGCTGAGGTTCTTGTTGGGCGTGTCGCTGGGCTTATCGCTCAGTCTGGCGGTGACCGGATGTGGCGGCTTCTTCGTCTATCCCGGATCGACCACCACCACCACGACCGGCACAGGCTCAAGCACCAGCAGCGGCACCGACTTCGCGTATGTGGCGAACAGCAGTTCCGGCTCGACCTACCTGAACGGCTACGTCGTATCGAGTGGGCTACTGACCGCGGCTACCGGCTCGCCGTTCAGCTTGGACTACACACCCACGGCTATCTCGGTTACACCCAATAACAGCTTTGTCTACATCGGTACCGATTCGACGGTGGATACCGCGGCGATCTACGGATATTCCGTCGGAACCGGCGGAGCGCTCACGATTCTCAACAGCGGGTCCGCGCTCGTGACTACCGAAAATGTGTCGTCTGTAACCATCTCGCCGGACGGTAACTGGTTGTTTTCACTGGATGCGGTTACCTCCGTTCTGGAGGAATACGCCATCAACACGTCGACTGGGGCTCTGACCCTGGAGACGTCGTATGATCTCACGGGCGCCAACAGTGGTGTGATCACACCGTATTCGGTGCAGATCGCCCCAACCGGCGACTTCCTGGCCTGCGCCCTGGGAACCGGCGGTGTTGAGACTTTCTCCTTCGACACCTCGACGGGAGCGGCTATCGCTACAACGGTGATCTCTCCCGCCTCGTCCGCGAACGGGGTCTACGCGATCGCCATCGACGGCAGCGACAATCTGTACGCCGCCGGGACGGCGGGGCTGCAGGTGTTCTCCGACACCACGGCGGGCGCTCCGACACTGCTGAATACGTACACGGTCGGCAACGCGCCGCGTGCGATCGTGCTGAGCACCACGTACAGCTACGTGTACGTCGCCAACGAGGCCGATAGCACCATCTCCGGATTCTCCATCTCAAGCGGAGCGCTGACTCCACTCTCCGGCTCGCCCTTTGCCGCGCCCACCGGTATCGATGCGTTGGGACGTGACAGCACGGGGGCTTACATTCTTGCCGAAGGCTATAATGCGACCTCGGGAATCGAGCTATACAGCATCGGAACTACAGGAGCGCTGGCGGAGAGCAGCGAAGCCGCATCCGGGATCACCACCGGCGTCCCCGTGGTGGTTGGTCTGACTCCATGAGCCAAGTTGCGGCAGCCGCCGGGGCAGAGCCAGCCGGTCCGGCTTGGCCAGCGGGCCGGGCTTGGCCGTGTTGACTCCCGGGAGTCCCGGCTTTGAGGACCACGCAACGACGCAAGGGAAAAAAGCATCTCCTGACGATGCAGGGAAAGCAATGATGGGGTGGGACGACCGAGGGCGGCCGCATAAGGCTGCTTGGCTGGGGTGGATGGGTCGGGGCGGCGCCGCATCGCAGCGGTATTCCATCTGGCAGCAGCGGTATTACATCCTGCAGCAGCGGTATTACAACCTGCAGCAGCGCTGTTTCATCGGGCAGCTGTGTCTGGGACTCGGCGCGCTGCTGGCGCTGAGTGGATGTTCGCACTTCCATGCTCGGCCGTCGGACCAGTATGTCTATGTGACCGCCAAGCAGACGCCGCTGCGCGATCGGGTGGCCGCGGTGTCGAACCGCACTGGAATGGCCTACAACGGGGAGAAGCTGATCGTGCTGGAGCGCGATCGCCGCTTTCTGGAGGTACGGACGCCCCGCGGCGAGGTGGGCTGGATCGAAGAGAAGCTGACCGCCGGCCAGGATGTGGCGGATCAGTTTCAGGCGCTCGAGCAACAGCACGCGCACGATGCCGTGGTGGCCTCGGCCGTGGCGCGCGACGATGTGTATCTGCATGTAGCGCCCGGGCTGCAGACGGCGCGGTTTTATCGCCTCACGGAAGGCGATGCGATGAGCCTGCTGGAACGCGCGACGGTCCCCAAGGCCTTGCCGCCCGGCTCCAGCCGGCCCGCGGCGGTTGCGGCACAGGTGAAAGCTCAAGCGCCGGGCGCGGTGCGGAGAGCCGCGGCGCCGGGCGCCGCCAGAGGCTCGGCTGCGGCAGGCTCGGCTGCGGCCACGGCTTCCGGTACAGACGACGGGATCTCCCTGGGGCCTCCCCCGCCGGTGATGGAGGATTGGTGGCTGGTGCGCGACAGCAAAGGGCAGACGGGCTGGATCTACGGGCGCATGATCGACGTCTCCGAGCCGGATACGCTGGCCCGCTATGCCGAAGGCCAGCGCATTGTGGGAGCGTATGTGCTGGCCTATGCGGACGATCCCGAGTCCGGCATCCTCAACAACGGGCAGACGGTGGCGCAGATTCCGGAGTATGTAACCGTGCTCTCGCCCTACAAGGCAGGGCTGCCGTATGACTTCGACCAGGTGCGCGTGTTTACCTGGAACGTGAAGAAGCATCGCTATGAAACAGGATTTCGCGAGAAAAATATCGCGGGATACCTGCCCGTATCCATTGGCACGTCCGCCAATCCTTATGAGCGCGGCGCGGATGCGGCGGTTAAGCTTCCGAGCTTCAGTTACCGGGTGCTGTCGGGCGATGTTCCGGTACCGTCCCCCGATCCGGTGACGGGCTTGGTGAAACCCGGAAGAACCGTGCTGAAGACCTATCGGCTGACCGGTAACATCACCCAGAGGATTCTGCCGCCCAATGTGCCGCCCCCCGACGAGGCGCATCCCGAGCCGGTGGAGGAGAAGGTGAAGGGCAGGCGCCGGAGATAGAAGGTTGGCTAAAAAGCTGGTCCGATCGAGAGCGTGTCCGCTTGCGATGCCGCGGACTAGAGCATTTTGCTTTTACTGTGAACTGGAATCAGGCGTGCAGTGTCGTTTTTTCGGGGAAA
>CAXUIM010000164.1:0-9188 GCA_964250885.1 uncultured Acidobacteriaceae bacterium | reverse complement strand
CCGGAAGGAGTCCTGAAGCGTCGGCGATAGGTAGAGATGAACTCGTAGTCCTTGTCGTCGAAGCTATGCCACGGGAGAGTGATGTTGGTGTGCGGAATGACGACGCGTTCGAAAGCGGAATCGTCGAAAGCTGGATCCTCGGCGCCAGCGAGCTTGGTTGGGTGATAGCGCCAACCCCGATTGATCGGCAGAACCGTGCGGCCATACGCTACCGGTTCCTCGGCCCGGGAAGGGAAGCCTGGCAACGAGGCTGCTGCGAGGAGCGTTCCCGTGCTGCGAAGAAAGACTCGTCTATCCATAACTTTTAGATTTGCTCTCCGTGACTCTGGTGGATAGAAGCATGGCGAGTCGACCTGGGCTTCTGTTTTCGGTTGCGCTTCGAGGCTCAAAGGGGGTTCCGGTCCTTGCTGCGATCGACTGGACCTCGTGGGACAGGTTCGCAAATATTAACCGATGCGGTTGTGTGTTGTGAAGCCGGCACGAAGCCGCTCTGGCAGGCAAGGAGTTCCGGTGCTGTGGAAGAGACGCGGACCAGTCGGCATTACGGCTGTGGGTGAGGCGGTTAACCCCGGAGCCAAGTCGGCCGTCAGCGGTCCGGTTGGTTCCGTCGCACGCCGCCTACACCGTGAACGCTTTACCTGCGCGCCTGCTGGCCAAGGCCGCGCGCCATTCGGGCCATCCGCTGTGCCGGTTGCCCAGGAAGCGCGGCCGCCTCGATCCGCGGAGACAGTTGGGCTGAGGCCGCAGCTTTGTTTCGAACGCATCCGCTGTGCCCACGGGACGTCGAGCCGATCTAGGTCGCCACGGGATCGGTCGAGCCGATCTGGGTCGCCACGGGATCGGTCGAGCCGATCTGGCTTTGAAAACAAACGTCTTCGTCGCCTGCCATTGGTGCCGCGGCCAGCTTGCCACGCTTTGCAGCGGGGCCTTCCCGTTTTGAAGTTGGCCCGAAACGGGATAGGGACAGGCGCTGAAGCCCCGCCGCCGCCGCCGCGACCGCGCGGAGAGCCGTAAAGAACAACTTTTCCAAGTGTGTCGCCTATGGTGCAGGGCTGGTATTGTCGGCCATCGACGAATTCTGCCCGAAGCCGACATAAGGGGCGGTCCCGATGCAATAAAAAGGTGGACTAGATCCTGGATCTATCGCAAAATAGATTTCACTTTACTTTGAAAGCGGAGACCCGCAGCTGAACCAGCCGCCAGTCTGATGAGACCTCAACAGGTCTCGCACGCTTGTTAGAGTACGGCCTGAAACTTTCCTGATCCAATCGGCCCCCTAAACCCGAAGCGATCCTTACCCATTCCAACAATGTGGTTTATCCCAGAGGTGAATGATGAGCACAATGATGCAAGCCCCCCAGTCGCAGGATGAGTTACTCGGCGACTCAGTTCAACAGCAGATTGAGACCCGAATCAATGATCTGATGGCGGAGCTGCCTAATCCTGAGTCGCTAAGCAGCGAGCAGCGGCGCGGAATGATCGCCCGGTACACGGCCGTGCTGGAAGGCAACTTCATCTACTGGATGACGGCTACTTACATCGCCACACAGTCGGAGGAAGCACGTCCGATCATCATCGACAACCTGTACGAGGAAGTTCGTGACAGCCATCCGGTGATGCTGCGCCGGTTCGCGATCGCGGCCCATGCATTCCCCACCGACAAAGATGCCCTGTTCGTCGACGAGGGAATGACCAAGGTGCGCCTGTTCCTGGGCAAGCTGCAGGCGGTTCAGTCCATCGTGACCATGGCGTTTTTCGAGGGATTCATCCAGAAGTTCATGTCGTATCTGGCGGATCTCGCCGTGGCGCAAGGTTCCACGGACATGGTTTATACCGACGTTCACGGGGTTTGCGACATCGCGCACTCGCAGGGTCTCTATCGCTCGATCTCGTTGGAGAATGCGGTTAACCCGATCAGTGCGGACGCGGACCTCTTCGAGGGAGTCGATGTGCTCACCACGCTTCTGCACACCATCATCGATGGACCGAAGGCCTGAGAGCGGAAGATCCTGGAGAGCGGGTAGAGACGGAAGGGAATTTGACAACCGAGGTGATTGCGATTCTGGCACGCCGCCGAGGTGCACGAATTGCATTGACTCTCCTGACCAGACAATCTGGCTCTCTTCCGGTCTAAATCCTGATTCTCTGTGTTTTGCGGTAATTAGTCAGATAGAGGCTTCGAATGGAGTGGACCCCTTCAGCAGCGACGAAGATGCCCACTTTCCGGAGACGTTCGGCGAACTTGTCGCCTGCTACGAGAATGCCGCGAGATAAAGCGGCATCTCTAAAGGGTGCAATCGCGGCGGCCGGCAAGTTGTCGGCACGCGTTCTCGGAGGCGAAAACAGTGCGAGTTGGGGCGACCTGGCTGGCGGGGGCCTCTCCGCCGGTCAAAGAGCTCGGCTGCACGGCCGTTCCGTGCTGGTGGCGACCGGCGACCGATTCGCGTCGGCGGTCGCGCTCACCCAGCTGGATGGGCTCGCGCGCAGGATAGTCCTTTGTCCGGTCGATGTTTCCCGGCTGCAGCTCGGCGTTCTGGGCGATGCCACGGCAGCCGATATCATCATCACGGATCAACCCGCGCGTAAGCCCATCGATTCCCGCCTTGAACTGATCTCGTTGGGCGATCCCGCCGGTCCCGCGGCAAACCTGGACCCCGCGGCAAACCTGGACCCTGCGGCGGAGCTGGACCCTGCGGCGGAGCTGGACGCCGAGCCGCCCATCCAGACGGAGTGGATCCTGCTCACTTCCGGCACATCGGGAGTGCCGAAGCTCGTCCGGCACACGCTGGCCACCTTATCCGGTGCGATTGGGCCGAGCGCGGCCGATGCCGCTCCCATTGTGTGGAGCACGTTCTACGACATACTTCGCTACGGTGGGCTGCAGATCTTTTTGCGCGCCGCCCTGACCGGCACTCCACTGGTGTTGCCGGGAACAGAGGAGCCGACCGAGGACTTCCTCGCCCGGGCCGGTGCGCACGGGATCACGCACATATCAGGAACACCCTCCCATTGGCGGCGTGCGTTGATGAGCTCCGCGGCTGGCCGGATCGCGCCCGCTTATGTTCGCCTCTCAGGAGAAATCGCCGACCAGGCGATCCTGAATCAACTCCGTTCGCAATATCCGGAGGCTCGCATCGCGCATGCGTTCGCCTCAACCGAGGCGGGCGTCGCGTTCACTGTGGATGACGGTTTGATGGGTTTCCCGGCGGAAACGCTCGAACACACGCCCAATGTTGAAATGAAGGTCAAGGATGGCACGCTCCGGGTACGCTCCGATCGCACCTCGGCCGGCTATCTGGGCGGGGATAGCCCACCGGTGAGAGGTGCGGACGCATTTGTCGATACCGGCGACGCCATTGAGCTACGCAAAGGCCGTTATTACTTCACGGGGCGGCGGGATGGAACGATCAATGTGGGAGGGTTGAAGGTGCACCCCGAAGAGGTCGAGATGGTGATCAACCGCCATCCTGCGGTCGCTATGTCCCTCGTCCGTCCCAAGAAGAATCCCATCACGGGAACGCTGGTCTTCGCCGACGTGGTGCTGAAGTCGCCGGTGCCGGAGGGCGAAGCCGCGCAAACGCTGCAGCGCGACATCCTGCACTTTTGCCGGGGAGAGCTCGCTTCGCATAAGGTGCCCGCCGCCATCAACTTTGTACCCAGCCTGGCGGTTGCCGAAACCGGGAAACTGATCCGCCGCTATGCGTAGCGCCCTTGTGACTGGCGGGAGCCGCGGACTCGGCCTGGGCATTGCTCGCCGGCTGGCCGCGTCCGGGCTGCGGGTGATTGTGATCGCTCGCAAAACAGGAGACGAACTCGCGCGGGCCATCCGGCAGGCGGAGGAAGCCGGGACCGGATCACTGGACTTCGTTCCGTTCGATCTGGGCGAGATTGCCGCCATTCCGGACCTGGTAAAACGCTTGCGCAAGGACTTCGGCCCGATCTACGGCCTGGTGAACAACGCCGGGATCAGCACCGAGGGGGTTCTCGCAATGACCTCGATCGAGCAGATCGAACGCGTCGTGCGCTTGAATACCATCTCGCCGATGGTGCTCACCAAGCACGTCGTGCGTACCATGATGGCGGATGGGGGCGGCCGGATCGTTAATATGTCCTCCATTGTGGCGGACACCGGCTACAGTGGACTCTCGGTGTACGCGGCCACCAAAGCGTCCCTGGTAGGCTTCACCCGGTCCCTTGCCCGGGAGGTCGGACGCATGGGAGTGACGGTGAATGCGGTGGCGCCGGGATTCGTCGACACCGATATGACGCAGGGGCTCAGCAGCGAGCAGCGGCAGCAGATCGAGCGGCGCAGCGCGCTGAAACGGCTCGCGGACGTCGAGGATATCGCAAGCGCCGTTGAGTTCCTTCTGGGGCCGGGAGCCAAGAACATCACGGGGACGATCCTGACCGTCGATGCGGGCAGTACCGCATGAGCGCCCTTGACGCAGGAGCAACAGCCCGGGTCAGCGGGTCCGCTTCGAACGCCTGGCTGCGTGCGCTGGAGCTGACCACGCCCATACCGAGGAACCGCGAGCGCACCCTTCCGGCGGTCGTCGAGGAGTCCGCCGCACGATACGGCGACGCTCCCGCCTTGCTTTCGGACCAGGAAAGCTTGACCTACGCCGCGCTCGCCGAACGGATGAACCGCTATGCACGGTGGGCGCTCGCCCAGGATCTCGCCCAGGGTGACGTGGTCTGCCTGCTGATGAAGAATCGGCCAGAGTACATGGCGATCTGGCTGGGCCTGACCAAGGTGGGCGTGGTCGTCTCCCTGCTCAACACAAACCTCACCGGAGTGGCCTTGGGCCGTTCTATCCAGATCGTCTCTCCCAAACACATCATCGCGGCCGCGGAGTTGGCCGGCGCGCTCGAAACGGCGCTGCCCGAACGGGAGAGTGTTCCCGCAATCTGGATCCATGGGGGTTCGCCCTCGCCTTCTGCGCAAACCGAAGATTACGCTGCGCTTGGACGCATCGATCGGACGATTGAACAACTTTCAGGTGAGCCGCTGAGCCCGGAAGAGCGGCGTACGCCGCTGATCGAGGACCGGGCGCTCTACATCTATACCTCCGGCACCACCGGTCTGCCCAAGGCGGTGAAGGTAAGCCATGGCCGGGTCATGCAGTGGAGCCACTGGTTCTCCGGCATGATGGAGGTGACCCCGGCCGACCGGATGTACAACTGCCTGCCGATGTATCACAGCGTGGGGGGCGTGCAGGCGCCCGGCGCCGTGCTGGCCGGCGGTGGAGCCGTGGTGATCCGGGAGAAGTTCTCGGCGCGACAATTCTGGGACGACATCTTTCGCTGGGACTGCACGCTGTTCCAGTACATCGGGGAGCTCTGCCGGTACCTGCTGCACGCCCCGCCCTCGGCGCACGAAACGGATCATCGGATTCGGCTGGGTTGCGGCAATGGACTGGCGCCCGAGGTCTGGGAAGCTTTCCAGGAGCGCTTCCACATTCCCCGCATCCTGGAGTTCTACGCGGCCACCGAGGGCGGTGTCTCGCTGTTCAACGTGCAGGGCAAACGCGGAGCCATCGGCCACGTTCCGTCCTACCTGGCACATCGCTTTTCGCCGGCCCTGGTTCGATTTGACTTTGAGACGGGCGAGCCGGCCCGGAATGACCAGGGCTTCTGCACCCGGTGCGCCCCCAATGAGGCGGGCGAGGCGCTCGGCAAGGTGGCGGAGGATCCGGCAAGCGTGGGCACCCGATTCGAGGGGTACACCACCCGGGAGGATACGCAGAAGAGGATTCTTCGCGATGTTTTCGAGCGGGGGGACGCCTGGGTGCGCACCGGGGATCTGATGCGAAAGGATGAGAAGGGCTTCTTCTACTTCGTGGATCGCATCGGCGACACCTTTCGCCGCAAGGGCGAGAACGTCGCCGCCTCCGAGGTGGCGGCCGCGATCTCCGAATTTCCCGGAGTCCAGCATGCCAATGTATATGGGGTTTCGGTTCCTGGCACAGAGGGCCGGGCCGGCATGGCGGCCGTGGTCGCAGACGAATCCTTAGATTTAGCCGCACTTCGCAGCCACATGAAAGACCGGCTTCCGCCCTATGCACGCCCGCTGTTTCTGCGCCTTCGCAAGGACGTCGAAGTGACCGGAACGTTCAAGTATTCGAAGACCACGCTGACCGGTCAGGGATACGATCCGGCCAAGGTGACGGATGCGCTGTACTTCGATCTGCCGGAGGCGGAGACATTCGTTCCGCTGGACCAGGAATTGTACGATCGTATCCAGAATGGCGGAATGCGACTATAGCCTTCCAGTCGGGTCGCGCCTACAGGTTTGCCGCCGCGCAGAGCCTTTCTCCTGCGGGTGTAGAGGGGAGCTTCGATGCAGCTCAATCCAATTCGGGATGATTTCGCCAGGGTTGAGGCGGAGATTGCTGCCGGCCCCATTGTGGGCGAGGGCTCGGCGGAGGAGATTCGCGCCCATCTCCGGTCACGCTACGGATTTACAGGGAGTATGGCGCTCGACGAGGTCACCGCCGACGTGGAGGCCATGCTGAAGAAGTGGCAGGTCCAGGTGACGCACCCGCGCTACTTCGGCCTGTTCAACCCCAGCGTACGGCTCGCCTCGGTGGTAGCGGACGCGCTGGTCGCCCTCTACAACCCGCAACTGGCGAACTGGCGCACATCGCCGGCGGCCAACGAGATCGAGCGGCACACGCTGAGCTGGCTTGCGGGCAAGTTCGGCCTTCCGGCAGACTCCATCGCCAGCTTCGCCAGCGGCGGTATGGAGGCGAATCTTTCCGCGGTGATTGTGGCGCTGACGCGCGCCTTTCCAGCCTATGGCGAGTTCGGCCTGCGCGCCCTCGCGGGAGAGCCGGCGATCTACCTGACGGAGGAGGCCCATCACGGCTTCCTCAAGATTGCTCACATGACCGGTCTGGGGCGGCGCAATCTCCGCTTCGTCGCGACCGACGAGCGTTTGCAGATGAACGTCGAACAGCTCCGGGAGCACGTCGACGAAGATCGGAAGCAGGGGCTTCTGCCGTTCATGGTCGTGGGCAACGCCGGTACGACCGGGGCGGGAACCGTCGATCCGCTGGCGCGGATCGGGAGTTTTTGCAAGCAGGAGGGGCTCTGGTTCCACGTGGACGCCGCCTGGGGAGGCGCCGCCATTCTCGCACCGAGCCTCCGGCGCGTTCTGGACGGCATCGAGACCGCGGATTCCATCACCTGCGATGCGCACAAGTGGTTCTCCGTGGCGATGGGCTGCGGCATGTTCTTCTGCCGGCATCGTGAAAGTGTTGCCGAGGCGTTCCGGGCTGAGGTCACCTACATGCCCAGCCGCCCGGCGGAGCCAGGCGAAGAGGCCTCTCAGACCTTCAACCCGCTGACCACCTCGGCGCAATGGTCGCGCCGCTTCATCGGCTTGAAGTTGTTTATGACCCTGGCGGAACTGGGGGAGGCCGGCTACGCGGACATGATCGAGCACCAGACGCGCATGGGCCAGCTGCTTCGGCGGGCGCTGCGGGCTACAGGGTGGCGAATCTTGAACTCCACACCGTTGCCGCTGGTCTGCTTCACTCGCGATGACCTCGACCCCGGGAAGCTGCTGGCCGAGCTCCGCGAGGGCCAGGTGGTATGGATGTCGGAGGTGCAGATTGGCGGGGTCGCCGCCGTGCGCGCCTGCATCACCAGCTTCCGCACCACCCAGACGGATGTCGAGTGGGTGGTGAGCGAGATGAACCGTCTGTTCGCCGATGCGGGTCGGCCCCGGAACACTGAAGCGGAGATAGCCCTCCCGGAGCCGGCACTCGCGGGAAGCGAACGGCAGAAAGAGTGATAGAAGCGGAGCTATGAAACCGGAGACTCTTGCAATCCACAGCGGCTATGAGCCGGATCCGACCACCAAGGCCGTGGCCGTGCCGATCTACCAGACCGTCGCCTACGCCTTTGACAGCGCCGAGCATGCCGCCGCGCTGTTCAATCTGGAGGCCGAAGGCTTCCGCTACACACGCATCCAGAACCCCACCACAGCCGTTCTGGAGCGGCGCGTCGCGGCGCTCGAGGGCGGACTCCAGGCGCTGTGCGTTGCCAGCGGACAGGCGGCCGTGACCTTCGCGGTTCAAAACGTTACGCAGTTGGGCTGCAATATCGTCTCTGTGCCGCAACTCTACGGCACCACCCACACCCTGTTCGCGTACCTGCTTCCCAGCCAGGGTGTGACGGTGCGCTTTGCGGAGAGCGATCACCCGGACGCGCTGGCCCGGCTGATCGACGACCAGACGCGCGCGGTGTACTGCGAGAGCATCGGCAACCCGGCGGGAAATATCTGCGATCTGGAAGCCGTGGCGCGCGTGGCGCACGAGGGCGGCGTGCCGTTGATCGTGGACAACACGGTGGCCACGCCTATCCTGCTGCGGCCCATTGAATACGGAGCGGACGTCGTCGTGAACTCGCTGACCAAGTTCATGGGAGGGCATGGCACGACCATGGGAGGGGCCATCGTCGACAGTGGGAACTTCGATTGGAAGGCTCATGCCGCGCGCTTCCCGGCGTTCAGCGAGCCGGATGCGAGCTACCACGGCATGGTCTACACCGATCACTTTGGCAAGGGCGCGTATCTGGCCCGCTGCCGAAGCGTGTATCAGCGCACTACCGGGGCGGTGCTGTCGCCGCTCAGCGCCTTCCTGCTTTTGCAGGGAATTGAGACGGTCGCGCTGCGCATGGACCGCCATGTTGAGAACGGCCGGAAGGCAGCCGAATTCCTGCGCTCCCATCCCATGGTCGATTGGGTCAACTACGCTGGATTTCCCGAGAGCCCGTACTTTGCCCTGGCGCGGAAGTACCTGGAGGGCCGCGCTCCGTCGCTGATGTCGCTCGGCGTCAAGGGTGGGTATGAGGCCGCGGTGCGATTCCACGACGCGCTCAAGCTGGTCACCCGGCTGGTCAATCTCGGCGATGCGAAGTCGCTGGTCTGTCATCCGGCCTCCACGACCCACCGGCAGATGTCTCCCGAGGAGCAACGCAGCGCGGGTGTGCTGCCGGAGACCATCCGGCTGAGCATCGGAATTGAACACATCGACGACATCATCGGCGATCTGGATCAGGCGCTCGCGGCGGCCGCCCGCGCCGCCACAGGCAGACCGTAAGACAAGGAGAGATCGATGCCCGTACGCATGGACACGAGCCGTTGCAGTGAGGACCATCCGGCCAACGCGGCTTCGCCGTCC
>CAXUIM010000163.1:0-9253 GCA_964250885.1 uncultured Acidobacteriaceae bacterium | reverse complement strand
GGGAAAAACAACGTTGAGGTCGGCGGCTTCGGTCTACACCTAAAGCAAAAATGCCTTAGCGCTTCTTACGCCGCTGCCCGGCTTTGCCGGTCATCTTCCCAGGCTTCGGTTTAGCCGGCTTCTTCTGGTCGAGCTTTGCCTTGGCCCTCTTCGCCTCGCTTTTGCCACTTCGCAGTGAGTTGGCGCCACTGTTCGATTTGGGCTCCGTACCGGGAAACAGCGCAAACTGCAGCCGTCGCTGCTGGCGATCGATGCGGTCCAGCAGCACATGAACGCGCTGGCCGATGGTGAAGCAGTGGCCCGTGCGTGCGCCGCAGATGCTGCGGTCGGTGTCACGGAAGGTGTAGAAGTCGCCCACCAGAGAGGAGATCGGAACCAGGCCCTCGATAAAGAGCTCATCGAGTTCCACGAAGAAGCCGAACTTGGTGACCGAGAGGATGATGGCGGAGAAGTCGTCACCGACCCGGCCGGCCATGAACTTCATCTTCTTCCACTCGATGAGTTCACGCTCGGCGTCGGCGGCCCGGCGCTCCGCCTGAGAGCTCTCCACAGCAATGTCGCCAAGTTCGTCGGCTGCGATCGGATCCACAGCCGGCGGCGACGCATCGATGGAAGAAGCTTCCGATTGACGCGCCGCAGCGGCCCGAGCGCCGTGGCGGCGCTGCAGCTCGGTGGACCATGGCTGTGGGTCGGTGGAGAGGACGGAGCCGCCGCGAGGATCGGCCTGGCGGCGCAGCATGGCTCGCACCAGGCGATGCACGATGAGATCCGGATAGCGGCGGATCGGCGAGGTGAAGTGCGTGTACTGGGGGCTGGCGAGGGCGAAGTGCCCCTCGTTTTTCTCGGCGTAGCGGGCCTGCTTGAGGGAACGCAGCATCAGGTAAGCCAGAATGCGCTCCTCGGGGGTTCCGCTGATCCGCCGCACCAGCCGCTGATACATCTGGGGCGTAACGGGAAGGCTCTCCGGCACTTCATGGGATTGCGCTGCCCGGCTCTCACGTCCGCGTGCACTGCGCTGCCGGGACTCGCGCCGGTCGGTCTTCATGGTGAACTGGCGGACGGGCAGACTGCCGAGGCCGAGCGAGTGGCCGAACCCGGCAGCCGTCTCTTCGAAGTCGAGGATGCGCTTGGGGTCCGGCATCTCGTGAATGCGATAGATCGAGGCGATGCCGAGATGGGCAAGCCAGGTGGCGATGCACTCGTTGGCCGAGAGCATGAACTCCTCGATCAGCCGATGGGACCAGCCGCGCTCGGACCGCACGATCGCTTTCATATTGCCGTCCGGATCGAACTCGACCACCGGTTCGGGCAGATCGAAATCAATGGAGCCGCGGCGAACCCGTTTGCGATTCAGCCGCAGAGCGAGTTCCAGCATGGCGTCCAGCGCCGCAGGCAGCTCCGGTTGTTCGAGGCCGAGCCGCTCGCGCTCGGCGAAGTCCTCCGCGGCCGGCTCGGGCGTGATTCGTTCGTTCTGAACAGGGCCGGAAGGCGCCGTCCCGGCGGCGTTGAGGCAGTGCTGGACCGTGGTGTAGGTCAATCGGCGCGCGCTGCGGATAATGCCTTCCGCGACACGAAAGCGGACGATCTCGCCCTGCGCATCGATCTCCATGAGGCAGCTCAGGACCAGGCGATCCTGATTTGGGAGCAAGCTGCACAGGCCGCTAGACAGTGCATGCGGCAGCATGGGCACCGCCCGATCGGGAAAGTAAACGCTGGTGCCGCGCAGCCGGGCTTCGGTATCCAGCGCTGAGCCGGGGCGCACATACCAGCTGACGTCGGCGATATGAACCTGCAGCTCCGTGTTGCCGTTGGAGAGCTTGCGAACCAGAACCGCGTCGTCGAAGTCGCGCGCTGTCTCGCCATCGATGGTGACGATCGGAAGTCCGCGAAAATCCTCGCGGCGGCTGGCTTCTTCTGCATACAGGCTCTCCTCAGGTCTCAGTGCGTAGGCTTCAGCTTCGGCCAAAACCGGGGCGGGAAAGGTATGCGGCAGGTGATGCTTGCGGATAACGATTTCAACGTCGACGCCAAAGGCATCGGGCGGCCCAAGCACCTCAAGAACGCGTCCGCGCGCCGACCGTCCGGGTGAAGGGAAGCTGGTGATCTCGACATCGACGGCAAGGCCTTCGAGCGGGTAGCGCGGGTCCCGTTTGCCAACATGCTCCTGCTGCTCCCGTGCCGGCTCGCCCAGCATGCGATGCGGCGAATCGGCGCTGATGGGGAGGATTTCGTCACCTTCCGGGATAGAAATGGCACTGCCAAGGCGCTCGTCCAGGGGGGTGACGTAGTTGCCGGGGGAGTGAGCGGGGCTAGTAGGCGAGTCGAGGCGCGCCCCCGTAACCATGGCGTCAACAGGTCGTGTCGGACCGCGGCCATACGCCCGAGCGTAATGGAAGATTCCGACAACGGTGGGATTGCGGCGTGTGAGCACACGCGCCACTCGGCCGGATCGGCGGAGGTCCCGGCCCGGAGGAGCTTCGTCCACCAGGACCAGGTCGCCCTGCATGGCTCCGTTGATCTCATTGGGAGGGATGAAGATGTCCTGACTCTCCCCGCCCGGGCGAGGAGGCTCGCGCTCCTTACCCGCGTTCGTTTCGGTGCGTACAAACCCGAAGCCGTCGCGATGCAGATCGATCCGGCCGCTGACCAGACGGTCGCGGCCGCTGCGGATCGAAGCCTCCAAACCATTCCAGAGGCCGGGGGAAGAGTTCTTCGCTGTGCTTGCGGACGGGTCCGCCCGCGGGATCGCCCACATCTCGTCTTCGGTGCGGGTAAGCTCCCCACGTGCCACCAGGCGGGTGAGCTGCTCGAGCAGAAGGCGGCGCTCACGCCCTCCACCCAGCCCAAGCTCACGAATCAGCTGTTTGTAGCCGGCCTTCCCGCCGGCCGACCGGGTGATGCGGGCCAGCAGCTGGGAGTCGGTACGTTCGTGGGGGTCACGAACGGTCTCGCCTGTTCTATCGCGGGGATTGTGGGGCCGAGCCATCGTCTTTGGAAAGCATACGCGTCTGCGTACGGATTTCTTTCCAACAGCTTCCCGTTTTGGGAGGCGTTCCAATATGACAACCACGAGACCTGGACCCGACGCGCGGGTCTGCGCTGCTGACCTTTCGCGGGATGTCTGACCAGTGATTCGGAACGAAGGTATCAGCTTCCAACGTAACCAAAAGTGGTAAACAAGGTGTCAATAAAAAGAAAGTAAGTACCCACTATTACTTCGGTAATAATAACTGAAGAGTAACTGGTTATGTGGTTCATAACGATGGACTTAGCTCTTCCAGTACCTTACGTTGGGTTTGTCGAGATGTCCAGACAAACTTTCTGAATCACTGCCTTAGGAGATACAAAATGGAAACGACTCTCATCCGCGGCTTCGTCCTGTTCCTCGCTCTCACCGGCTTCGGCGCCTCCAACGTTGCGACCAGAACCACCACCGTGAAGGTCCATGCAAATTCGAACGGGCCGATCCCACTCTGCACTCCCAACAGCGCGTGCGGTAAAGCTGGTGGTGGATTGGACTAACAGCTCTGCAATATGGCTTGCAGTTGCAATCCTCGCGTCGTACTATCAATCGTGAGGGGATCTTATGCCAGCCAAGGTGCTTCTAGAGTATGCCAGCATCGCGCTATTTGCCCTTTGCGCGTCGGTACTGCTTCTAATGTGGCGGAAAAGTTCACTGCGTGATCTTCGGTGGCTTGCCGCTCTTATAGCCGCGAAGATTCTCTACTTAGCAATCACCATTCCTGTGCTCTTCTTTAGAAAAGAGATGGGGATCCCGCTTCGGGTTGGATATAACGCCTTTTTTTATTCATACTGGGGCGACTTCATACTTGAAGCCGTGCTTTCGGTCGCGATTCTTTACGCGATTTACCAGTTGGCGATGAAGCCTCTTCAGGGCTTGCAGCGGTTTGGCTCACTTATCTTCAAGTGGGTGCTGGTGGTGTCCGGAGTCCTGACCGCGAGTTTTGCTTTCGTACCCCACGACGGGGGCAGTTCGGCGTATCTCCTGCTTGTCGAAAGAAGCCACCAGGGAACGAACGTGTTGACGCTCTGCTTGCTTCTCTTTGTCTGCTTTGCGGTTCGTCCGCTGGGACTTACGTTTCGCAGCCGCGTCTTTGGTGTGACTCTCGGCCTCGGGGTCCTTGCGACCACCAGCCTGGTGCAAGCTGCATGGTGCTCGACCGGGACGGCTCACTCACTCTACTCTCCGGGTTGCGTGTTGGGCGCATTCGGCTCTGTGGCCGCTTTGACGGTCTGGGGCGTGTACTTGGCGATGCCGGAGTCGGAACGCAAGATGGTGATGCTGCCGACTACTTCACCCTTCTTCGTCTGGAATCGGATTGCCGAGGCGCTTGGAGACCCGGGCGGTTCTGTTGTCCTCTCGGGCTTCGGGCCCGACAGGATGCAGCCCGCGGAATTGAAGGTGCTTGCGCTCTCTTCCAAAATCGCGCGGGAGAGACAAAAGCGCCAACAGGCGGAGCTGGCGTTTACGTCGTCTGAAGCGGTTCTGGATCCCGCACAGTCCTTTCACTCGGTCGGCATGCGTCGTTAGTCTGCATGCATGGAGCCGGTCACCCACATCCTCACCGGTACATGCCTGGCGCGGTGCGGCCTGAACAGACGCGCCGCCTACGCCACTTTTACCATGGCGGTGGCCGCCGAGTTTCCCGATATTGATACCCTCTGGGGTCTGCGCGGGCCGGTGGCGGGTTTCGAGCATCACCGCGGCATCACACATACTTTCCTGGGGCTGCCTTTCGAGGCAGCCCTTATCGTTGCGGCGGTTTATGGAGTGCACCGCTGGCGATTGCGCCGCCGGCGAAAAACCCAGCCGGATCCACACCATTCTCCTGGCCCACAGGACACCGAGCACGTCAACAAACCGTTGACCGTAGCGCCGGTCCGCTGGGGAACGCTATGCGGGCTGGCTCTGCTGGCGTTGCTCAGCCATCTGCTCCTGGACTACACCAACAACTACGGCCTGCGGCCGTTCTATCCGTTTAACTCCCACTGGTACGCCGCCTCAATCGTCTTCATCTTCGACCCGCTGCTGTTCATCATGCTGCTGGCAGGATTGATCGCACCCTGGCTCTTTGGCCTGGTGAGCTCGGAGGTTGGAGTGCGGCGTAAGCCATTCCGCGGCCGGAGCTGGGCGAGCGCGGCGCTGGTTGGAGTCCTGGCTTTGTGGGCGCTGCGTGTTGTAGAACACTCCCGCGCCACGCAACTGGCGCTGGCCCAGAGCCTCGCGGATCCCGGGCAGGGCCTCGGTAGTTCCGCCCAAAACACCGCAGCTTCTGCCCAGAGCTCTTCCACTGGTTCGTCGAACCCCGGTTCGCCAGGCGCGGACGCCGCGCTGGCGCCTGCGCAGCCTCCGGTCACCTACCTGTCCGCGCAGCGGGCACTCGCCAGTCCCGATCCCCTGAGTCCGTTCCGCTGGCCGGTGGTGATCGACTTCGGCCCCGTCTATCAGCTCGCCGAAATTGACACACACGACCAGACCGTACATCCGGGAGAGACGCTCCAGCCGAAGCCCGCTCGCAGCCCTGTCGTACGGGCCGCTGAGGCGAGCGGGCTGGGACGCTTCTATATGAACTGGTCTCCCATGCCATTCATTACGGTGACTCCGGCCGATGAGAGCGTGGCTGATCCGAGCAGCGGGACATCGGGGCTGACCGTGGTGACCTTCCGGGATCCGCGCTTCATGGGAGAGATCCCGCTGCTGCACCGGAGTGGGAGCACTCCACTCACTGCATCCGTCGTGCTGGACTCCGCGAACCGGGTCGTGAGCGAGTCCATGGACGACAGAGCCGGGCGGTAGGGCAGTCCCGACGCGGTCGGAGACGGATCCGAGGCCGTTGCTTCAGGAAAATGGCTCTGTGATTCCTGGTTTCAGACCGGCTTCGCGCCATACCCCCGGAACGCGGGGCCGCGTCGGGATCACGTATACTCGCTCCAGGAGCTGCGGCTCCGCTTTCCAAGGCCAACCACAATGATTGCGCTCCTCATTCTGTTTCTAGCTGCACTCAGCCGGCTGCTTCCGCACATGTTCCACGGCATCGCGTACAACTTCACGATGGTTGGCGCGGGTTTGCTGTTCTTCGGTTCCCGGCGGCCGCGGTGGCAGTTTGTGCTGGCGGTAGCCGTGATGGGGCTGATGGATGTCTATCTCACCACCCGGGTCTACCATTATCCCTTTCATGTCCAGGAGTATTTCGTGACCTGGACCTGGTATGCGGCGGTGTGCCTGCTCGGCAGCGGACTTTTGCGGAAGACGACCCTGCTCCGCGTAGCTGGTGGCGTCCTGGCTTCGGCGACCAGCTTTTTCCTCCTGACGAACTTCATGGTGTGGGCTGAGTCGGCGATGTATCCGCACAGCGCCGCCGGCCTGGCCAGTTGCTACGCGGCGGGTCTGCCGTTTTACGGAAACGATCTGATCTCGACGGCTCTGTTCGCGGGTGCGTTTTTCGGTCTGCCGGTGTGGGCCGCGCGTCTGGTGGAGACGACCCGGGCGGCTGACCAGCCAGCGGCCTAGAGCATTTTTGCTTTACTGTGAACTGGAATCAGGCGTGCAGTGTCGTTTTTTCGGGGAAAAACGACGTTGAGGTCGGCGGCTTCGGTCTGCACCTAAAGCAAAAATGGCCTAGCCTGGCTCAAGGCCGGCCTTACCGTTCCTGTCCCGGGCAGCCGGCGTGCTGGAATGAGGAATCTTGCTGCTCCGGGAACCTTCTGGCTCTGGAGATCTGCTTGCTCAAGGAATGCTTTTGCTCAAGTGGTAACTGACGGCTGCGGCCTCTCCACCGCGGGACCGCGCCCCAAAAGCATGCCCATTCTGCCCTTCAGGCCTCATCTTCCACCGGCAAAGGCACGCCTTTGCGCCGGTCGAATATCTTGCGCACCGTGTAAATGATGATCCAGAGCGCGATGGCCACAGCGACGCCGATCGCTACGTCCAGGTGATGATGAATCATGCGGCGGGTACTGTGCAGCAATGCCGGGCCAAACCATATCGTCAGCACGGAGCAGACCAGGAACTGTGTAAGCTTGCCGCAGAAGATTGCCAGAACGAACGTGACGGGCTTCATTTCGAAGACCCCTGCGGCAAACTCGAACAGCTTGAGCGGGGTCGGCGGCGGCAGCATCGCCGGAAGCATGATGGCAAAAAACTCCTGGTGTTCGAAGCGGTCGCGGATACGCTCGTAGCGTTCACGATTGATCCGCTTGAGGAGGAAGATCTCGCCGCCGGCGCGGCCGATAAAGAAAGGAACCAGCGATCCCAGGGCCGACGCGGCGGCTGCCATCAGGCTGTAAAGCAGGAAGCGTTGGTGATTCGCGGCTACGTAGCCGATCACCACACCGTCCATGGAAACGGGTATGGGAATCAGCGCGGAGTCGATCAAGGCGATGCCGCCGACGCCCCAAACTCCCAGTGGCTTCAGGACCGTCAGCAATGTAACGGAGAGCTTGTGGAAGAGCGCGATGGGTCCAATGATCACGAGTCCCTATCTTAGAGCACTGACAAGGTACCGTGGTTCTCGGGAACAGCGTGCAGGGTGGCTTCCCATGGCAAAAACCGACTTGAAAGCCGCAGCCCTGGGTATAGCAACCCTGATACGGCTCTATCGCCAAAGGGGAGCTCCGATAGGCAAGCCGGGCATCGGCCGCGAGCAGATCTCCTCCTGCCGTGGAGTTGACCATGGTGTTTAGGCGCCGTTTTCTCTGGGAACAAGGGCCACCGACTCTCAGGCTCCGCTGTGGCTCCGGCAGGGACATGCTCCAGCACGCCGCGATCTCAGCCAGGTCCTGACAAGCTCCTGCCGCCTCAATCCTGGTGTGAGGTTCGTCCGTTGAGCAGGTCGAGAGCATGCGGCAGCAGCGCCAGCACTGTGCGCAGCGAAGCTTCCGCGCCCGCGGGGTTACCCGGCAGGTTCAGAATCAGGGCGCGGCCGGAGATACCGCAGACGCCGCGTCCCAGGGCGGCGAAGGGAGTTTGTCTCAGGCCCTCCTGACGCATCAGCTCCGCGATGCCGGGCACCAGGCGATCGCATACGGCGAGCGTGGCCTCAGGGGTTATGTCCCGCGCAGCCACGCCTGTGCCTCCCGTCGTGACGACCAGGGCGGCGCGGTGGGCTGATTCGCGCAGCACGGCGCTGAGTCGATCCTGCTCGTCGGGAACGACGATGACCTCGAGCACCTCGGCGTCCGCCTCGGCAAGCAGACGCGCAACCGCCGGCCCGGAGAGATCCGCCTGGGTACCGCCGTAGCAACGATCACTTGCAGTGATGACGATTGCGGTGCGCCCGGACAGCGCAGCAGGGGAGTCCATCCTGAGAGGATACCGGAAGCAGGCGCTGCGGAAAGGTGAATCCAGCGGCAGCGCCGCCGGCGGAGCGCGCGTCGGCGAGAATGTCTGGTGAGGGGCATCGGGCGCGCGTATCTGGCGCCCGTATCTGGCGCAGACATCTCGCGCAGGTATCTCGTGCAGGTATCTAAAGATACGCGGGATACCAAGTTTCTCCACGCGCGGAGCCCTCCGTAAATGCGAGAATAAAACGGCCAGCATCGCTTCGGTCTGGTGCTTCACGGCGCAATAGAACGGGCTACGGCGCAACCATAGCCGCTTTCGATCCGTCACAGACTTAGACCCGATGCCTCAGACGCCCACCCAGATGGACCCCGAACGGCCGCGCGCGGAGACCGATGCCACGCAGCGGACCCGGCGGTCCCCTGCCGATGAGCCGGAGTACGCTGCTGCCGACGCGAATCTAAGCTCCGAAGTTCCGGATAGCAGCCCGGACGATCCAGTCTCTTTCGTACCGCATGAGCCAGGGAGCCACGCGGTGGCGGCTCCGGTGCGCATTCGGACCAACCGGTATGGTGAGCTGGAAGAGCACGAGCTGATCCGGCTGCTCGACACTATAGAAGATGAGCGCGCCCGCAGCCGGTTTCGAGAGTCGATTTACATCTCGCTTTTCATCTGGCTGGCGATCGCCTGGGTGGTGTTCTACGGTCCTCGCTACCTGTGGCACGCGCCGAAGCTGATCAGCCCGGTGGACGTGATGAAAGAACGGGCCCTGGTCGAGCTCACCAATCCGGTTCTCTCGCCGCATACGCGGCCTGCGCCGCGCCCCGCTCCCAAGTTGGACAACCGAACGCTGGACAGGCTGCGTTCCATGGAGCCCAAACCCGTGCCGGCAGCGCCACGCCCGGAGCCCACTCCCACGCCGGCGCAGCCCCTGCCCTCCAACCCCACGCC
>CAXUIM010000162.1:3571-9274 GCA_964250885.1 uncultured Acidobacteriaceae bacterium | reverse complement strand
CCCGTTCTTCAGAGATCCGGTACCGCGCACGCGATCCCCCACCTTTATGTCTGCCAGCGTGATGCTCTCGTCCGTCTGGGCTCGGGCTGCAGGGGCTGGCGGCGGGGGGGGCGTGGCCTCTCGGCCGGGGCCGCGTGTGCGGCGGCGGCCGCGGCCGCGGCGAAAGGAGGTTGACTCGTCAAAGCCTATGGTCTGCGAGACCTGATCCGGCCGCTCGATGGTCATCTTGGCGTTATCCAGGTCAATGGCCGCCACCCGGCCCATGATGAACGTCTTGCCCAGATTGGCGCGCTGCTCGCGCAGCTGGGCTCCATCGGTGGCGAACATCATTGCTGCATGCAGCGTCTTGGCGGGAGCGTCGAGGTTCCCCACAGCCATAACGCCGTCGCCGACCTTCAAGTCGGCCAGCTTCAGCGGCACGCCTCGACCCTTCATAAGCCGCGTGTTATCCGTCGTGACGATCTGGTAGGTACCACCATCTTCCGCCTTGATCGTGACGGTAGCGCCGGAGATCTCCGTCACCTCACCGCCGATGCGCTGCATCCCGGCAAACTGACCGCGGCCCTCCGTCTGCTGGCCGGGCTCCTGCGCCGCGGCCTGCGACTGCCAGGCGGCGGTGGGAAACACCACCAGACCGGCCAGGCCCAGAACCAGCCCCAGATACATGCTGCCCGCCACTGCTTTGCTTCGCATGTGGCCTCCTTCCTGCGCGTCAAGCTACTATGAAAGACGGAGATGCCGTCGGGAAGTCTCGCCGGCGAAAGGAATTTCGCGAGCCTGGCATCCTGCTCGTTGCAACCGAACTCTACGCCCTGCCTATGCCGACCCTAGCTGCCCCAAGCGGTGCCGCGCGGCCACGCCCGCACCGTGAGATACATTTCAATTCCTCCGAGACGGTGCGCGATGTCGTGATCGGTCTGGCCGACGGCCTGACGGTCCCCTTTGCGCTCGCAGCCGGGATCGCAGGGGCCGTCACCCAGGTCGCCAATCCGTCGCACCTGGTCGTAACGGCGGGTCTGGCCGAGATCGCCGCCGGCTCGATCGCCATGGGACTGGGCGGGTACCTGGCGTCGCGCGGCGACAGCGAGCACTTCGCCTCCGAGCGCCGCCGCGAAGAGCGGGAGATCGTTGAACGGCCGGGCGATGAGGAGGCGGAGATCTACCAGATCTTCGAGCACTACGGTGTTTCGCACCAGGCGGCTGAGCCCGTGCTGCGCTCGCTCCAGGCCAACCCCGCAGCCTACGTCGACTTCATGATGCGCTTTGAACTTGGCCTGGAGGAACCCGCTCCCGGCCGCGCCCTGCGTTCGGCGCTGACTATCGCTTTCTCCTATATCGCCGGGGGCGGTATCCCACTGGCGCCCTATTTCATTTTCAGCAACATCAACACTGCCCTGCACTGGTCGGTGATCATCACTCTCATTGCGCTTACCCTCTTTGGTGGGGTCAAGGGGAGCGCCCTCGGCTCCAACGTGGTCAAGAGCGCGCTTCAGACGGTCGCGATTGGGGGTTTGGCAGCCGGCGCGGCTTTTTCCCTGGCGCGCCTGATCAATAGTCATGGTTGAGTACGGCCGGATGCTGGAGTATATTGCCCGAAAGTGGCGCTGAGAAAAACACGCCGATAGTGGCCGGCTCACCAGCGAGTTGCCAGCTGCGTCACACAGGGTTTTTGGAATTGCGGGATCAACCGCAGAGGAGCTAGACCATGTCGACTCCGTCCCATCCTCAGCTGCAGCCCCAGGGTATCGCCGCTTCGCTGCTCGCGCGCTTCCGCGCGGTCCGTGCGGAAACCATGAAGTTCTGCGCGCCGCTCAGTCCGGAGGACATGATGGTGCAGTCGTGCGCGGAGGCCTCGCCCGTCAAGTGGCACCTGGCGCATACCTCGTGGTTTTTCGAGACGTTCGTGCTGGCCGAGTTCGTCGCCGCCTACAGGCCTTTCGATCCCGACTTTCGCTGGCTCTTCAACAGCTACTACAAGGCTCTGGGGGAGATGCCGGACAAGAAGCTGCGCGCCTCCTTTTCGCGCCCCCCGCTGGAAACGATTCTCGCCTATCGCCGTCATGTCGATTTCCATCTGACGCAGTTACTGGAGCGCACTCCGGAGGATGAGGCTTTACGGCGCATTGCGCTCGGTCTGGAGCACGAGCAGCAGCACCTCGAACTGGCCGCAACCGACATCAAACACGCCTTCTTCATCAATCCGCTGCATCCCGCTTACGTGATGCAGCCGTTCGATGCGGCCCAGCACGAGAGCATTGCTCCCCCGGTGGAATGGCTGAGCTTTTCGCCGGGAGCTCCGGAGCGTCCGGGCATCGTTGAGATCGGCATTACACCCGATCCGGCCTCCCTGGAGAGCTTCGCCTTCGACAACGAGACTCCACGCCATCCGGTGTACATCGCGCCGTTCCGTCTGGCCTCGCGTCTGGTCACCTGCGCCGAGTATCTTGCCTTCCTTGACGAGGAGGGCTACGCCCGGCCTGAACTCTGGTTCTCCGAAGGCTGGGACATCATGCGCGCCGAGGGCTGGCAGGCTCCGCAATACTGGCGCCGGGATACCGCCACACGCGGCGGTTGGAGCATCTTCACGCTGCACGGCTGGCAAGCTATCGACGAGCTCTCCGAGACGCCGGTCTGTCATCTCAGCTTCTTCGAGGCGGATGCCTTCGCCCGCTGGTCCGGACACCGTCTGCCCACCGAGTTCGAGTGGGAGTTCGCCGCAATGCAGACGGCGGCGCCCGGTACCCCCTCGTCTCCGCAGCCGCGGGGACAGCCCGCGCCGGCAAATGGCCTGAACGCGGAGCAGCCGGTAGCTGCGGCGGCTGGCGCGAATCTTCTCGAGTCGGGTTACCTTCACCCGCGGGCCGCGGCTTCTGTACCGGGGACCCAGCAGATCTTCGGCGATGTCTGGGAGTGGACCCAATCGCCCTATACCGGGTACCCCGGCTACCATCCCTTGCCCGGCGCTCTAGGTGAGTACAACGGCAAGTTCATGAGCTCCCAGATGGTGCTGCGCGGCGGATCGTGCGTCACGCCTCAGACCCACATCCGAGCCACCTATCGCAACTTCTTCCCACCCTCAACTCGCTGGCAGTTCAGCGGGTTGCGACTGGCCCAGGACGACGCCCGCTAAAGCAAGATCAGGGTTGCTGTAGTCCAGGGCCGCGAATTTCAAGTGGTTTTTTTCCAAGAAAAGCCACCCTGCAGATTGCCTCCGAGAGCACGTCTCCCTGTTATTGCTGTAGAACTCAACGTCTGACATCTCTCCTCCCTGCGCTGACCTGGGAAATGGGTCCTACATGCCGAAGCCATGTTCGCTATCGCAAAAACATCGCTGCCAACCTTCGCCTGGCGAATTCACGCCGGGAGGCTTTCTCCTCCTGTTGCGCGGAGTCTCATCGAACAGAACGGCGCTCCAGCCTGGATGTCAGGCAAGCGTGGTGCGATGTCAGGCAAGCGTGGTGCGATCTTAAGAAGCTTTTCTCCGCAGCCGACGCAACTCGCTCCGCATCAAAGTCACGGGGCCAGTGCCGATCAATAGAACCGCACTCGGAAAACGTTGGACTCGGAAACTTGAATTCGGCTGACAGGCGATGATCCGGGCAGTCGTCTGCTCCATATTGCGTATCAAGCATCCTAACCGCTGTCCTGTACGACGGTCCTACTCCCAGGCTGAGAGGCGTACGCACTTGATGATAGAAAGCACCGATACCCTGAACGATGCCGTTCTGCACGATGACGTTCTCCACGAAGCCGTTCTCCAGGAGGCGAGCACGGGCCTGACCGTCGCCCCTGGAGCGCAGAAGACACTCCCGCCGTGGCTTTTCTACGATGAGCGCGGATCGCGGCTGTTTGAGCAGATCACAGCCCTGCCCGAGTACTATCTCACCCGCACGGAACGCGCGATCTTCACCACGCATGGCGACGAAATTCTCTCTGCGATGGGCGGACCTGTCACACTGGCCGAACTGGGTGCGGGCACCGCCGCCAAGACCGGCCTCCTGTTGCGGTCGGCCCTGCAGCTTCAGCCGGAGGTGCTGTACCAGCCGATCGACATCAGCCCCTCGGCCCTGGACGAAGCGGCGCAGAATATCGCCGCGCACATTCCCGCCGTTACCGTGCATCCCCGGGTAGCCAACTACATCACGGAGCCGTTCGCGCTGGAGCGGCCGCCGAACCATCGCATCCTGGCGCTCTACATCGGGTCCAGCATCGGCAACTTCTCGCCCGCGGAGGCAACCTCGATCCTACGCAACCTGCGCAAGCTCCTCGATCCTGGCGACGCTCTCCTGCTGGGTGCGGACCTCGCGCCGGGCCGGGACGGCAGCGATCACAAGTCAATTGCCATGCTGCTGGCGGCGTATGACGACGCCGCCGGCGTGACCGCCGCATTCAACCGCAACATCCTGGCCCGGCTGAATTACGAGCTGGATGCGGATTTCAACCTGGACTGCTTCGTGCACCGCGCCCGCTGGAATCCGCGCGCCAGCCGCATAGAGATGCATCTGCAGAGCCTGACAGCGCAGACCGTGCACTTCGCCGGCAAACGCATTCGCTTCGCGGCGGGCGAGTCGATTCACACCGAGAACAGCTACAAGTTCACGGACTCGGCACTGGAGGCCTTGCTCACCGGCGCCGGCTTTTCCATCCGGCGCACCTGGCATGATCCAGCCCGCAGCTTCGCCGTCACGCTCGCAGACGTCATGTAGAGCGACTTTTCTGAGCCTGTGGAGCGAGCGAATTCCGTGAGCGGGTTTCTCTGGGAAGAGACGGCGTCTTCAACCCCGTGTTTCCTCATCCCCACGTCGATACTCCCCGCTCTTGCCGCCGCTCTTGGACAACAGCAGAACCTCGCGGATGCGTATGCCCTTGTCGAGAGCCTTGGTCATGTCGTAGACGGTGAGAGCCGCCACCGCCGCCGCCGTCATCGCTTCCATCTCGACGCCGGTGCCGGAGACGGTAGCCGCAGTGGCGCGAATCTCCACGCCGCCGGCCACCACGGTCGCCGCTACATCGACGAAGCTCAAGGCCAGCGGGTGACACATGGGAATCAGTTCGCTGGTACGCTTGGCCGCCTGGATGCCGGCGAAGCGGGCCACCTCCAGCGGATTTCCCTTGGGGTTCTGCGGGAGTGCGGCCAAAACCGCTTCGTTCAGTTCGACGAAGGCGCGCGCCACAGCCTCGCGCCGGTTCGCCGGCTTGGCGCTGACGTCCACCATCCGCGCCTGACCGGCTGCGTCAAAGTGCGAGAGTTTCTCACTCACAAGCGAAACCCTCAGATGGAACACGAGACGGATGGATGGTCCGGCGGCGGGAGCTCCGGCTTTTGCAGCGAATACTCATACAGCCCTTCTTCTGAAGCTCTACAGAGAATAAACCGTGAAGCGGATCAAGAACTTCATCGCAACAGGACACGCACTGTCTCCCCGGACCGGAACAGTTCCACCCCGGCGGGCAACATGCAGTAGCAGTTCCCGCGTGCGTTGGCGGCCACATCACCCGAACCCTGCCAGCTTACGACGCGAACCCGCACCGCATCCGGCGCGCCCACCAACTCCGCGGGAAGAAAACGCGTGACGGCCGCACCTCCTTCCACGTCCTCGGTGAGGCGCGCTTCGACAAACGGCGGAGCGATCTCAGTGCGGCGGCCGAGCGCGCGCAGCAGGGGCGCCACGAAGAGGTGAAAGCAGACCTGGGTGGAGATGG
>CAXUIM010000162.1:0-3471 GCA_964250885.1 uncultured Acidobacteriaceae bacterium | reverse complement strand
AGCGCGCGCAGCAGGGGCGCCACGAAGAGGTGAAAGCAGACCTGGGTGGAGATGGGATTGCCCGGCAGCCCGAAGAAGTAGGTCCAGCGGCCCGGGGTGCGGGAGGTCTCGGGGGCAGAATCACTTCCCTGTTTTGGGAGGCGGCCGAACACCACGGGCTTGCCGGGCTGGATCAGGGCGCCGGTGAAAAAGAACACGGCGCCGAACTCTTCCAGCACCGGCTCCACCAGGTCGTACTGGCCCGTCGAGACTCCACCGGAGAGCAGCACCAGGTCAGCGCCGCGGGCCTGGGCGATGCGTGCGCGCAGATCGCCCACCGTATCGCGAGCGATGGGCATCTGCCGGGCCACGCCGCCTTCGCCCTGCACCAACGCGGCCAACGCATAGCTGTTGGAGTTGCGGATCTGCCAGGGCTCCGGCTGCTGATCCAGCTCGACCAACTCATCACCCGTCGCGACGATGGCGGCTTCGGGCCGTTCCAGGACGTCCATCTGCCCACAACCGCAGCTTGCGGCGACGGCAACTTCTGCCGCATGCAGCACTCGTCCGGCCGGGAGCAGCGTATCGCCGGCGCGTGCCTCCGCGCCGCGCCGCACGACGTTTTCTCCGGAGCGGAGGAAACGCTCCGGATCAACGACCAGCGACTCCGGCGTGCGGCGCACATGCTCCAGCATCACCACGGCATCGGCGCCTTCCGGCAGCGGCGCTCCGGTCATGATCTCAATCGTCTCTCCCGGCGCGAGAGGCCGGCCGCGCCAGAGTTCCCCGGCACGAAGGGAGCCAACTACCCGCAGCTTCCGGCTGCCTTCGCTCAGATCGGCGGAGCGCACAGCGAAGCCATCCCGCGTGGATCGGTCGAAGGGAGGCTGGTCCCGCTCGGCGCTCAGCGGCCGCGCCAGGACACGACCGGTGGCCTCTAGAAGCGGCACGATTTGCACCCTGCGCTCCTCCACGAGGCCGCGAGCCTGCTCCAGAACCTCAGCCAACGCTGCCTCGAAGCTCAGGATTCTTTGCAGGGCCGCCAACTCTCGTGAGTGCGTTGATCCTTCAGCTGTGAGGGAAGCTTTGGGTCCCATGGCGCTTCCATCGAGGGGAAAGAACTACTTGCACAATGGACCCGTCGTTAAGCAACAGGAGAACGGTCCGCAGACAGGAAAGCCCTGGCCGAATGTTCCACCAGGGCGTCCCGTATTGCCTTGAAAAACGATTGCGGTATATCTACGGACCGGTCAAGGGGCGGTGCCGTCCAGAGACGTTTAAGATTTCTTACCGGCCTTGTACTTGGTGTCAATCTTCTCGCCGAGGCTCTGTAACACTTCTTTCACCTGCGGCGCCTGGGCTCCATTGGGTGCCAGATCCAGGTACTTCTCGTAGGCTTCGACGCACCCTGGAGGGGCTTGCAGCTTCTGCGTCTTGGCGTCGAAGGAGGATTTCGAGATCAATACCTGTCCCTTGATGAAGTACGGATCCGGCCGGTTCGGATCGGCTGCAATGGCTTTCTCCGCCGCTGCCAGCGCGGGCTCGTTCTGCCCGGCATTGAATTCGATGGCCGCCTCGTTGTTGTAGTACATGCCCGCTTTCGAGGGGTCTATCTTCACAGCGCTCTCGAACGCAGCTGTCGCGTCAGGAATCTTGCCGGCCTTGGCCAGCGCATTGCCCATCTGGTTGTCGGCGATCGCATCCTGCTCGGGATTCGGCTTCTTGCTGGTCGAATCCACGTCAACGCCTTTCTTGTATGCATCGGCTGCATCGCTGTACATCTTTACGACCGCATCGTCGGACGTCGGAGCCTTGCTCGCCTTCTTATCATCCGCGGCCAGGTGGTCGCCTTGAGCCTGGAGCGTGTCGCCGTACGTAATCCACAACAGGCCCACATCGGGCTTGGCGTCAACCGCCTGCTTCATACTGGTGATATCGGCGGTCACATCGCCCTTGGTGGGAGCGGCCGCGGTCAGGTCTGCCCGCACCGTTTTCAATGTGGCGTTCAGCTTGGCGATCACCTGGTTGGCGGACACCACCGCGGAGTTCTTCTGCTTGTACTCCTCGAGCTGCTTCTTCTGCTCCGGGGTCATGCCGTTGATGTATGCGGCGCGCGTCATGTCAAAGTCGAGAGTCTGGTTTTCACCGGACTTGACGGTCAGGTCTTGACGGTCCACCAGCTTGCCGTCCTGGACGATGTACACGAAGTAATCTCCCGGCGTGACGCCGTCGGCCTTGTAGTTACCGCTGCCGTCGATGGGAACGGTGTTGGTGAACTTCTCGTCTTTGAAGGGAGTGGTCTTGTCTTTGGTGAATTCCACGCTGCCAGTGGTCAGCGGCTGACCGACAGGATTGAGGACTTTTCCTTGGATGGTGGCAGGAGGAGCCTGTGCGAAGAGAGGCACTGCACACAAGAGCGCCAGGGCGACGCTCGACGCAGAGAGTTTGCGTTTCACGATCTTCATAGTCATCCTTCTTTCGTGCAGCCGGTTGTGGTCTCCACTCCGGATGCGGGAAAACCTGATTTTTCTGACCTTGGACCGGGTTTGGGAGCCGCTCGACCGTAGTTCCCGGTGACCTGGCGCAACGTGATACATGCCTCAGGCCGGCCATTCCGGCTTCCCCCGAGACGCCACGACCAACTTACATGCAATGCACCGGGCAATTCAACTCCGGCGCGACGGCCGGCATAGAAATGCAAGTCCGGCGGCTCTCAATCCCAGGCGCGGGCCAGCGCCGCCCAGGATCAAACGCCCGGCTCCTCATCGGCGATCTCCGCGGCCGTAACCGACTCCAGCGATGCCGGAGCGTCCGTAAAGGCGTCCAGTACACGGCGCGCCGCGGCCTCGTCTTCCGGGCGCACCTGCAGCTGCGAGATAAACGCCACCGGCAGCAGACTGTTGGCGGTCTCTCCCTGCAGGAAAACGTCTATTCCGGCCGACTCCAAAGCCATGCGCGCCATGTTGGCTTCCATGGGCTCGGGGAAGGTGGCGATCGTAACAAAATTTTCCGGCTCGTCCTCGAATTCCTGCTCGTCAGGATTTCCCTGCTGGTGTTGCAATTCCTCTTCGCTCATCTTGCCTCGTCTCTCTTCCTCAATCACGGAGTGCGGCTCAACCGGCCAGCGGTTCATTTGAATTCGATGGACTGCAGGTGAAATGTGATAGTTCCCCAGAAGAGCCGCGCCTGCATCTGCACTGGAATATGACGGGCATCATCGGTGTACCAGATCCAGATGCTGCCCCGGTTCTTCACCACACCCTCATCGGCTGTCGCCTGTACTTTGATGGTCTGAAAGGCGCCGGCGGGTGTCTTCATCTCCTCCCGGTCCTCACCTTTCATCCCCACCGTCACGGTGCGCATGGAATCAGCCAGGGGAAAATAGACGGTCGTCCCAACATTGAGCGGCTGCGACTGGGTATAGAAGATCGCTGTCAGCGAATCGGTGACACAGGCCGGGATGCTCGCCTCCTTGCGCGTGGCCGTGCCCTT
>CAXUIM010000161.1:0-9307 GCA_964250885.1 uncultured Acidobacteriaceae bacterium | reverse complement strand
TTGCTTTAGGTGTAGACCGAAGCCGCCGGCCTCAATGTCGTTTTTCCCAAAAAAAACGACGCTGCACGCCTGATTCCAGTTCACAGTAAAAGCGAAAATGCTCTACGTTAATGACGAAGCTTCCTTCAGCTAACGACAGCTTCAGAAATCTTCGCCAGGGCCTCCGGCAGCCTGATATAAATTCCGCCGAAGCCGCCATTGGACAGAATCGCGACCACATCGCCCTCGCGCATCCGGGGCGCACACTCGGCGACGATGGCCTCTGCATCCGCGCACAACACCGCCGGAACACCGCGCCCGCCCAGCGCCGCGGTCACATGCTCAGGGACCATGCGCTCGGCTTCGGGAATGGCCTCGCTCTTGAAGACACTGGCCAGCACCACCTCGTCGGCCAGCGCCAGCGACTCTACCAGTTCATGCTCGAAGACGTTGCGGCGCAAGGTGTTCGAGCGCGGCTCCAGCACCGCCCACAGCCGGCGCCCGGGATAGGCCGAGCGCAGCGCCCGCAAGGTCTCGCGAATCGCCGTGGGATGGTGGGCGAAATCGTCGATGACGGTCACACCCGCGATCTCGGCCCGCACCTCCAGGCGGCGCTTCACGCTCCTGAAGCTGGAGAGCGCAGCGGCAATCCGGTCCGCGGAAATTCCCTGCCCGGCCGCCAGCGCCGCCGCCGCCGTGGCGTTCAGCGCGTTGTGTTCGCCGGCCATCGGCAACTCCAGGTGCGCGAACTCCTGGCCATCGCGCCGCAGCGTCCAGCGGGTCACAAGCCCGCGCTGGCGCAGGTCGCGCACCTGCCAGCGCGAGTCCGCCGCAAACCCATAGCGCTCTACGGCACAGAAGGCCCCGGCGCAGCACTCGGTGACCGTGTCGCTGCCGTCGAACGCGATCAGCCGTCCGCGCCGCGGAATCAGGTTGACCATTCGCTTGAATGCCGTCTTCACCGCTTCCAGATCGGGGTAGATGTCCGCGTGGTCAAACTCGACGTGCGTCAGGATCGCAGTGTCCGGAAAGTAGTGCAGGAACTTGGGACCCTTGTCGAAGAACGCGGTGTCATACTCATCGCCTTCCAGAATGAAAGGCCGCGTTCCCTCCTGCACATGAAAGCTGGAGCCGAAGTTTTCCGCCACCCCGCCAATCAGGAAAGAGGGCTTCCAGCGCGCGGCCAGACTTCCGTCCGCGGCATTCCCGCTGGCGCTTTCCCGGCTGGCCACTTCATAGATCCAGGCCAGCATGCTGGTCGTGGTGGTCTTGCCATGGGTTCCGCACACCACCAGCCGCTCCCGGCCGATGAGGAACTCCTCGTGAATCAGCGCGGCCATGGAAGTCATCGGAATGCGCTCGTCCAGGACGCGCTCCAGCTCCGGGTTGCCGCGGGAGATCGCATTGCCGACAACCACCAGATCCGGAATCGGCTCTGTGCCGTTCGCATCCAGATTGCCTGCGGCATACGGCTCGCGAATCGCAATATTCATCGCGCGCAGCTGATCGCTCATCGGTGGATAGGCCGCCATATCCGAACCGCTGACGCGATGGCCACGGGCGCGCAGCATCCCGGCCAGCGACGCCATCGCCGTCCCGCAGATCCCGATCAGGTGCACATGCCGGGCGCTCACTGGGTCAACTCCGCCCCGCTCATCTTCACCCAGACGCCCAGCGGCAACGACCGGTTGCCACCCTGAACATGTCCACACCGCAAGCCGACCGCCACGGGTCCGCGAAACGCCCCCAGAGCGTGCATACAGGCCTCCTCCATCAGCTTCATCTCACTCTCCTCAACGCAGGCGCTCATATCGCCGAGCACCAGGCCGCGAACGTTCTCCATCAGCCCGGCGAAGCGCAGGTGCTGCAGCATGCGGTCCCACTGATATGGCTTCACCGCAATATCCTCCAGGAACAGCACGCAGGGCTCTTCGATGCGCAGAGCCCAGGGCGTTCCCAGGCCCGTCTCCAGGACCGAGAGGCAACCGCCCAGCAGCCGGCCCTCCGCCTCACCGGCGCGCAGCACACGCAGGCCATCCCGCGGGCCAACGCTCCAGGCGCCGCTGCGCTCCAAGGCCGCACGCCAGGTCCGCTGGTCCACACCCTGTTCACGGGACCAGTCTGCGGCCACCATAGGTGCATAGAACGTCGTCATGCCGCACTCATTCCACATCCATGCATGCAGAGAGCTGTGGTCGCTATACCCCACGAACACCTTGGGATGGTCCCGGAAGGTCTGCGCGTCCAGCAGCGGCAGCAGCTCCGCCGAGCCCCAGCCACCACGCGTACAAAGCACACCATCGATCGTCGCGTCCGCAATGGCCGCCTCTAGATCACCGGCCCGATCCGCGGCCGTGCCGGCGTAGTACAGCGGCCCCCGCGCCAGGGCATGCGGCATCACCACCGGATCGTATCCGAACGCCCGCAGATGGGCGCAGCCGCGCTCCACCAGCTCTGGCTGAGCCGCGCTGGCGGGCGACACCACGGCCACGCGACTGCCTTGCTTCAATCGCATCGGGGACCCACGCTCCGCCGTCACCAACCCGCACCGCAGATCGCAGAGAATCCTTGCACGGCAACCGTTCTCATACGGCGAACTCCACCTCGCCGCGGCAGACAATCTCGGCCGGTCCGGTCAACAGCATCTCGCTGCGCGCGTCGGGCCATGCCACCTGCTGGGCACCGCCCTGCGCCAGTGCGGTCAGTTCACGAGCGGCTCCGCGCAAGCTCATGGCGGCGGCCGCCGACGCGCACGTCCCCGTGCCGCTCGATCTGGTCGGTCCGCAGCCGCGCTCGTAGATGCGGAACGCAATCTCATCCGCTGCCAGCACGCGCACGAACTCCACATTCGTGCCGAAGCGAAACAGAGGATCGACACTGATCTTTGCGCCTAAATCCTGCCAGCTCATCCCGTGGCTGCCGAAGTCGTCGCGATCCGTGAAGAGTACAAAGTGCGGGTTCCCGACGTTGACCATGGCGCCTTCAATCGTACCCGCTACGCCCGCAGCTTCGATGGTGCGCGGCATCACGCGGGGTACTCCCATACCGCATTCGATACACCACACAGCCGTCTTGCTATCGTCCCCGTCCGTGCTCTGACTCGCCCGCTGAGCCGGTGGCTCCCGCCGAATCACGCGGCAGATCCTCACGCCTCCATGGGTCCCCAGCGAGACCTGCTCCCGCCCCTCGCTGGCCGCCAGCCACGCGGCCACGCAGCGAGTCCCGTTGCCGCTCAACTCAGCCTCACTGCCGTCCGCGTTGAACAGCCGCAGGAACAGGGTTCCATCGGAGCGCCGATCCAGAAACTCGATGCCGTCGGCGCCCACGCCTGTATTCCGCGCGCACAGACGGCGCGCCAGGGCCGCATGCCTGCCCGCCGCCGCCGGCTCTGCAAGGATCAGGAAGTCGTTTCCGCACGCGTGCGCCTTCACAAAGGCAATGCCGCTCACTCCTCCTCCTTGTCGTGGAAGGCGATGACCTGGTCGGTCGCATCGCTGGCCCGCAGCTCGCTGAGCAGTTTCGAATGAGTCTTGCGGGTGGCCGTCACCTCGAACGACACTCGTTGCACACCCGCCATGATGTCACGATCCAGAATGGTGAGCCGCTGGCCGAGGCCATCCATCACCCGCAGGATCGCGCGCTGCATCCGGCTCTCCGCCTCGGTAACGCCGCGGGCCGACTCCTCCGACCGCGGCTCGCCGACCACATCCCGGGGCAGGACCGACCCCACATCCGCACGTACCTCATAGATCATCGGGTAGCGCTTCCATCCCAGCCGGCTCTCTCCCGCACCTACAATCTGCAGCGCCGCCAGCAGAAGAAGCGTGGCCAGCAGCGCTACCAGGTACAGTCCGGCTCCGCATGTCATTCCAATGGCAGCAACCACGAATACCGTCGCGGCACTGGTCAAGCCCAGTACGCGATTTTTGGTGTGGAGAATCAGTCCCGCGCCCAGGAAGCCGATGCCCTGTACGATGTTGGCCGCCACCTGCCCTTTGTTCGGGGTCGAGTCTCCGGCCAGCACCACGCTCATGATGGTGAACAGCGCCGAACCCATGCAGATCAGCATGTTGGTTCGCAGGCCGGAGTCCTTGTGACGCCACTCCCGCTCCAGGCCGATCACACCACCGAGCGCGCACGACATCAGCAGACGCTTCACCGAGGGCCCGGATAGGACCATCTGCTCCATCGAGGAGAAGTGTATGTGGCCGGGGCTCACCATCGAGCCAGAATACTACCTGTCACACGACAAGGGATCTGCTGAAGCAGGAATGTATCCAGCTTGAATACCGTGCGTCCCGACCCACTCCGGCCGGGAAAATTGAATGGAAAGTCGCTGCAAAACCAGGTTAAAAGAAGAGGACCGCCGGTCTCGCCAGCGGTCCTCTGTTTCGATGTTTTTTAGATCGGAATTTACGCGACGGGAGCGGCCACGTTGATCTGCTGCGACAGCCGGGTCAGGATCTTGTCCGCGTTCTCTTCTTCCTGCAGTGTCTTTTCGAGCAGAGCCGCGTCCTGGCTTTCGCCAAGCACCTGGGCCCAGGTACGCAAGGTCCCGTAGACGGCCATCTCATGGTGCTCCACCTGATTGCCGGACGCGATCAGAACCACGTCGCGAATGCCTTCGTTGTCGGTGTCGCCGATGTTGGATTCCGCCTCGCTGATCAAAGTCGCGGTCACCTTGCACTTGGCGTCGTCCACTTCACCACTCTGGCGATCGAGGATCTGCTCCACGCGGGAGATGTGAGTCTTGCTCTCCTCGAGATGCTGCCGGAAGGCCTGCTGCAGTTGAGGACTGGTGGACTTCTCGATCATGGCGGGCAAGCCCTTCTCCACGATTTGCTTTTCGCTGTTCAGTGCGCGCTTCAAGTTGGTGATGTACAGCTCACGCAAGGTATTGACATCCGGTGTAAACATTCCCATGGCCCTAAGCTCCTTTTTCTTATACGGCGCAGATCCCGGGGGCTCCGTAGGAGAGCGGCCGCTGCGGCTAAGTTATCGTTAGCCGGCTGGACTTTCTCGCCGGCATCCCATTTACATCCATTACAGTAGATGCGGGATTCGGGGTGCGCGTGGCTCGCTTACTTTGCGCCGCCGGAAGAGTGGGTCGGCGGTCCGACGCCCCACACCTGTGACTCGTAGACGTTGGCGCACGGCTGTCCCGTCGTGCAGATCACCTCAAGCTCCTTTAGCCCCTGTGGGTGCTCGGCGACCGCCTTGGCGACCGGATCTCCGGTAAGTGCGATAACGAACGCGGCGTTGGCGGCCGGGTCCGCCAGCGCGGCATCGAAAGTCTGCGAGTCGTTTTCGCTCACCATGCTTTGCAAGCTTCGCCCGGCCGTCTGCACGGCGCCGACGTGCGCGGAAAGCGACATCATCACCGGTACGTTCATCGGCAGCTCCTCCAGCAATGTGGCGATCGAGCGCTCCAGGGCAACCCTGGTCCGCGCATTCACCATGCCTTCCTTCAGCACCAGCGGGATCCGGTACATCATCGCGATGGAGTTCGCGACACAGAGCATCATCGCCAGCGGTTGCCACAGGCGGCCGCAGAGCTTTGCCCAGCCCGCACCCCGCGCCCGCAGCCACGTATCCAGCCGCTCGCCCGCAAGCGCGCCGTACACGCAGAACGCGGGAAGCATCTCCATGCCATAGCGGGCGTTGTAAAACGCATGCGGCCACAGTTGCGGTATGAAGATCGGTACAGACCCGTACGCAACCGAGTAGATATAGAACGGCAGCGGCGCCCATAGCAGCAGAGCGAAGGCTTCACCTCGCGCCTGCACGGCAGTAACCGCACGCCGCCGCCAGCTGATCCAAAGGCCATACAGCGAAGCGACGGACAGGCCAAAGCCCGTCTCCCACGCGGCTGCATCGATCTGTGCGGTGCGGCTATAGAACAACGCGGACCAACCCATGTTGTGCCACCCGCGATAGTGCTGGCCCGGCGGCGCCGTCTTGCGCTCGATCGCTTTCGCGGAGTACGGGCCGCGCATGAAGTCCAGCCAGTCTCCTTCGAAGTGAGCGTTGTACCAGAACCACAGCAGCGGCCCGGCCGCGCACAGGACGGTAAACACCACAAAAGGCCGCCGCAGCCGGAGACGCATCTCCTGGCTCTCCTCGGACTCGCCGCTGCGCCACAAGGCCCAGGCGAAGCAGCACCAGATCACGGCGCCGATGACCCAGCCGTCATACCGCGTAAACACCTGTCCCAGCACCAGCAGCCCGGCCAGCAGCATCCGGACGCCGGCCGTACGCACGTCGAGCGCGCGCAGAGCGCTGATGCCCTCCATCGTCGCGACCACCGACCAGATGAGCAAGGCCAGGAACAGAGCCTCGGTCATCGCCGTGGTGGCCAGAAACAGCAGGTTGGGGTTCAGGGCATAGAAGACCGTGGCCACCAGCGCCCAGCGCAGCCGCATCGTGCGCCGTGAGAGCCGCCATATTCCCGCCACGCTGGCGGCATAGCTCAGCATCGACATGGGCGCCGCGGCCAGGCCGGTCTGCCACATCCGCATGTTCATGATGAAGGGCAGCATCAGCACATGCGGCAGCGGCAGCCACACGCCGCCCAGCTGCGCCAGTCCCGGCCACTTGGCGTCCAGGATGCGGCGCGCAATCGCCAGGTGGGCTACGGCATCGCCATACAGCAGCAGGTATGCCTTCTGGTAGCAGACGATCAGAGCGACAAACGCCAGCAGCACACCGGCTACGAACAGCGGATAGGTCTCGCCCCGCACCACGGGCCGCACCGCCTCCGGGTCGCCGGGAACCCACACCGGACTATCGCGCAAGGTGCCCCGGCGCCGCGGCAGAGAGCGGGGTGTGGCCGGCAGAAGTTTGCCTGGCTCCGGGTTGCCTTTCCCGGTCAGCGGTCGCGCCATGGCTTCGCCTTCATAGGTGCGAGGTTTCCCTGAGATGTGCGAATCGCTCCTCAATCTCCGCCCGTGTGGTGGCCTGCAGCCGCTCGGTGCCAAACCGCTCCACCGCGAAGGAGCCCATCACACTGCCATAGAACATGGCAGTGCGAAACACCTCCGGGGTCAGTGTGCCCCGCGAGGCGCAGTACCCGAAAAATCCGCCCGCGAACGAGTCTCCCGCGCCGGTGGGATCCACAACCTCGGCCAGCGGCAGGGTGGGCGCCCGAAACGGCCGTGGCCTTGAGTTGGAGCTGGAGCCCGACGCCGGCGTAAACGCCCGCTCGCTGAAGTACGCCGTCGATCCGTACTCGCCATGCTTGACCACCAGCGACTTCGGTCCGAGCTCCATTACCGTTTCGGCCGCGCGCAACCCGTTCGACTCTCCGCTCAGCATCCGGGCCTCGCCATCGTTGATCAGCAGAATGTCCAGTTCGCGAAGCACCTTCAGCAGGTTCTCGCGATGGGAGCCGATCCAGTAGTTCATCGTGTCGCCCGCAATCAGTTTGACGTGCTTCATCTGGGAACGCACCCGGGCCTGCAGCACCGGATCGATGTTGGCCAGGAAAAGATACTCCGAGTCTTCATACGCGGCCGGGATCTTGGGCGCGAACTCCGCAAATACGTTGAGTTCCGTGGACAGCGTGTCCGCCGCATTGAGATCGTTCATGTAGCTTCCCGTCCAGTGAAAGCTTTTGCCGGGCGCGCGTTCAATGCCCGCCGTGTCCACTCCTTTGCAGGTCAGCACGGCCTCATGCTCGGGCAGAAAATCCTCGCCGACCACGCCCACCACACGCACATCGGTGAAAAAGCTGGCAGCCAGGGCGAAGTGTGTCGCCGCCCCGCCCAGCACACGCTCCCGCCGGCCACTCGGCGTCTCGAGTGAATCGAACGCCACCGAACCCACAACCAATATCGCCATTCTCTTTGCCGCCTGCTCGCTTTCCTGCGCCGCTTGTTTTCCTGCGCCGCTTGTTTTCCTGCACCGCTTGTTTTCCTGCGCTGAGTTTTTGCCGCGCTGAGTTGCTTCTGCCGCTGCTGTCGCGTTCTGTGCCCGTGCCTCTGCCCTGCCGGCTGCCGGCGACGCGCGTCTACCAATACTTCCCGAAGAGAACATCCAGCTTTTCCCGGGTCGCCGCGGGAATCATCGCGCGATCCGTCATGATCGCGAACCGAGCCGCGCTCTGCGCGGGACTGGAACTCAGATCCCGGGGCATTCGCCGCACCGCGGCCTTGACCACCTTCCGCGCGTTTCCGGAGTTCTGGTGCATGATCGCGATCACCTGTTCCACTGTGACCGCATCATGACCCTCGAACCAGCAGTCGTAGTCGGTCACCATGGCCAGAGTCGCATAACTGATCTCCGCCTCGCGGGCCAGCTTGGCTTCCTGCAGATTCGTCATACCGATCACATCGGCGCCCCAGCTGCGATACAGATTGGACTCCGCGCGAGTGGAGAACTGCGGCCCTTCGATACACACATAAGTCCCGCCGCGTTTGCCCACCACACCCACCTCCTGGCAGGCTCGGGCCAACACCTCGGTCAACACCGCGCATACCGGATCGCCGAAGGCCACATGGCCCACCACACCGTCGCCGAAGAAGGTGGCCTGGCGATCGAAGGTGCGGTCGATGAACTGGTCGGGAATCACGAAGTCGGTCGGCTTGTGCTCCTCCTTCAGGCTCCCGACAGCGCTTACGCTCAGAATGCTGGTGACGCCGAGCTTCTTCATGGCGTAGATGTTCGCCCTGAAGTTCAGCTCGCTAGGCAGGATACGATGACCCTTGCCATGCCGCGCCAGGAAGGCTACAGCGCGGCCCTCGAGCTTGCCCAGCACGAATACTTCACTCGGCTTGCCGAACGGTGTCTCCACCGCCTCTTCACGCACATCGCTCAACCCGTCCATGTTGTACAGACCGCTGCCGCCGATGATCCCAATCTCCGCCGTCGCCAAACCTGTCTCCTGCCTGCAATCGTTTGCGCTGCCGCGCCCCTGGGAAGTATATCGTCCGGCGCAATCGAACCCGCCGTTGGGTCAGATGCCGAGACCCTTGCAGATCGCCGCCACGCGCGCTTTGACTTCCTCGGGCATTGTCAGCATCCGCGGCCATTCCCGGTTGAATCCCTCGGCCGGCCACTTCCGCGTCGCGTCAATGCCCATCTTGCTGCCGTAGTTGGGCAGCCGCGAAGCATGATCGAGCGAGTCCACCGGACCCAGGGTGAACTGGATATCCCGCTCCGGATCGATATTGTTGGTCACGCGCAGGGTGACCTCGGCCAGATCCTGGACGTCGCAATCCTCATCCACGACGATCACGCACTTGGTGAACATCGCCTGTCCCATAGCCCAGATTCCGCTCATCACCTTGCGCGCGTGGCCGGCATAGCTCTTGCGGATGCTGACGATCAT
>CAXUIM010000160.1:0-9333 GCA_964250885.1 uncultured Acidobacteriaceae bacterium | reverse complement strand
TAGCTTCGCGAAACCCGCTTTGATTGCGGATTTCGTACTTGCCTCGCGGACATCCCAGGTGCTTTTTCAACAAGCTCCTAGTTGAAAGGGCCGGTTTGCTCCGTGTGGTTTAGCTCAATCACGCATCTGGCTCCATACCGTACCTGCGGATCGAAGCTGATAGTGCCGCCGAGCCGGTCGACAACGAGCTTGGCGATGGACAGACCGAGCCCGGCGCCACTTTGCGAAGCGGTCGCGGAAGCGCTGCTGGTGAAGAATCGCTCGAACACCTTTCCGTGCTCGCCGGCTGCAATGCCGGGCCCCTGGTCCTCGATGGCGATGACTAATTTGGGCTCAGGATCTTGCAAACGCGAATACGCGATCTTCAAAATGGAATGGTCGGGCGAATATTTGAGGGCGTTGTGTAGCACGTTCAGGACCGCAATACGCAGTAGAGTGCGGTTGGCGTGGACTGCGACTCGGCCCGCGGATTCGTCTTCCTGAAGCACCTTCACCTGTTTTTCCTCGATGACGACTTCAAGCAGATTCAGCACTTCGGTTACTAGATCCGCCACGATGAAGGTGGTGTGCTCGGCTCCCGGTTGGGTGATCTCTGCTTTGCTGAGCAGAAGAAGGTTATCAATGGTCTCGCTCAAGCGCGAGCTTTCCTCCAGCATGTCTTCGAGTGCTTTGCGATAGGCTTCCTCGCCCTGGTCGCCTTCCAACGCGACCTCTCCAACCGTTCGCAGCGACGCCAGGGGCGTACGCAGCTCGTGGGCCGCATCAGCAGTAAAGCGCTTGAGCTGGAGGAACGCCTGTTCCAGGCGATCCAGCAAATGGTTGAACACCCTCGCCATTTGACCCAGCTCATCGTCAGGATTCGGGATCTCCAGCCGTTGGCTCAGGTTGCTTGCCGTAATGCCTTCCACGCGGTTTGTCATCCTGTCCAGCGGACGCAGGGCTCGGCGCGCGATCACTTGACCCGCGGCGCCGGCGAGCAACAGGGCCAAAGGAATCGCGATGATGAGAAGGCTCATAAACTGAGTCATCCGGGCACGCAGGGGGGCGAGGCTATACCCCAGGCGAATAAGCAGGGTGTGCTCCTGCATCGCATGGATGTGACTCACGAGAAAAACGCGAGAGCCGTCCTGCAGGCGAACGACGCGTTCATCGAAGCCGGTGTCGCCTTCACCGCTTCGGTTCGGGCCACCCAACGCCATGCCCTTCAAAGTAGGACTGCGATAGAGGACCTTGCCGGAGAGGTCGCGGACTTCCATCAATCGATCGACCAGAAGGTGAGATTGAGGCCGGGAGTAATAATCCTGATGAAGCTGCAGCACGCCCCGCGTATCGAAATACAGCAGGCCTTCGACGGTAACGACATCCTGCACCTCGTCATGCTCCAGTTGCCGGGTGAGAACGGCGTACTGAAACACAAAAACGAGTGCCGCATAAATCAGCAACAGTACCGCCAAAACCGCCACGTACCAGAGGGTCAACCTGGTGCGCAAATTCATGGCCGCCGGAAGCCTCAAGGTCGCGGCTCCCTCAAGCTGAAGCCGAGACCGCGTACGGTCTGGAGCAGCTTCACCGCAAATGGATCATCCACCTTCTTGCGGAGGCGTGCTACCTGGACGTCGATCACGTTGTCGATCGGGGTATAGCGAGAGGTTTCAAGCCAAACGTCGCGGGCCAGCATTTCGCGAGAGACCGTCCGTCCTCTATTCTCCGCAAGATATAGAAGCAGATCGAACTCCCGCGCGGTCAGCTCCAGCGGCACACCCTCTCTTGCGACCAAGCGCGTTCTGGTGTCGATCGCGAGATCGCCGATGGCGATAGAACTGGCTGGGTTCACCGGCAAGAACCGGCGCAGAAGGGCATCGATTCGCGCCATCAATTCCGGGAAGGAAAACGGCTTGCCCAGGTAGTCATCTGCACCCGTCTTCAGGCCTTCAACCCGGTCTTCCACGGTGTTGTGCGACGTGAGGATGAGAACGCGGACGTCGATGCCCTCGTGGCGGATTTGTTTCAATACGTCCAGGCCATTGCGTTGAGGAAGAGTGAGGTCCAGAAGCAGTAAGTCCGGAAGCGTACTGTGGATCAGGAAGAACCCCTCTTCCGCGGAGCAGGCGGCGTTCACCTCATATCCAGCAGCCTCAATTCCCGAAACAAGGGCCGCGGACATCCTCCTATCGTCCTCAATAATCAGGATCTTCGAACGCGCCGGCGCCATGCGAGTATCTGCTCCCGGATCCATGATTCCTCAGGGCAGCCCGGCAGACAAGGGGTCTTCTCCAAATGTCAGAAACTTGTAAGGTAATGTAAGGAATCGAAATGGTTCACTTTCATCAGCCAAGCGTGCTTGGTGATGGAGGTGCCCATGTTGAACCGAGGAGTGCTCGTCACTCTGCTGCTGTCGTCATCCGTTGCACTGGCCCAGAGCGGTCGTCCCGCCCCAGCGGCCCCAGCCCTGCAAGCTCGCACGATTCTTCCCATCGCATTCACGAACACGGTCAGCGCCAATGACGCTCACGCCGGGGACATTGTGCGGGCGAAGACGGAGCAGCAGGTCCGTCTGGCCAATGGATCTGTGATTCCAAGCGGCGCCAGGGTCACAGGACATGTTGTTGCGGCTAAGGTTTTCGTCTACAACAAAACCCCGTATGCCCACCAGGAGCCGTCGGAGCTTTCCATCCGGTTCGACTCCCTGGAAGTTGCGGGTGCGACGTTGCCGTTGGACGTGACCGTCCGTGCCATGGCCGATCCGCTTTCGAGCTGGGGAGCGCGCGAACCGCAATCCACCGATTACGATTCTCTCGCGACGATCACGCAGATCGGCGGGGATCAACTGATCCCGTCGCAGTCTGAGGTGCGCAACATGGATGGAGATGTCGTGGCGTACAACAAGCGCAGCGGCATTTACGCCCACCTGGTCCCCAACGGGCGTTGCGATGGGAGCGATGTGGAGGTATCGGTCGGCATTTACTCTGCGTCCGCGTGCGGTCTATACGGTTTTACGAATGTATCGGCTACACAGTTTGGCTCTGCGGCCGCTCCTTCCACGCTCACGTTGGTCTCGTTGCGGACCTCTCCCAGAGTCTGGAAACACAGCACGGCACTGCTTGAGGTTCTACCCGGCGAACAAACAGTCGCTTCCCGATAACGCTTCTCGTTCCGCCGAAAAGGAGATTCACACGATGCTGGAAAATGGACCGGCCGTCAAGGTGACGATCCATCTCAATCGCGACACAGGAGCGAAGGGCGGCTTCTTAGTGGACGACATCCTCGCTTTCTTGCAGAAAACCGGGGTTGAGGGTGCAACCGTGTTCCAGGCCTCTGCAGGATTCGGAGCGCACCGTCATCTCCATACCCTGGGCGCGGGCGATGTGGCTGGCCTTCATCTGCCGACCGTGATTTATTTTATCGAGCACCCGGAGAAGATCGATGCCATCCGCGATGAGCTTCTCTCGCTGATTACCGATGGCCTTGTCGAGATGCACCCGACAACCGTGCTGAAGAATGTCGCTTCATCGGAGAAGGTGATCTCCTGATGAGGATATACGTGGCATTTCTCTTTGCCACTCTGCTTCCTCACGCCACAGTGGCGCCGCAGTTGCAGAGCCAAAGCACCAATCCCACCTCCGCCCCGGTTCTTACCCTCGACGCAGCAGAGGCGGCAGCACTGGCAAATCAGCCGCGGATGCTGGCGGCTCAGCTTCGGGCGAGAGCCTCGGCGGAACGAATCCGCGAGACCCGCGCAGGGTTCCTTCCCACAGCTGTATTCAATGCTACGGGGGTTCGAGTTGCCGATACGGATACGTCTACAGCAGCGGGAAATATTACAACTTCTTCGATATCCGATCGTTTCGCCTACGGCGCTAATCTTGCGCAGCTGGTAACGGATTTCGGACGAACCAGCGCGCTGGTTGGAAGCGCGAGGGCCACGGCGGAAGCGCAAAGCGATCTCGCCACGCTTACGCGCGCGCAGGTCCGCTTGAACGTCCGCGAAGCGTACTTCCAGGTGCTGGGCGCGGAAGCAGTCTTGCGGTCCGCGCAGGCGGCGCAAGCCACTCGGGCCTTGCTCGCTCGCCAGCTCTCCGCGCTGGCGCAAAACGGCCTGCGCTCGACGCTGGATGTGAACTTCGCAAATGTTCTGGAGAGTGAAGCGGAGCTTGCCGTGGTTCGCGCGCAAAGCATGGTGGCGCAGCAAAGAGCGCACCTCGCGACGGCCATGGGTCTGGCCCAACCCGTTACCGCGCCATTGGCAGACGTGCGGCCGGCCGCTGACTTGCTGCCACCCACGCCGGACGACCTGATGCAGCAAGCCCAAGCGCAACGCGCCGATCTCGGAGCCGTCCAGGCCCAACAACGCTCGGCCCAGGAGTTCGCTTCAGCGGAAAAGCGGCTGAGCTACCCAACGCTGAATGTTCTGGGTACGGCAGGTGAGGTTCCGTATCACGATCACACGTTGCACGATAACTATGCCGCTGCCGGGTTCAACCTTAGCATCCCGGTCTTCAATGGTGGACTCTTCGCGGCCCGTCGCGCTGAAGCAGAGCAGGAAGCCAATGCGCGCACTCGCGACGTGCAGGAGCTCAGGCTTGAAGTCTCCGAGCAGGTACGCGACGCGTGGTATCAAGCCGACGAGGCCTACAAGAGCCTGGACGTCACCGCGCGCCTGGTCGCGCAGAGCAGGGAGGCCTTGCGCCTCGCTCAGGACCGCTACAATGCCGGGCTTGGAAGCATCGTGGAGCTCAACGAAGCCCAGTTGAACGAGACCTCAGCGGAGATCTCCGCGGCCGACGCAACTTACACCTACCTGAGCCGCAGGGCGGAGTTGGATTTCGCAGCAGGACTTTTGAACTGAAGAGGCTACATGATGAAGCATCTGACTCAAACGGTATTGCTGGGCGCTGTGACGGTTTCAGCAGCCGGGCTGCTCACATCCTGCAAGTCGAGCGTACCGCCACCGGCGCCTCCACCTACAGTGCCCGTCGTGACAGCTGCTCCCGCGACGTTGGAAAACGACCTGACGCTGACGGCGGAGTTCCGCCCGTACCAGGAAGTCGATGTGATGGCGAAAGTGGCAGGTTATGTGAAATCGATTGGCGTGGATATCGGCGATCATGTGCGGCAGGACGCGGTGCTCGCGACGCTGGAAGTTCCCGAGATTCAGGATGACGTCGCCAAAGCTAAAGCCGGCGTCGCCGCGGCAGAGGCCAACATCGTGACCGCACAAGCCGCGGTTCAGCGTGCGCAGGCCGCGTCCAGCATCGCCGCGCTTTCGTTTCAGCGCATCCAGAACGTAGCCCGGCGCGACCCGGGACTCGTACCGAAGCAGGATGTCGATGTCGCGCAATCAAAACAGATGGAGGCGGAGGCGCAGCTTGCCAGCGCCGTCTCCGAGTCGAAAGCGGCACAGGACAACCGGGTCGAAGCCGAGTCCGAGTATTCCCGCGCCCAGGCCATGATGCAGTATGCGACCATTCGGGCGCCATTTGCCGGCATCGTCACCAAGCGCTATGCCAACACCGGATCGATGATCCAGGCCGGCGTCTCTTCTCAAACACAGGCGATGCCCGTCGTCAGCCTCGCTCAGAACGACCTTCTACGTCTTATCCTTCCTGTCCCCGTCAGTGATGTTGCTGAGATACGCGATGGGCAGCCGGTACAGGTGAACGTCGTCAGCCTGGGGCGCACCTTGCAGGGCAAGGTCACCCGCTACTCCGACTCCGTACAGCTGGACACGCGGACGATGGATACGGAGGTCGATGTGCCCAACCCGGACGGTTCGGTCGTTCCAGGCATGTATGCCGAAGTCCACCTGCATCTGGCAGCGCGGCCAAGCGTTCTGAGTGTGCCGCTCGATGCCGTGGACGGGCTCGGCACGAGCGTGCAGCAGGCTTATGTCGTGCGCGATGGGATCATTCATCTGACCAACGTCAAAGTGGGCCTGCAGAGTCCGAGCCGCATCGAGATTGTCTCGGGTCTACGGACAGGAGACAAGGTCATCGTGGGACGGCATACCGGCATATCCGATGGCGAAAGGGTGGACGCGGAGCCGGCGGGCTACGAGTCGAACTCCAACCACAGCTAAGCGCACGAAAGGAACAACGAGAGAGCATGTCGGGATTTTCCATACGCAATCCATATCTGATTGTTGTTCTGTGCCTGGTCGTGATGATTCTCGGCGCGGTCAGCGTCTCCGATATGCCGGTAGATATGTTTCCGCCGATCAATCTGCCCGTCGTTGCCGTTGCCACGTTCTATTCGGGTATGCCGCCGCAGCAGATTGAATCGAACATTACATACCACCTGGAACGTCAGTTCACGCTGGCGGCCGGTATCGACCACATGGAGTCGCGATCCCTGCCTGGCGTCAGCCTTGTAAAGGTTTACTTTCGCGCTGGTACAAACCCGGACGCCGACGCCGCAACGATCTCGTCGCTGGCGATGAGCGACTTGCGCGACATGCCGCCCGGAACCTATCCGCCCATCGTGCTGAAGCAGGATGCGTCGAGCATCCCGGTCGCCCTTGTCCCCCTCAGCGGCTCCGGTTTGAACGAAAGCAAGCTGAAAGACCTTGGCCAGAACTTCGTGCGCAATCAGCTCGCCAGTGTTCAGGGCGCTTCGGTGCCGCAACCCTTCGGCGGACGTTGGCGGCAGATCATGCTCTACGTAGACCCTTACAAGCTGGAGGCAAACCAACTCAGCCCAATGGATGTCGTCCGTGCGGTCAATGAATCGAACGTGATTCTCCCCGCGGGTGACGTACAGATTGGCCGCTACGACTACGACATCTATACCAACTCCATGCTGAAGGGGGCCGCTGACATTGCGCAGGTCCCGCTGAAGATGGTCGGCCAGTCGCCGGTGCGGGTTGGAGATGTGGCTACGCCGGAAGATTCGTTCGGGCTGCAATACAACATCGTGCGTGTCAATGGCCAACGCGCGGTCTACCTGCCGATCTTCAAGGCCGGTGCAGACTCGAATACCATTGCGATCGTCAACGGGGTCAGGGACACGCTCAAGAAGCTCTATGACGTTCCTGCAACACTCAAGAGCGAAGTGGTTTTCGACCAGTCACGCTTTGTGAAGACCGCCATCGAGACCCTGTTGCATGAAGGCGGCGTCGGGCTCTTCCTTACCTGCCTGATGATTCTGATCTTTCTCGGCAGTATGCGGGCGACGATAGCCGTTTTTTTCTCGATTCCATTGTCGCTGCTGGCTACGTTCTTCGTACTGAAGCTTGCGGGAAGCTCAATCAACAGCATGGTGCTGGGCGGGCTCGCGCTGGCGCTTTCGCGCTTGATAGACAACTCCGTCGTGGTCCTCGAAAACATCTTCCGCCATCTTGAAGGTGGCGAAGCTCCCGTTGTTGCCGCGGAGAAGGGCGGCCAGGAGGTCGCGCTGCCGGTGCTCGCCGGGACGCTCACGACAGTGGTCGTCTTCTTCCCGGTCACCATGCTCTACGGCGTGAGCAAGTTTCTCTTTTCGGCGCTCGCACTTGCTGTAGTCATCTCGTTGTTCGCGTCCTATTTCGTCGCGATGACCGTGGTGCCTCTCTTTTGCGCACGGTTCATCAAGACCGCACACGGCGAGGTGATCCATGAGTCCGCGGAGACGGAACAGGCTGTGTTGCCCGCGAAACGCGTTTCCAAGCTGAGCCCGTGGGCGCGCTTCAACGCTGGCTTCGCGTCGGGGTTCGATGCGTTGTTGCGTCGCTACGATCGACTGGTGGGAAAGGTGTTGGAGGCTCCGCGGACTACCCTGGTGATTTTTGGTATCGGATTCCTCGCCAGCCTGCTGCTTTTCCCGCTGCTTGGGCTTTCATTCTTTCCACGTACCGACGCCGGGCAGTTCGTCATCAACTTCAAAGCGCCGTCCGGAACGAAGCTGGATGCAACCGAGCAGGAAGCAGCCCGGCTGGAGGACATCGTGCGGCATGTCGTGACTCCGCACGATATGGGTATGACCGTGACCAATATCGGCGTCGATCCTGGATTCTCGGCTCTTTTCTCCCCGAATTCAGCCATGCACACCGGCTTCACCCAAGTGGCGCTCAATCCCGACCATAGCACCAGCAGCTTCGCCTATATCGATGAGGTCAAGAAGGCTGTCGCAACAGAGTTGCCGGAGCTGCAGACGTTTTACTCCTCCGGCAGTCTGGTGGACGGCGTCCTGAACATGGGTTCACCCGCTCCGATCGATGTTCGGGTGGCTGGCAACGACCTGAATGAGGACTACGATACCGCGCAACGGATCGCGGCGCGCATTCGTGGGATCCGCGGCGTGGCCGATGTATATATTCCGCAGGATGTCGATTATCCGTCGCTGCGCATCAGCATCGATCGAACCCGCGCGAGCGAACTTGGCCTGAACGAGAAGGAGGTGGTCTCCAACATCATCACCGCCCTTACCTCGAACCAGATGATTGCGCCGAGCATCTGGATTGATCCCACCAGCGGCAACAACTACTTCCTCACGGTCATGTACAAGGAAGGCCAGGTCAAGTCGCTGGGCGATCTCAAGGCCATCCCGCTTCACGGAGCCAACATCACGCAGCCGACCCGGCTCGACATGGTCGCGAACATCCAGCAGTTCAACGCTCCGACTGAGTTGGACCACACCCAGATCCGTCGTGTGATGGATATCTACGTTCGCCCTCAGACTGAAGATCTGGGCCGCATCTCCAAGGCGATCCAGGCCATTGTGGATTCGGCCAATCCGCCGCACGGGATCGAGGTAACGCTCACCGGAAGCGTGGCGTCCATGAATGCATCCTTCCATAGCTTCGCAATCGGCTTGACGCTCTCCGTTCTCCTGCTTTTCCTGATTCTCGTTGCACAGTTCCGTTCCTTTGTTGACCCGTTCATCATTCTGCTCGCACTGCCGCCCGGTATAACGGGTGTGATCATTGCTCTCTTACTTTGGGGTACGACCTTGAACGTTATGTCGCTGATGGGAGTGGTCATGCTGGCTGGAATCGCTCTCTCCAACAGCATCCTGATCGTTGAATTCGCTCACCATCTGCTGAAAGAGGGCCTGTCTGTTCGAGACGCGATCACCACCTCCTGCCGGGTGCGACTCCGTCCCATTCTGATGACTTCTCTGGCGACCTTGATCGGCTTGCTTCCCATGGCGCTCAAGCTCGGTGAAGGCAGCGAGGCGTACGCACCGTTAGCGCAGGCGCTTATCGGTGGGCTGACCCTCTCAGTGCTTCTGACCATCTTCCTGGTGCCGGCAGGCTTCTACCTCGCCTACCAGAACAGGATCGCGGTGCCAGCCAGCTGATTCAAGGGCTCTGGTGCAAACAGTAAAGGTGTCTCGAGTACAGTAGCGTCATGGTGAAGC
>CAXUIM010000159.1:2784-9352 GCA_964250885.1 uncultured Acidobacteriaceae bacterium | reverse complement strand
CCATTACGCTCGCCGATGTACCAAAAGCGAGTCAGTTTCAACCTCTCTCTGACCCTCGCCGGGACGCATCATCCTTACAACCTTGTTTTGTGCGGCCCGCTTATTTGGTCGTCGCCGGGTGTACACTTCCCGTTCGATCATAATTTTCCGAGCCGCATCAGCTGTTGCCGGCCTGCTTTGCTCAGCCTCAGTTTCTGGCCATCCATGAGCACAACCGAGCCGTCTGCATGTCCCGCTGCTCTTGGGAGCAATGCCATGCTGAACAGCAGTTTCGCTGATTGGCTGTAGAAAAAAGCACGGGATAGGCCTTCCCTAGCCTCTTCAGTCGCTTGTATTCTGACCTGCAAGCGGTCTGCATAACGGACCTTCTGGATAGCCAGATAGCTGTCAATGACGCGGAGTTCTTCGGCGAACGGACTCTCTACGCTGCAGCGTAGTGCGCAGAATGATGTCAAGGTGCGCCAGCGTCTTCGACGCTTTATTGATTTCTTCCCTGAGCCTTGCCGCACAGGTGCCGGCGTAAGATCGGAGTGTGGAAGTATTCAGATGCCATACAAGAAGATTAATCTCGAATTGATTGTGTTCGCTGATGAGGCCGAGGCAGTCGTCTCGGAATTGAACGCCGCGCTCGATCAGATGGAAGAGAAACACTCGCTTTTCGGTGGCGGGATCGAGACCGTTTCTGTTGCGCACTCTGGGTCACAGAAGAGATCGGCGCTGGCGCATACGATGGCCGCAGGCAGAACAGTAGCTGTTGCCGCGAGAGCCGTACGCAAGAGCGTGGCCGTTGCCCTTGACGCAGTGATCTGACCTCCCTCGCCTGAATGAGACGGCGGCCCGTGCGAACGGTTACTCCTGCCCTAGCATTAGGATTGCGCTGGTCAGCTTACCTGAACAAGGTAAGGACGCGCTCGGAGTGATGGCCGGCGCGGAAGTGTCCCGGCATTCCTGTTCTTCCAACGGTTATGCTGGCGGCCACACGTAGCGCATAAGTCGCATTGCTACCGGGCAGCTTTCAGCTGCGTGTACTGATCTGGACTCAGATTCAGGAACATGCCACCTCAGCCGTCCGCGATCGCCTGGTGGAGTGCTTTATGATCCGCGCAAGTGAAAATCCTGCAGAAAGACAGCGCCAGGAACTTCATGGGCGTGCTGCCCGGTCCGGGGGAATGTCGCGCAGGCTACTGCGGCGGTGGGGCGGCCACGGTACCCGGTGCAGCGCCGGATGGAGCTGCATCCGGCGTGTTCGCTGCTGCGGGAGCAGTCTGAGTGGGTGTGTTCTTGCCTTGCTCCGGATCGTAGTCGTGCTTCGCCATCCACTGTTTGAACGCGGTCGCGGGCTCGGTCGACAAGTTGCCGTTATGAGACACGTACACAAAATCCTTGACCATCACCTTCAATTTGCAGGAGCTAAAGCCGCCTTTGCCGAACTGCGGCTGGAGGATCACGAGCTCCGCGCCCGGCTTCTTCCATCTGGCCGGAAACGTTTCAAAACCTGATGATGTCTGCAGCTTCGTGTCACACTCGAACTGGAAATCCAAACCCTTCGGCTCGCCACCCTCGAACAAATTGCCACGTCCCTCACCCGAGGCCTCATCGGCTTGCCTGTTGTGATAGAAGGTTGTCTCGTTGCGGCGATAGATATGAATTCGTAAAGGGTAATCCGCGGGATTGTGACTCTCTGCCTGGAGAGCAGGAGCGGCCGAAAGAAGTGAAGTAAACATCACAAGAGAGAGGAAACGTCGCATCGAGTGCTCCGGACGAGGATTAGAGCATTTCTCCTGGAGTGGCAAAGGGAAGCTTCGGTCCATGGCCGTTTCGCTCAGAGAAAACGGTACTCGCACGATCTATCCGCTGTACAGCAACAGGGGAAATGCGTTAGCCAGAGCCAGTATAACCAAGGTGCTTCCTAACACGGAAGAATGGTCGAGGAAATCTTCCTGAACGCCAGGTTCCATCGTGTGGAGGCCTGGACGCGCACGCTTTCCCACTCAAGACGGCATGCTCTTGAACGCGGCTTCGGGTTGGCCGAGGAGCTCCAGAGAGCACACTCGCAGTCCGTTGTGATGATTCATTCAGCGCGCAAGGCATCCACGGGGTTTATAGACGCCGCTCTGCGCGCCGGGAAATAGCTTGCCAGCATAGCGGGAGCTCCGAGAACCAGGGCGACGGCGGCGAGTGTCGGTACGTCCCACGCCTGAGTTCCGAAGAGAAGCTTCCTCATCAGGATGACGGCTCCCACAGAGCAGACCAGGCCCGCGATCACGCCGACTGCGATCAAGCGGCCCGCTTCTTTCAGAATCAGCCGGGTTACGGCTCCGCGGGCAGCACCCAGCGCCATGCGCACGCCGATCTCGCGGGTTCGCTGGCTGACCGAAAACGTAATAACTCCATAGAGACCGACGACGCTCATCAGCAGCGCCAAGCTTGCGAATCCACCCACCAGCCAGGCGGCCGAGCGACGCAGATAAGCTGCCGGCGAGTCGTTGATTCGGGCTGACAGGGTTGTCTCATCCGAAACGGCTATGCCCGGATCGACCGCGTGCACGGCTCTCACCATTTCTGGCAAGAGCGCACGTTCGTCGCCCTTTGTCCGAACCACCACCTGCATGTAGGTGTCGGGGTTCTGGTTGTAGGCTTCGTAGAAGGCCGGCAAGACCTCCTCGTCCAAGCCGCCCTCACGGATGTCGTCCACAACGCCGACCACCGTCCATATGGAGTCCGGGTCGAGGTGGTAATTCCCGAACTGCTTGCCGACAGGGTCTTCCCCGGGAAAGTACTTCCTCGCGAAAGCCTGGTTAATAATCACCACCTTTGGCTTGGTGTTGTCTTCCTCATCGGTGAAGTAGCGGCCCCGCTCCAGCCTTGCGCCGAGAGTGCGCAGATAGCCGGAGCTGGCCTGGCGCTCGAGAACTTCGTTGTGTTCGCCGTTATAGGCTCGGCCGACGAAGCGCACCCAGCGCGTGTCGCCGTTTCCGTTTACGGCAAGATCATTGCTTGTGCCCACGCCGCTCACTCCCGGCAAGCCGGACAGCTGTCGCAAAATCTCCCGTGCGGCGGCACGCTGCTGATCGTCTTTGGCAAACTGTTTGCCGGGAAGCACAACCTCCACGGTCGCGAGATGGCCGGGCTGGAAGCCGAGTTCGACATGCAGCAGCCGATAGAAGCTCTTCCCGAGGAGACCCGCGCCTACCAGCAGCACCATGGCGATGGCTAGTTCAAGCGCGACCAGGTTGGAACCAAACCGTCGCCAGGTGACCCCCGACGATCCTTTGGTTCCCTCTGCCAGGTTGCCCTGAAAGTCAGGACGACTCCCTGTCGCGAGGCGGATCAGCGGTGTGGCTGCAAATAGCACCGTCGCGCCGATGCACACGGCCAAGGCGAAGCCAAGCACATGCCGATTAAGTCCAAGCCCGTCGAAGTAGGGCATATTCGTGCGCATCTCCTTCGGGATCAGCCTGAAGAGAACCTGAATCGCCGCGCCTGCGGTCAGCAGGCCGATCCCTCCTCCGAACGCAACCAGCAGGAGAGCCTCCGTCACGAAGTGCCGCAGCAGCCGTCCACGGGACGCGCCGAGCGCCCGGCGCAGGGCCATCTCGCGGCGACGGCCCTCGGTCCGGACCAGCAGCAGGCTCGATACATTGACGAAAGCAATGGCGAGCAGCAGCCCGGCCCCCGCCAGCAACGTGAGCAGAATGGGACGAACTGTGCCCATCATGGCCTCGGAAAGCGGGAGCACGCTCGCACCCTGTCCGCGATTCGAGTCGGGATATTGAGCGGCCAGATTGGCCGCGATGCTCTTCATCTGGCTACGCGCCTGCGCAATCGAGACGCCATCCCGCAGACGACCCACGCCATAAAGACAGTGACTACTCCGGTCTGTGTAGCAGAACGGGGTCTGCGGTCCGGGCGGCCCGACCTGGAGCGGCACCCAAAGCTCTGCGTCGCCTTCGAGAGCGAATTGGAACTTCTGCGGTAAGACACCCACGATGGTTCGCGGCTCGTCGTCCAGCGTCAGCGTCTGCCCGAGAACCTCCATTCGGCCAGCGAATTGCCGCTGCCAGAAGCCATAGCTCAGAAGCACTACCTTTGGGGCTTGCGGCTGATCCGCATCGGCTCTGAAGCCACTGCCGAGTGCTGGTGTGACGCCCAGCGTCCGGAAGAAGCCCGCACTCACAACTGCGCCCCGCACCGGCTCCGTTCCCTCGCCGGTGGCCATCAGGTATCCTCGACCGCGATAGACCTCAAGCGAGCGGAAAACCGTATTCCCGCGTCTCCAGTCCAGGTAATCCAGGTAGGACAGATTGGCGCGCGGAAATAGGGGCAGGTTCTCGGTGACATCGGCTAACTGGCTGGGCTGAGTGTAGGGTAGGGGCCGTATGAGCGCCGCATCGACAAACGCAAACAGGGCCGAACTGGCCCCTATGCCAAGCGCCAATACACCGATCGCCGTAATTGAGAACGCCGGAGCCTTGCAAAACTGACGCCACACGTACTTCGAGTCCCACCAGATATTGCGAAGCCAAAGCGCTGCATCCTGTTCGGCGACACGCTCCCTGGTGACCACATTGTTGCCAAAGCGAAGCATAGCTTCCCGGCGAGCGGCGGCCGGCGCGGCGCCTCGGGCGATCGCATCCTCCGTGCGCATTTCGATATGCGACTGGAGTTCAGCGTCGATTTCGCGTTCGAGCTTAGAGCGAGAGAACAGATTGGCCATGCGGCGCAGAAGCGACATGGATTACCCTCATGCGGTACGAAATTATCGCGCGGATTTCTCAAGCCAGTCGTGCGGTGTCTCCTAAGCCTCTGCCCTCTCCGCGCAGAGGCAGCAATCTTCTGATACGTGCGACATGGCAGGCTCAACTACCCCTTTGCTTCTGGGTATTGAGGAGAAAGTTAGCCCAGAAGTCTAGGCTTGTCAAGATGGGGGCCTGCAGAGCTTGCGGATCGGATCGAGGCGGATCAAACCCCAGCCGAAGCGTGGGCGTTGCTCTCGTATCCAAAGCGGGCGTTCTACCTGCGACGGAACCTGGGTCGCGGAGTTCGACGCGGTTCGCGCTGAGCCCTCTGACTGGAGTGTCTTACCCGAAGCACATTTGAGCAATTCAAGATGGAACCAGACATGACGCCGCGAAGCGAGCCACTCAGTAACAGGGCTGTCGCGGCCTTTCGCCTGTTGCTCTCGAAACCGATTAAAGACCAGTCGAAGGTCCCAGGCTCAAGCTGAATGCGATACGTGTCTCCTGCTTCGCCACGGTAACCCAAGCCCCAAAGTCACGACTAGTGAAGACTACTTGAGCCGCTCCTGCAGCAAGTGATCCGACACACGTATGGCGTTGGCAATGATGGTCAGCGATGGGTTCACGGCACTCGCCGAGACGAAGCACGAGGCATCAACGACGTAGAGATTGTCCAGATCATGAGCCTTGCAGTGAGGGTCGAGCACGCTTGTGGCCGGGTCGGCGCCCATGCGGCACGTTCCATTCTGGTGGCCGACGCCTTCAATGGGAATCCGCTTCTTGAAGTAAGCATGCAGCGGCACATGCGTTGTAGCATGGCCTGACTTCTTCAGCACGTCCACCCAGCGATCCTTCAAGCGTTCGAAGGACTCCACATTGTTCGGAGTGTAGGAGAGCTGGATGCGATGCGGCGCATTATCAGTAACCGGCTCCGATTCGTTCGTGCGACCCGTGTCACCGGAAGGGTGGGGGCCCACCAGTCCGGGCTGCTTGCTCTCTACCGAAAGCGGAGTCGTATTGTGCAGTGTCACACGATTCTCCGGGTCGGGCAGATCTTCTGTCGTGAGCCACCATGGGACGGCGTGGTGCTTCATCCCTTCCAGAACGAAGCCGGGGGTCAGTGGCGGTGCATCGCCCTTCATCATCTCGAAATGGAAGCTGCCTACGGGCTGGACCTGCCCTAGAGGAAAGGGGTAGTTCGGTTCCGAGTCCCTGAGATATAAATCGTTGGTGCCCCAGGTCTTCGTGTAGGAGTCCTCGTTCCGTTCGGTAGAGATCGCCAGAAGCGCATCGGCCTGGTGGTACATGAAGTTCCGGCCAACCTGATCGGAGCGATTAGCCAGTCCCGTGGGATGCGTGTCGTTGGCGGAGGCCAGAAGAATGACGGCGGAGTTGACCGCACCCGCGCAGACAGCGAAGAAGCCGGCCGTGTAGGTGGCCGTCTTGCCGCTCTTTGATGGCGGAGGCGCGTCCGTCTCCGTCGGATCGGGTGCGCTGCTATAGGGTTTGCCCGAGCCGGAGTGGAACACTTCAACCGCCGTTACGGCTGTCCCGCTGGCGTTGGTAAGCAGACGCGTCACGCGGGAGTTGGTCATCAGCGTGACGTTGGGCATGTGCAGGATCTGCCGAATGCAATTTATGTCTGCATCCGATTTCGCGTGCACCAGGCAGGGATATCCGTCGCAGGTATCGCAGCGCACGCACTTCGAAAGCAGTGGATCGGCTTCGTTGCGCTTGAGCCCCAGGGGTATGGGAAAGGTGTTGATGCCCAGCTTGCGAACGTCGTTCTCGATGCTCTGCATGCGCGGCTCGTTGGCCAGCGGAGGATA
>CAXUIM010000159.1:0-2684 GCA_964250885.1 uncultured Acidobacteriaceae bacterium | reverse complement strand
TGCAGCGAGCGCAGCAGCTTGATGTATTCGGCATGGGCCCAAACAAGCGGCATACCTGAGCCGGTTGGATGGCCATTGAAAAGGAAGCGCTCCGGGATGTCCTCCGCGTCCCAGATCTGCTCCGGAATCATCCCGGCTTCGCTGGTCTGGCGAGATATGGTGCGCAGCAACTCCAGCGCATACTCGTGGTTGCCCGCAGCGATCTCGTAGTGTCCACGCTCGCCCGCAAGAAGCGGCCAGCAACGCCCAATGCCCGACTTCTTGAAGGGGCTGCCATCGGCCTTCTCTCCATATCCACCTTTCGTCGAGCGGGTCCACCCCGGGCCGGTAGACGTCTCATGCTTCAGGGTTGCATCGATGATCTTGATCGTGTCGAGGATGCGCGGATCATCCGCCGAACGCAGGCCGAAACGTACAAGAGCCAGTGCGTCCGGACTCAGGATGTCCATCGCTTTCTGGTGTCTGCTGCCGAAAGGATGGTTCGGCATCTTGATGCGCAGATGACCGATCTGCTTCTTCTCTATAGTTTCGGGCGGAGTTACGCGGACATAATATCCGTTCACACCATACTTCCTGGCCAGCGGCGTTCCCGATACGTAGGTCAATTCGTCGATCGCGTCAAACCACGCATCAGCGGTCTCGCGAAGAAAAGCGGACTTGGCGAAGTCACCGGCGGCCTCAACGAAATCAGCGGCGGCCAGGAGCGCCGCAATTTCGGTGGCGACGGTGTAGATGGAATAGCCCGCGGTGGCTTCCCAGCGCCCCTGCTGAGAGACCGGCCCCTTCTTCAGCAGGAAGCAAGCAGCACCGTGGATCATGGGCGCAGGATTGTAGGTGTCGAGAGCATCCTCCTGGCGCAACTTATCCGCCAGCAGGATCGGAAGGGCCATACCATCCATCTGGATAGCGCCCCAATGCATGGTGCCGTCCAACCACATATTCTGGCTCCAGCCGCCGTCTCCCTCCTGCGTGCAGGCGAGATAGAACAGCGCGGAGCGAGCCGAGAGTGAGTCTCCGCTGGCGAGTTTACCCATGGCCGTCTCAACCATGTCACGCGGCCAGAGCACGTGATACCCGCCGATGTCGTGATCGGAACGATCGAAACCCCATGGCAACGAGAGGCTGGCGATGAATGCGCCCGGGAAACGCTTGGACTGGTGGGTTTCAAGAACCGCGGTACTGACGCGATACAAATCCAGCTTGTGCCCGGACAGGTCTTGAACGTTTTTGTATTGGGCCTGCCGTTCGTTCCAGAGCTGCACAAACAGAGATTGAGTCGCGTCGAACTTCTGCAGGATGCCGGCGCGAGCCTGCTGTGCGGCCTCCGCCGAGTCGGAGCCGCAGGCCAGCGATATGGTGAAGTGACCGCCCTTCTGCTTCCAGTCGATCTCGCCGGTGAGGGCGATATTTCCCTTGTCCGCCAGGTTGGCGTCCGGCAGCGCTTCGAACTGGGAGAGTCTCGTACATCCATCTGATTTGCCGACGTATCCGGAGCTGGCCTGAAGCATTGCGGGTTCGGCCAGCACAGCCATGCACGCATTTTCACGCTGCGAAAACAACATGCGGATGCTCTTATAGCTGCCAACCCAGGCATTGTTGTTTGCGCCACAGTCCCCCATTTGGGGTTCCACGAAAAGGTAGAGCTTCAAATCGGTTGAAGGAAGAGGCGTGGAAAACGCCACGCGCATGATGAGCGTGTCTCGAACCGGGTCAGAAACGATGTCTTTCACAATGGTGTAGCGGCCGGCCTTGCATCGAGATTCGATGTGGCAACCTGGGACGCCCGGTTCCAGCCACTCAACGGTGTGCTCCGCGTCCCAGGCTTCATCGGAGAAGAAGCCGGTACCGTCGGTCACCAGAAACCGGAGCGAGCGCGTGTTGGCCTGGTCTACATCCGGGAAGTAGATCTCATTCAGAGTGCCGACTCCGACGGTGTACCAGATACGGCTGCGGGAAGATGCCGCGGTTCCCACCATGGTCTTAGCGCCGGAAGACCAGGTCGGCTTTTTCCCTGGTTTGCCAGTCGCTCGCCGGGCTGCCCTCGGTCTGGTCGTATCTTGCTTTTCAATTCCCTTGTCCATCAGTCCTTCTCGATCCAAGACTCTTCAGATACAGCACCTGAACTTCCGCATCTGGTTGTGCCTAGCGACGTTTTGCGACAATCGCCCCGCCAAGAGCGGCGAGCCCCACCGCCGCCCCCAGTGCGAACCAGCCCCGATTCAAGACGATCCCCACCTCAACGCTGGTCATCGTGGAACGATCGGCGAACTTGCCGCGCGCGCTGTGTTTGCCCGGGACGTAGTTGTAAAGGTTGTTGGGTGCGTCCGGGCTTCTGGGTTCGTTGGGAATCTGCTGCGACTTGTATCCGGTCTTTCCCAGGTACAAGTCCAGCAGTCCCGGGATGAACTTTTGCCCGACGATCGCGGCCACAGTCGGCATGCCGACCCAGTACTCGCGGCGGGGATTCTCCGCTAATCCTGCCTCGACAACGACCTCTGCCGCGAGTTCCGGCTCGTAGATCGGTGGAACGGGCTGCGTGTCGTTCGGCATCCGGTTCTTGACCCAATCGAACTGGGTCGTATTCATCGCAGGCATCTGCACTGCCGTCACTTTGACGTTGCTGTCGTCGTGGTGGAGCTCGCAACGAAGTGAATCCGTGAACCCATTGATGGCGTGTTTGCAGG
>CAXUIM010000158.1:0-9361 GCA_964250885.1 uncultured Acidobacteriaceae bacterium | reverse complement strand
AAAACGACACTGCACGCCTGATTCCAGTTCACAGTAAAAGCAAAAATGCTCTAACGCAGTGTTGCTGTAGGCGACTGGTCCAGAGAAAGTCCCCTATGGAAAGGGGAGAGCCATGAATGACAACGCCCTTTTCAGGATGAAAAATTGGCGTCCTCAAAGTTGGCCCGCTCGAACAGCTCCCGGATAGCGGCTCTAGACTCTTTGTACACACGGTGTAGACGTAAACCAGAAACCTGACCTCGTTTCTGCCCACCCCAAAATGGCATGCTTGTGGAGGGCCCGCTCACAGGCATCTCCGGGACGTCCGGCTCGCAACAACAGGAGATCAAGGGAAACTGCCATGCCCCCGGTTTCGATTAGCGGAAGAAGGATTGGCGTGTTCGACTCCGGTTTCGGAGGCTTGACGGTGCTGCGCGCGCTGCTGCCCCGGATCTCAGGGGCTCACTACGTTTACCTGGGCGATACCGCGCGCTTGCCCTATGGAACCAAGTCGCAGGCCACCATCGCGCGCTATGCCGTGGAGAGCGCCCGCTTTCTGGAATCCCGCGGTTGCGAGTTCCTGGTGATCGCCTGCAATACCGCCACCGCGCTTGCGCTCGAAGAGATTCGCCAGGCGGTGCGCGTGCCTGTACTGGGTGTCATCGAGCCGGGAGCCAGAGCCGTACGCCGGGCGCTCGCAACGCAGCGCCAGATTGAGAATCCGGGCGCGCTCTCAGGCTCAATGTGGTCTCCGATCGAGGCCCTGCCGGAGACTCTGGCCCGGATGCCCTTTCGACTGGCGAACCACGCCGCTGCCGCGAACCAGGGCGACGGCATCTCCGCCGCCGGCGTCCAGGCCGACGGCATGCACGCAGTCGCGGCCGGGACAGCAGGAATCCAGGCCCTGACCGCACCGCCGCCGGACGTTCTCGTGCTGGCTACGCCCGCTACCGTGCAGTCGCACGCCTATAGGATGGCGTGCGAGGCTCTGGAACTCCAGACTGCGGAGTTCGCCTGCCCGCTGCTGGTTCCCTTGATCGAGGAGGCTTGGATCGATCACTCGGTAACGCGTGACGTTCTGCGCATCTACCTGAGCGAAGCGTTGCAGCTGGGCTCGCCAGGCGCCGTGCTGCTGGGCTGCACCCACTATCCTTTGGTCGCCGTGGCCATTGAGAGCATCCTGCGTAGCCTGGGGTCGCAGGCGGTCGTCATCGACTCGGCCGAATCGACCGCAATGGCTGTCAGCGCCGCGCTCTCCCCAGCTATCACCACCAGCGAGCCTCCCCGGCCGGCAACCTTTGAGTGCGCGGTGACGGACTCGGTGGAAAAATTCAAGCGGCTGGGCAGCATCTTCCTGGGACGCCCTATCCCCGATGTACACCACCTCGACCTGGGCGGCTAAAGCATTTTTTTCCGGGAGTGCTCATCTTCAAGCCCAGCCAGCGCGAACCATTTCACGGCTAAACTTAATTCGTCTGCGTACCACTCCTATGCCTTACCTCCTCAAGACCGAGCCCAGCAAGTATTCCTTCGACGATCTTCTACGCGACGGCGAAACCGTCTGGGACGGAATCAAGAACGCGCAGGCCCTGATTACGCTGCGCAACATGAAGCCCGGTGAGCTCTGCGTAATTTATCACTCGAATGAAGGCAAGGCCGCGGTTGGCACAGCCAAAGTGGTCTCCGTGACTACAGATCCCGTCGAGCCGAAGATCCCAATTGTCCGGCTCAAGGCCGGTAAGCGCCTGAAACGCGAGAAGCCGCTGGCCGAGATGCGTGAAGCCGGTGTCTTTCAGGGCTCCCTGCTCTTCCGCCAGTTCCGCCTCTCCGTCGTGCCCTTGAGCCAGGAACAGTTCGACTGGCTAATTCAATAGGGCAGCTTCTGGAGAACCGTGGGCCCTCAGGGCCTGTCCGTGTATACCCTTCGGCGCTCGGTCCAGTAGTCCCGCACCGCCAGAAATATCGCCGCGGCATTCTTCCACTCGCGACCGGAGAGCCGTTTGATCAGCTTGGTGCTGAGGAAGACACCCATGCTCAGCAGCGGCAGCGCTGCATGGCGCTTGAGGAAACGCAGCCCCGCGGTGCAGTAGAAGCGATCGATGACGGCGCTACGCCGCGGGGCGCTTGCGCCTTCCTTGTGCAGGACCCGGGTATCTTCGGCAACCGCCATTTCGTATCCGGCCCGGGTCAGCCGCAGGGCAAAATCCGCATCGTCCCAGTACATAAAAAAACCTTCGTACAGAATTCCCACTTGCAGCAGGGCCTCGCGGCGCAGCAGGACGCTGGCGAAGGTGAGGTAGCTGTGCGGCCCCAGGCGCGCGGGCGCGACGAAGTGCGTGCTGCGGCCCAGCCAGACCCTGAGATTGCCCCCACCCCAGGCCTGCACTTTATCCGGATCGTGCATGTAATGCAGCACGCTGCCCACCGCACCGGCGGCCGGCTCCTGCTCCGCCTTACGCACCAGCTTGCGGCAGGTGTCCGGGGGCGCCACGGTGTCGTTGTTGAGCAGCCAGACGAAGTCCGCTGCCTGCCGCAGGGCTCGCCGAATACCCACGTTCGCGCCGGCGGCGAAGCCCAGATTCCGGCCGGCCTCGATCACCTGCACGGAAGGGAACCGGCTCCGGATCCGCATAACAGAATCGTCATGGGAACCGTTGTCCACGACGATGACGCCGAGGCCCGGGTAGTCCTGCTGCATCAGGGACGCCAGGCAGGCCAGGGTGTCCGTGCAGCCGTTCCAGTTCACGATGACGCAAGCGACGCCCGGGACCGATGCTGTGCTCACCCCGCCTGAACCTTGCGCCAAGAAACACCATCCATGATCCCACCATACCGCGCGCCGCGCCTGCTGGAGAAATGCACTATTCTGACCTCTGCATCCCCGCCGGTCCAAAGTCTGGCGGCTGCACGCGGAAAGGAACTGTTATCCCATCATGATCGATCTGAAGGGCAAAGTCGCCGTTGTCTTCGGCCTCGCCAACAAACGCAGTATCGCCTATGCCATCGCGGAGAAGCTGGCCGGCGCCGGCGCAACGCTCGTGCTCTGTTACCAGAGCGAACGGCTGAAGGCTGAATCCGAGCAGCTCATAGCGGACCTCGGCCAGACCGGCCGCGCGCGCGCCATCCAGTGCGACGTCTCGCGGGACGAAGACATCGACGCGGCCTTCGCGCAGATTCGCGAGGCCTTCCCCGTCCTCCACACCGTCGTGCATTCGGTCGCCTTTGCGCCGGCCGATGCGATCAAGAACGACTTCCTGCTCACCAAACGCGAAGACTTCCGCATCGCCCACGACGTCAGCGTCTATTCGCTGATCGCGATCGCCCGCGCCGCCGAGCCGCTAATGACCGAGGGCGGCTCCCTGCTGACCCTCACCTACTATGGCTCCACCAAGGTCTTCCCGAACTACAACGTCATGGGCGTGGCCAAGGCGGCACTCGAGGCCACCGTGCGCTATCTCGCCGCCTCGCTCGGCGCGAAGAAGATTCGCGTTAACGCCATCTCCGCCGGGCCCATCAAGACGCTGGCCGCCCGTGGCATCGGCGACTTCTCCACCATCCTCGATGCCGTCACCCAGCGCGCTCCCCTGCATCGCAATGTAGAGCAGGCCGAGGTCGGCAACACCGCCCTGTTCCTGTGCAGCGACCTGGCCAGCGCGATCACCGGCGAAGTCACCTTCGTCGACTGCGGCTTCAACATCACCGGAATCTGAACCGATGATCAATGGCTGCCAACTGAAGGCGCCGCGGTTGCCCGCATAGAAGCGCGGCAGTCCGGCGAAGCGGCCCGGCGCGGCGGCCGGCGCGGAAGCCGATCGCCCGTGCAGTATCCTGCCTTCACAATGAAATTTCTAGCTTTAGTCCTTGTCGCCACATCGGCGTTGGCCCAGCAGCCCACGGAGTCCACAACCGTTCTGCACGCCGCTCACCTCCTCGATGTCAGCGGAGGCAAGCTGGTCTCGCCCGGCGAGGTACTGATCGCCGGAGACCGCATCCGCGAAGCGGGCACGCACGTGACCCACCCAGCCGGCGCCGCCGTTCTGGATCTGGGCGACACCACTCTGATGCCCGGTCTCATCGACGCGCACGTGCATCTGTTCCTGCATCCCGGCGCCGAAGACCTTCAGACTGTCCAGGAGTCGGTTCCGCAGCGCACCCTGCAGGCCGCCGCCGCTGCCAAGGCCGACGTTCTGGCCGGCTTCACCGCGGAACGCGATATGGGCACCGAGGGCGCCGGCTGCGCGGACGTGGCCGTGCGCAACGCCATCAACGACGGTCTGATCCCCGGCCCGCGCATGCGCGTGAGCTGCAATGCGATCGACATCGTCGGCGGACACGAAGACGCCATCGGCTACAACCCGGCCCAGCACGTGCTCTCCAACGCGGACTACGCCAACGATGCGACCGAGCTGATCGCCGTCATGCGGGAGCAGCGCAAAGGGGGCGCCGACTTCACCAAGATTTATCAGACCGGGCCCGATCGTCTGGAAGGCGATACCTTCACCACGCCTTTCCAGTACAGCGAGGCCCAACTGGCCGCGGCCGTTGCCGAAGCCAACCGCACCGGCTCTTTCGTCGGCGTGCATTGCACCGGCGAGCCCGGCGCCTCCTTTGCCGCCGAAGCGGGCGTGGCTTCGATCGATCACGCCTACTTCTTATCGCCGGAGACCATGAAGTTGATGCACGACAAGCAGATTTACGCGGTTCCCACGTTCGCCATCGCGGAGTACTTTGCGCAACATCCGCCGCACGGCGGAGGCGGTGCCCGGATTCAGCGCGAGCTGGACTTTCACGCGGAACAGTTCCGCAAGCAGATGGCCGCGGGCGTTCCGTTCGCGGTTGGCTCCGACGTCGGGCCGTTCCCGCATGGCGCCCAGGCGCGGGAGTTCGAGCTGATGGTGCGGTACGGCATGAGGCCGGCCGAGGTGCTGCGCTCTGACCTGATCAACGGAGCCCGGCTGCTGCGCTGGGCCGACTCCATCGGCCAGCTCAAGCCCGGTTTCTACGCCGACATCATCGCCGTGCCCGGCGATCCTCTCACCGACATTGGCGTTCTGAAGTCGCCCACATTCGTTATGAAAAATGGTGAGGTGCTGGTGAAGCGACAAGGCGCGGACTCGACCCGTTGAGCCACGCGTCAGGGCCGGCGTCCTGATCCGGAATCGGAGCACCTGTCTCCGCCGAGCTATCGCCACGGCCGCTGACAAGGACCAACGGCTACATCAATAGCTACACACAATTGAGGAACCTGTTGCCTGCGGATCAGAACAGGAACCTGCTGCTGAAGATCAGTCCATGGTTGTAACTGTGAAACCGGCTGGTGGCGATCTGCTCGGCTGCTCCGAAACCGAGGCCCAGGCGGCTGGGCGGCCCTCCGTGGTGAATTGGTAGCTTTCCGACTACAAGCCCCGGAGTGAGGAACTCCTGGCTTTTGCCGTCGCTGGCGCCCCCGTGAAAATAGGTGGCGTTGCTTTCAAGCTCTGGCCAGAAAAAGCGGCCAAGGTGATACTGAGCCGTCGTATTCCAGGCAACAGGGCGCCCCAGCTTTCTACTATCCGCCGTGGGCAGGGTTGCGCTGAGGGTGCTTTGCAGATCGAAAGCGCCAAATCCCTTGCCGAGCGCAAGGATCGGTCCCAGGCTCGCGTCCGTGCTGCCGTTCTTATAGCTGCCCGTAGGTACAGCAGCCTGGAGAGCGGCACTCACCACATAGTTTCCATTTTCGGCGTTGCCGCCGAAAATGCGGTACTTATACAGAAACGACAGATCCCCCGCTCCGTTCCGTACCGTGGGCGCGCTGTGTTCAAAATAAGGCGGCAAATTGATGTCGATCTCGGTGTTGGCCCAGGGAATTAAGTTAAGTCCCTTGCTGGAGTCATAGTTCCACGTCGTGGCTCCCGTCGTGGCAATCTGCCGGGTAAAATCGACGCGAGCAACCTGGATTAGCCCTACGTAGGTTGTGGCCATCGGGGGCGTCCAGGCGGGTTGTTTTGATTGGATAGCCGTCGTGCGTTGCTCCCATTTCGCGAAAAACTCATCCTGCGCCTGCAGATAAGACGCTATGCTGAAAAGACAAATTACCCATGCCACTTTGTTGACCGACATATTCACCTCGTGAAAACTGACCCGCAAAGCTTGACACTCCAATGCAGTGCGAGCAACCAACCGGATGAGGAGCTTTGCCACCCCCTAAAGGTGGAGACTCGAGCGCCACGCAAAACGGAACGAACGATGGCCATCGGTCACAAACGGAAACAGGGTCCTGTCTCTACACCCAAAGGTGGAGACGAAGTCCCATCATCGTGGGGTTGATCAAACCGCACCTCGCCGGCGATGCTTGTAGGGCTCAAGTTTCGGGCAAGCCAACGACAGCCACGCCTGCTGAAGCAACATAAAAATGGGGCCTTACGATTAGCATATGCAGCAAACTGGGCCGCAGCCGACCAGCTCCGGGACAACGTCAATCAGCGATGCACTTCGCTGGCTCTCTCCTGTTGTGTTCATCGCTCTTCTGCTGATTGTGTGGCAGATTGCCGCGAGCCGCGGCCGGATTCACCTGCTGCCCGGGCCATGGGGGGCTCTCGGCGGCATCCTTGATCTCCTTCACCACGGATTACTCTTCAAAGACGTAGTCGCTTCATTGTTTCGCGTGACCTGGGGTTTCACGCTGGCCGTAGTGCTTGCCGTTCCCCTGGGACTGACGATTGGCTGGTACAGTCGGGCGGAGATGGCATTCAACCCGCTGCTTCAGATCTTGCGACCCATCTCACCGCTGGCCTGGATCCCGATCGCGATCCTGTGGTTCGGTGTCGGGGATGCGGCAGCCATCTTTCTGATCTTCATCGGTTGCTTCTTTCCCCTGTTGCTCACCGCGATGCAGGCCGCGCACAATACACCGGCGGTCTATGTAAACGCCGCGCGAAACTTTGGATTGACGCCGTTTGAAATCGTGCGGCGCGTGCTCTATCCCGCCGCGGTGCCGCGTCTGATCATTGGCCTGCGCATCACCTTGGGTATCGCGTGGCTGGTTGTGGTTGCGGCAGAGATGATTGCGGTCAGCTCTGGCCTTGGCTTTCTCATCGTCGATGCGCGCAACGCCGGCAACCGCTACGATCTTGTAATCGCCGGTATGATTCTGATCGGCGTCATTGGACTGCTTCTCGATCTCGCCATGCGTTCCATGCAGAAGGTCAAGTCCTCCCGCTGGGGCTACTCGGAGGATCGCTAGTGCATTTCTCCCTCGGGTATAGCCGAAGCCGCGGCTCTCAACGTCGTTTTTGCTTACGAAGAACGATACTCTCACACTTTGTCCGGTCCATGGTAAGAGGAGAAATGCTCTAGTGCTGCGGACCAGGGAAACAATACCAGCGGTCTCCTTGAAGACCAAGTTGCATATCGAAAACGTCAGCATGGCCTTCGATCGCGATGGCAAGAGCATGCCCGTCCTCGAAAACATCAATTTGGATGTAGGCGAGGGAGAGTTTCTCTGCCTCCTGGGGCCCTCCGGGTGTGGCAAGAGCACGCTGCTGAGTGCGATCGCGGGGTTTCTATCACCGATGCAAGGAGAGATCCGCATCGATGGAGAAAAGGTCAAGGGCCCGGACCCGCGACGCATCTTCGTCTTCCAGGAACGGGGCGTCTTTCCCTGGCTCACCGTGGAGGGAAACGTCGGCTTTGGACTGGGTAAGCTCTCCCGCCACGAGCGTGAGAGCCGGATCGCGCACTATGTCAGGATGGTCGGTCTGGAGGGGTTCGAGCGAACTTATCCGCCAGAGCTCTCCGGGGGCATGAAGCAGCGGGTCGAAGTCGCACGTGCGCTGGCGGTCAACCCGGATATGCTTTTTCTTGACGAGCCATTCGGCGCGCTCGATTCCATCACGCGGCTGATCATGCGCGGCGAACTGCTGCGTATCTGGGAGACGGAAAAGAAGACAATCGTCTTTGTCACTCACGACATTGACGAAGCCGTGCAGCTGGCCGACCGCGTCGCCGTGATGAGCCGGAGACCGGCGACGATCCAGCAGATTGTAGAGATCGATATTCCCCATCCGCGAGACATCAGCTCGCCCCGTTATCTGCAGCTGCGGGATGGCATTCTCAATCAGATCGGGCTGGCGCACAGAGTATGAATGCGCTTTCGCAGCCTAAAAAGTGGGAGAGGTTCTTCTGGCCCTGGCTCGTTCTGGCCGCGCTCCTCGGCCTCTGGTACTGCGCGGTTCGCTGGACCGGCACCCGTGTGTTTCCCTCACCCCTGGAGGTCGAGCGAGGCCTGACCGAGTTGCTGCACAAGCATGTGCTGTGGGGCGACATCGTCGATTCGCTGCGGCGTGTTCTGCTTGGCTTTGGCGCAGCAGTCGTTCTGGGCGTGCCCTTGGGTCTGGCCCTGGGTTGGTATCCGGAGGCCAACCGAACCGTCAATCCCGTTCTCCAGTTGCTGCGGCCCATTAGCCCCATCGCCTGGATTCCAGTTGCCATCATCCTGTTTGGTGTTGGCGATTCGGCCGCGGTCTTTCTGATCTTCCTGGGCGCGTTCTTTCCCATCGTCGTGACCTGCGTGGACGGCGTTGCCAATGTGCCGACGGTGTACCGGCGCGCCGGTCGCAACTTCGGGCTCAATCCACTCCAACTGCTGGCGCGGGTGATCTTTCCGGCCGCGCTGCCGCAGATACTCATCGGTCTGCGCATCGCCCTGGGCATTGCGTGGCTGGTGGTCGTCGCGGCTGAAATGATCGCAGTTGACTCCGGGCTTGGCTATCTCGTGATCGACTCTCGCAACTCGGGAAAACGTTATGACCTGGTCATCGCCGCCATGCTGCTGATTGGTGTCATCGGCCTCGGCCTGGACTTCGGCATTCGCTGGTTCGAAAAGTTGAAGTCGGTCCGCTGGGGGTTTCGGAATGCGTCTTAGGAACAAGATTTTGCTCGGTGCATTCGGCTGGCTCCTGCTGATTTCCCTGCTGCACGGCTACCTGAATGTGAACTGGGCCGCGGTACTGAATGGCTATCTGCCATTTGCCAAGCGCAAGATCGTTGTCGCGTATGTGCCGGTGACTTGCCAACTTACCTGCCCGGTGACGGATTACATCTCCAGGTATTCGGAAAGCGGTGAGATGTTCATTCCCCGCATGTTCCAGGGCTTTCCTGAGATCAAGGAAGCCCTGATCTCCAACAGGGTGCAGGCCGCGTTTCTTGTGGCTCCCATGGCCATCGCTCTCAAAGAGCAAGGCGTCCCAATCAAGGTTGTGTACCTGGGTCACCGTTATGGAAGTGCCGTTGTCGTGCGCAAGGACGGTCCCATCAAGACATTCGCGGATATGCGCGGAAAGACCATCGCGATCCCCAGCCGCTTCTCCGACGAGCGCCTGCTCTTATTTCGCGCCATGCAGGT
>CAXUIM010000157.1:4625-9384 GCA_964250885.1 uncultured Acidobacteriaceae bacterium | reverse complement strand
GAGCTGCTCGGGGTTGCCCTGCCCACCGCCCACCAGCCGCCGCTACCGGTGCATTAGAGCAGTATTACTGTCCTTGTGCCCGATTGGAAGTGTACGAGTGCCGTTTTTCTCGGGGAAAAACGGCGTTGACACCTGGAGCCTTGGGTACACCTACAGTAATACTGCTATAGGAGCTTGTTGAAAATTGGCTTTTGTGCCTTTGCTAGCTTCGCGAAACCCGCTTTGATTGCGGGCTTTGTACTTGCCTCGCGGAAAGGCATTGGCCAGCGGAGAGTTTCCTGTGGGGCTATTCAGTAAGTGTGTATCTCCCGCGTATGGCTTCATTCTTTCTGTCTTATGGGCGGCGAGATCGCTGAGTCCGAAGGCGTGCTTTGCTCTCGCTTGGGTCACCTGAAACGAATTACCCAATCGCAACTACGTTCTCAATCACGGCTACAAATGCCCGGATGCTTCGCTCGTGTATTAACGCGATATTAATGCGGTCAGTAACGGTCGCTGGCATCCATCCAAGCACGAGGTAAAGCCATGGCCACGTCGATCGATACCAGGCAGAGCGATTTCTCCGAAATGGATAATGCAGGTATCTCCAGGGAGCACTGGAAGATCATGTTCATCTCCGGGATGGGCTTCTTCACCGATGCCTACGATCTTTTCATCATAGGTGTGGTCATGGTCCTGCTCAGGCCCATTTGGCACGTCGGCAAAGTCGAGGACGGCCTCGTCACGTCCACGGCCCTGCTCGCCTCCGCGATTGGAGCCCTGCTCTTCGGTCGGGTTGCTGACATGCTCGGCCGTAAGCGCATCTACGGAGTCGAAGTTCTCGTCCTCGCCGCCGGAGCGATCGCCTCCGCCTTTTCGCCTAACATCTGGTGGCTGATCGGCTTCCGTTTCATTCTTGGCATCGGCATCGGCGGCGATTATCCGGTCTCCGCCACCATCATGAGCGAATACGCCGGCAAAGCCCATCGCGGGATGTTGGTGACCCTGGTCTTCGCCATGCAGGCGGCTGGTCTCATCGTGGGCCCACTCCTCGCCGCAGCCCTGCTTTCGACCCATCTCTCGCACGACACTATCTGGCGCATTCTCGTCTCCTTCGGCGCCCTCCCCGCCCTGGCGGTCTTCGGAGCCCGCCGCCATCTGAAAGAGTCGCCGCGCTTCCTAAAGGCCGTGGGACAGGAAGAGGACGCAGACGGGAAACTAAAGAAGGCCGGACACTTCGACCCAAAGACCCACTCCGTTTCCTTCTGGGACGGTTATCATCGTCTCATCGATAACAAGCTTGTCCTGGTACGCCTGCTCGGCGCGAGCGGCGCCTGGTTTCTGATGGACTTCGCCTACTATGGCAACACCGTGTCAAGCCCTCTCGTCCTCTCCGCCCTGGGAAGCGATCATACCCTCCTGCAGAAGACCCTCACCCAGCTCGGTATCTTCGCCGCTTTTGCCGCCCCCGGCTACGCCGTCGCCGCTCTCACCATGGATAAGCTCGGCCGCAAAACGATTCAGGGCCTCGGCTTTGGAATGATGGCGCTCACATTCGGCCTGCTTGCTCTCATTCCCAACGTTGAGACACTCGTCTGGCCTTTTGTGCTCATTTACGGGTTCAGCTACTTCTTCACCGAGTTCGGACCCAACGCCACCACCTTCGTCTACCCGTCGGAGATTTTTCCGGTCAAGGTCCGCACCACCGCTCACGGCATTGCTGCCGCCCTTGGTAAGATCGGTGGTTTCGTCGGCGTCTTCACTTTTCCTTTCTTCATGCACTGGCACGGCTTGCCAGCTGCCGAAGGCGCTGCCGCCATCGTCAGCTTACTCGGCCTGATCATCACCATCTTCATGCTCCCGGAAACCAAGGGGAAAAGCCTGGAAGAGCTCTCCGAAGAGCCATCGTCGCCCGTCGAACGAGCCGCAGCGTGAACCCGAAGCATCGAAGCCTTGCTGGTTTGTTGTTCCCTGACGGAACGGCACTTGAGACGAAAGCGCTCGGTCCATACCGAGTGGGGCGCCGAGAGGCGATAACTCAGCCAGGCCCGGCCCTGGCAGAGAGTTCCTCGAAGCGATGCGCCCGAGCGTTCGAGGCTCACCCTTAACCACAAACGCTCCGGCATCTTCCGCGCTAGCGCCAAACCGCGAAACTCTTCGGCGAAGTCTCCGTACGCTAACGCCACTCTCCCCCGCTTCACCCTTTGGTGCGGAGGGTATTGATTCCAGCCTCGCTCGTGTCGTTGTCTCTCGCCGATCGGCGGACCGGGCGACTCCGCTGCGCATTTGTACGCAGATGCCTCTGCAAGCAAGTGCCGTTTCGAATTCCTCCCCGAAAATTCAAGATCGTTTATTGCTGCAATCACAAGGCTGCATTCCGCTCCGATGACTCTGGCCACAGGTATTTGACTGTCGAACGGAGAGGACGACCGATGAAGCCTAGATTGCGCATTTCGGCCAATTGGCGAGAACCGCTAGCAATAGCTCCCTACACCACGGGCGTTTCGCTGCACAGCCATACAAGCGTTTCGGAAGAAACTCTGGACTTCATTCACGCACTGGGGTTAGCAATGCCTGGAGGCAAGATGTTGACCCGGCATTATCAAAGACACTGCCGTGAAAAATATGGGCTGGTACTCGACTTTGCGCGCGCGAACTGGCGGCCGCCCCTGCAGCCACGCATGGCCTATGAGGTGGAAGGCCGCCAGATCCGACGGCTTGGTCTCGAGCCGCTCGTATCCATCACCGATCACGATACGATCGAAGGCGCCATACTTCTGCGCACTCTCCCGAACTCGCGCCACATACCTATGTCGGTCGAGTGGTCCGCGCCCTTCGGGCAAACGCTCTTTCATCTAGGGATACACAATCTACCGAGCGCGCAGGGAGCCGAATGGATGAAGCGCTTCCAGGCCTTTACTGCTGCGCCCGGCGACCGGAAGCTTCTGATGATGCTCAGGGAATTACACGAGCAGAAGCAAGTGCTTACCGTGCTCAATCATCCGCTGTGGGACCTGCATAAGGTGGGGCCGGTACACCTGGTGGAGGTCAAGCGATTTCTCGCCGAGGCGCGCGGACCTTTGCATGCACTCGAACTGAATGGCTTGCGCCATGCGCGCGAAAATAGCGAAGCAGCACAACTTGCAAAAGATACCGGCTACCTGTTGATCTCGGGTGGGGACCGGCATGGGCTTGAACCTAATGCCAACATCAACCTAACATTGGCCGCAACTTTCACGGAGTTTGTGGAAGAGATCCGAATCGACCGGTACAGCCATGTGCACTTCATGGATCAGTATCAGGACCGCTGGGAGCAACGTATTCTGCGCTCGACCCTGAATGCCGTGACAGACTTCCCCCAGTTCATGCCTGGATGGCAACGCTGGGACGAGCGTGCCTTCCATCCCGACGCGCACGGAATCATGCGCTCCTTCCGTGAGCTGTGGCCCGATGGAAAGCCTCCAGCCGCACTCATGACCGCCATCCGGCTCGTTCGGCTGGGAGGGAAGCCAGGGCTGTCAGTTCCGCTGAGCCTGGCGTTTCCTCGTATCAATGGCCTGAAGCCAGGCGTGGAGTGGGTCTAGGAGCTTGTTGAAAATTGGCTTTTGTGGCTTCGCTAGCTTCGCGAAACCCGCTCTAATAGCGAGTTTCGTACTTACCTCGCGGACATCCGAGGTGCTTTTCAACAAGCTGCTAGCCTTCGGGTTGCTCGCGGATGTCGATATGCGTCTGGCTGTAAGGCCGCTTGAGGAACGTTGTCCAAAAGTAATTGATGGAGTATCGCGCGGCCGTGGTGAGCATGCCCTCACGCTTCAGGCGCCGCGCCGAGGAATACATTTTCAACCCCAACGTGAAGCGAACCTCTCCAACCTGGTTGAGGCGCCGTGCAATATCGGTGTCCTCGCCGTAGAAGCTGATATCGAGATTGAAGCCGCCAACGGATTCCAATGCCGAGCGGCTGGTGACGAAGTTGCCGCCTTGTACCATGGATCCGACTCTCAAAATGTAGCGGTTCATGGCATAGGTGGCAAAGGCCAGGAGATAGAAGACCTGAATAAGTACACGCTGCCGCGGAGTTAGATCGTAGTACACCAGCGGGCCGGAAAGCGCAGCGAGATTGGGCTCTGCATCGAACACCGCAAGAACTTTTTCGATCCAGTCAGGGGTGAGACGTGAGTCTGCGTCGACATTCGCGATTAATAGGCCGGAACTGGCGGCAAAGCCGGCCTGCCGCGCAAACGTGAGCCCCTTACGCGGCTCATCAATGACCCGGACGCCGGGATATCGCAGCGCGACTCCGCGTGTGCCGTCAGTGCTCGCGTTATTCACGACGATGATTTCCGTGCTCTGCTGCAGCAGACCGGTTGCATCCCGGCGAATCTGCTCCAGGATCGATTCAATACAGGCGGCTAAGTAAAGTTCTTCGTTATACGCCGGAATGACGAAGCTTAGATTCATGCCAGGAAAGTAGCAGGCTGTTGTTGCAGCTTCACGAATTTACGGCGGAGTATCGCAGGATATACCTTCCAATGCGCTCTATCACTCCCTTTTGGACTCCGGGTCCTGTCAGCGCTCGATCGTCTCCTGGCTGAGCTTCAACCGCGGCCCGTCCGGTTACTTCGGCGCTAATGACGCTCAAGATGAAATCGGATCTCGCGCCGCTTCGAACAGGTCGTCATGCGCAACGGCAGCAAGATCGAAGTGGCGGCGGAATTTCGTGGCTCGGAAGCTTTGGGACTTCCTTCGACGACGAATCGAGATAAGTGCATTGCCTTGCTCA
>CAXUIM010000157.1:2302-4525 GCA_964250885.1 uncultured Acidobacteriaceae bacterium | reverse complement strand
CGTAGCGGCACCGGCCGCTTGGGACGCAGGGTTACCGAAGGATCCAGCACCAACTCGGCGGATGCGCCGCTTGCCGAGCTGATCCGCCATCGCGGCAGGATGGCCGCCAAAACCAGAGTACCTTCCATCCAGGCCAGGCTCTCGCCAATGCACTGCCGGCTGCCCGCGCCGAAGGGGAAGAACGCCGACCGCGGCCGGCTCGCCTTGTTTGCCGGCGAGAAGCGTGAGGGATCGAAGGTCAGAGGGGCGGCGAAGAAGCGCGGGTCGCGGTGCAGGACGTACTGCGGCGCCAGCAGGAGCGTGCCGCGTTCAATGTGCATGCCGCGATACTCGTAGCGCTCGGCGGCGGTGCGAGCTGTGACCCAGACGGGCGGATACAGGCGCAGCGCCTCGGCGAAAACCTGTTCGGCGAGCGCCAGATGCGGATAGTCCGCAGCCGTGGGAGAGCGGCCCTGCAGAACTCGTTCGCAGTCGGCGGCGAGCGCGTCCTGAACCTCAGGATGCCGCGCCAACAGCCACAGGGCAAAGCTCAGCGCGTTGGCTGTGGTCTCATGCCCGGCCAGCATTACGGTCACGCACTCATCGCGCACCTGCCGATCGCTCATGCGGGCCGGTGTTGAGTCCGTTGCGCCGTCTTCCGTGTCTTCTGTGTCTTGGGCGCCCATCAACATGCTGAGCAAGTCTCCTCGATCGCGCGGGTCGGCGCGGCGCTCCCGGATCATGCGATAGATCAGGACATCCAACTCCTCCCGCCCGCGGCGGATGCGCCGCATCGCGGGCAGCGGGGAGCGCTCGATCAGACTGGAGAACGGCAGAAAGGCCAGAGGCAAAAAACCCTGGAACGAATCCGCGGCCGCGGCAATCTTGTGGATCTCCTGTTCCACGTCGGTGTCGAAGAGTGTCTTGCCAACGATGCGCAGGGCGAGCCCTAGCATCTCGGCGCGAAGATCGAGCGTGGCGCCATCGGTCCACCGCGCCGTCATGCGCCCTGTAGTCTGCGCGATGGTCGTGCCGTATGCAGCGATGCGCTGGCGGTGAAACGCCGGTTGAGCCAATCGGCGCTGACGCATATGCAGCGGCTCTTCGCTGGTCAGCAGGCCTTCGCCCAGAATCGTCTTCGCCCGCCGCATCACGAGGCCGCGGTGGTGGTGCGGAGCATCGCGCACCAGCATCTCCTGCACCAGCTCGGGATGATTGAACTGCAGCACCGGCCGGCCCAATAGCCGGAAGTAAACCAGGTCACCGTATCGGCGCGAATTTGCAGAGAGATGCTCGGCTGCATTCCGAAGGAAAATTTCGCCACCCAGCAGGCTGAACCAGAAGGCGGGACCGGCCGGCACCCTGCGGCCAGGTTGCCAGCGGATGTCCGGCGCAATGGAGGAATTGTCCAATGGAAGCGGCAGGTGTGCGGTAACACGGGCGTGATGCTGGTGTAGCCTTCTCCTGCGGGCGCGCCAGCCTCGCAGGACGTTGTCGTGGCAACAAGCAGGCGGTGTCTTACGTGCAAGAGCGTCGTCGGCCGGGGGAAGGCGCGCGCTTCAGGCCGCGGGCAAGTCTCGCCGTGAACAACTCTTGTCCTAAAGCAGAGCGCCCCACGCTCTTGCCGAAACAAGAGCGTGGGGCGATCTTAGATTGCAGAGCTTAGTGACCCGCTTCGATCTGCGGCGTGATGATTCCGATGTTGGTCACATCCGCTTGATGACCGAAGCCGATGACCTCGGCGATCTGCCCGAAGTCGAGATTCTTGTCGCCTTTGACGAACATGACCTTCTCCTGCCGGGTCTCGAAGATCTTGGTCAGCTCGGGGGCAATATCCGCCTTCGCGAATTGCTGGTCGTTGATCTTGTAGGTAGGCAACCCACCACCGCCGCTTGCAACCTGCACCACGATCGTCGCGTCGTTGGGCGGCGGTGGCGGTGCATTCGGCTTGGGAGGCTGGGGCACCAGCGCTTCCAGGCCGCGCGGTGTGGTTGGCTGGATGACCATAAAAATGATGAGCAGCACCAGCAGCACGTCGATCAACGGAGTTACGTTGATATCCGAAACGGCGCCGCCTGTTCCTCCTCCACCCATTCCCATACTGTGACTCCTTCTCGTTGCGAAAACATTAGGGGCGTTGCAGACCTGAATCGCTGCTGATTCAGACATTTCAGGCTGGTTGTGGGGGGGGGGGGGGGTTGGGGGGCCCCCACCCCCGGGCCATATTAAATGTTAAAAATAAAT
>CAXUIM010000157.1:0-2292 GCA_964250885.1 uncultured Acidobacteriaceae bacterium | reverse complement strand
GGGTTGCATACCTTAATCGCTGCTTATTAATACATTTCCGGCTGGTTGTGGAGTGCTGGGAGATTGCGTCTCCCAGCACTCCGGCGAATTCTACCTGTTCAACTTAGCTCGTCGCGTTCATGTCCGTCATCAAGTTGAGTTGGCTGACGCCCGCCAAGCGGACCGCATCGATCGTATCCATGACCTTGCCATAGTTGGAGCGCGAGTCGGCGCGCAGGTAAACCGCCTTGTCGTCTCCAGGATTGGTTTTCTTCGACTCGAGGTCAGCAACACGTGTGCTCAGGTCGGCGTCTGAAACCAGATCTCCGCCCAGAAACACCTTGCCGTCCCGGGTGACCGCGACCGTAATCGCATCTTCCTTGTTGGCCGCCTCCATGATCGTGGAAGCCGTGACCTTGGGCAGGTCGACAGTCACCTTCTGGCTCAACATGGGAGTGATGACCATGAAGATGATCAGGAGCACCAGCATCACGTCCACCATGGGAGTGACGTTGATGTTGGAATTGACCTTCTTGCCCTCTGCCCTTACTGCCATTGCCATAACGTTTACTCCGTCTTGCGCCGTTGGCCGACGCTTCCAGTTACCCCCCCGGGGGAGTCGTGAGGCTCCGGACGCCGTTCGCTTCGGCGTCCGGAGGATCTCCGACAGGATTCTCGCGAGGGTGTCGTGACTTCGTGTGCCGCGAGCGTAATGACCCGCTTGCGGCACAACATCTTAGCGATGGGACTGCTTGATGAAGTAGTCCACCAGCTCCGACGAGCTGTTGTCCATCTCCACGTCGAAGGCTTCAACCTTGTTAGTGAAGTAGTTGAAGGTCATAACGGCGGGGATGGCAACCAGCAGACCGAAAGCCGTGGTAACCAGGGCCTCCGAAATACCGCCGGCGACGACCGCGATACCCTGGCTCTTGCTGGTAGCGATCTTCTGGAAGGCGTTCAAAATACCGACGACCGTTCCGAACAGCCCGATGAACGGCGCCGTCGAACCGATGGTCGCGAGGCCGCCCAAACCCTTCTTCAGCTTGGCGTGGGTGATGGCTTCGGCACGCTCCAGGGCGCGCTTGGAGCTCTCCACCTGCTCTTCCGTGATCGCGCCGCCTGAACCGAAGCTACGGAACTCGGTCAGACCGGCGGTGACCACCTCGGCGAGGTGCGACTTCTTGGAACGGTCCGCCACCTTGATCGCTTCGTCCAGCCGGCCCTCTTTCAGGGCGCCCGCCACCTTGGGAGCGAACTCGCGCGACTGCTTGCGGGCCGCGGCGAAATAGAGAGCACGATCGATAATGACGGCCAACGACCAGATCGACATGATGAACAGCAAAATAACGACGGCCTTCGCCAGACCACCCATGTTGCCCCAGAGTTGCACCGGGCTAAAGCCTACCTCCGGCGGAGCGGCGGCAGTAGCATCCTGGAAGAACATGGCGAGCGAAGTAACGGGTGCGTGAGCGAAATTAACCACATGAGCGAGAATCACGAAATCTTTCCTCCTGGATCAAACCTACGGGATTGGGATCGGATCAGATGGGGATCCGACGGGCAGGGCTGCGGTTCTTTGGGTGAGGTGTAACAGCTGGCGCGAAGTTGTGGGCGAGCCGGTCAAGACTCCGATCCACTCGATTGCGCCCGCCGGATATCAGGTGGAGCGTTGAACGGTATCTAACCGTACCGCATGGGAGTTGTGGGTGAAGCCGCGCCCCAGGAGAAATTCCACCTGGGGAATTCTCGAAACGGGACGCGGCGGGAGGGCGATTAGCCCCCGTTCAGGTTGAAGTTGACGGTGATGGTGGTGTCGACCTCGGTCGGAACACCGTTAAGGAGATATGGCTTGTACCGCCATTCGCGAACGGCGTCGGTGGCGGCGCCTTTGAGCATGTCAGGTCCACTGATCGCGGAGAGACTGGTGATGGCGCCGCTCTTGGAGATGATTGCGTGCAGCACGACAGTCCCGCTCACATGCGCCGCTTTCGCGATCGGAGGATATACCGGCTGCGTCTTGACCAGGATGTTGCCGGCAATGACGCCGCCCGAGATGCGCGCCGGTCCTGTTGGCTTAGGCTTGGCGACTACGATCGCCGGTCCCGCTCCCGTACCGCCGGCGATTCCGCCGAAGACGCCACCGGGCGATCCGCCGCTCATGCCAGACATTCCGGCCACACCCGCCGACGGCGGTGGTGGCGGCACATCTTCCTTGATCATCTTGATATCTTTCGGAATCTTGGTCGGGGCGTGGAGACCCTGATCGATTTCCGAAACCCGCGGCATCGGGTGCACAGCCGCCGGGGGGGGAGG
>CAXUIM010000156.1:0-9397 GCA_964250885.1 uncultured Acidobacteriaceae bacterium | reverse complement strand
GGGCGAGCCCATCGGGAGACGCACACGGTCTTTCTTGCGCTGGACGCGGAAGACGCGGGTTTCGCCCGAATCGAAGAAATACGAGAGATCCTTCTCGAAAACCAGAGCGAGCCGGGCCAGATTACGCAGAGTGGGAACGACGCGGCCGGTCTCGAGCTGGGAGAGGAAACTTGCCGACAGACCGGTCTTGCGACCGAGTTCCACCAGGCCCATGGAGCGCTTCAGGCGCAGCTTCTTGATGCGCTCGCCGATGTGGGCGGCCCCCAGCAGATGCTCCGCGGATCCTGGATCCACGGAAGAAAGTGAAATGGTTCCGGGAGCTTCATCCTTGGTGGGTGACTTGGCCAAACTGCCTCCTAACATGCGTGCCGCGCTCGAATGCGCTCGTTGATAATGCGATGCGTGAGGGCAGTCTGTGCGATGCACAACAGACACCAACGTTCGGCCATCGACCACCCCCAGTTACAGGTGATCAAAATCCAGCGGGTCAAGCTGCTGTGAGGTCGACAGCATTGCCATCCAGGGATCGGAGCGCAGACGGTCCCGCCACTCCGGGAAGTCGTGGACGGCGAATACCGGCCGCGCACTCTCCTTGAGGGCAGACCACGGCAGCGGCAGGGAAACGTGGGCTCCCAGCCGGGCGCGCGGTGAGTAGGGAGCTACCGCGGTGGCGCCACGCTCGTTACGCAGGTAATCGAGGTAGATCTTGTCCTTGCGTGCGGCCTTGGTCATCTTGGTCAGGTAGAGCCCGGGATTGCTGCGCTCCATGGAGCGGACGAAGGTGTGGGCGGCGGCTTTCAAGGTAGCCCAGTCCAGCGTGGGCTGGATCGGAGCGACAATGTGCAGACCCTTGCCGCCGGTCAGCTTGAGAAAACTCTCCAGCCCGGCCTTCTTCAGACGGGAGCGAACCTCGGCGGCTGCGGCGGTCAGGGTCGACCAGGGAAGCCCTTCATCGGGGTCCAGGTCCAGGATCAGCCGGTCGGGATGCTCCAGGTCCTGGTTGCATGAGCCCCAGGGATGAACCTCAAGAACGCCCATCTGCGCCAGACCCACCAAAGCTGCGGTGGTGTCCAGCGTGATGTACGGCTCGGGCTTGCCCGACTTCTTGTCGGTCACCATAACAGAGCCGATGCCGGGCGGGAGCATGGCGTTGACATGCTTCTGGAAGAAGCAGGGCTTGCCGGCGCCCTCCGGGCAGCGCACCAGGGAGAGCGGGCGCGAAGCGATGTGCGGCAGCATCCGGTCGGCGACGCCGAAGTAGAAGTCGGCCAGCTCGCGTTTCGTCAGGCCGGTCTCGGGATCGACGACCTTATCCGGGTGAGTGAGACGAATCGCAGGCGCGGGCGCGGCTTTGCCGGCAAGGGAGCCGGCCGGGACCGTTCTGCCCGCTGAAGCCGAGGGCGGAGACTTCGGCCTGGCCTGGGCGCGGGCAGCGTGCGCGGGAGGCGTCCGGTGAGCGGCCGCGGCATCGTGAACCTTACTGCCGTCAGCCTTGCTGGGGGTAGCTTCACGGGCGGGGGCCGGCGGCTCCGCGGAAGGGGTGGCGGAGCGGCTGGCCTTGGGCCGCGGCGCCACCGTGGGCTCCTCGCGCCGCACCTCCTCCGCCGGCTTGTCTTCGCGCAGGCCGAGGAAGGCCGCCTGGCGTACCAGGTTGTCGGCGGTCCAGGTGGCGAATCGCACCTGCGCCACCAGCGATGGCTTGACCCAGACACCGTCGCGCCGCGCCTCGCTCGGAATGCGCTGGAACGCAGGCTCCTGAACTTGTAGAGCGCTGAGCTGCTGAAAGAGCTCACGCTTCAGCTTCTGGGTGAACCCGGTGCCGGTGCGCCCGGCATAGACCAGATGCCCGCCCTCGAAGTAGCCCAGCAGAAGCGAACCAATGCGGTCCTTGCCCTCGCTGGAGTAGGTAAAACCTCCGATGACGAATTCCTGCTCGCGCAGGCATTTGGACTTGAGCCAGTCGCCGCTGCGGGTCCCGTGATAGGGGGCCGAGGCCCGCTTGGAGATGATGCCCTCGGCGTGCAGCTCGCACGCATGCTGAAACATCGCGGCGCCTTCGGTTTCGATGTGCTCGGAGAGACGAAGGGGCTGATCCGGCGAGTCGCTGCCGCCGGAGGGCAGAAACTCGGCAAGCAGCTGCTTGCGCTCCCGCAGCGGAAGCTCGCGCGTGCCGCGGCCTTCCAGGTGCAGGAGATCGAAGCAGAAGTACGTGAGCGGATGACTGGCGGCATCGTTGAAGGAGGCCTGAAGGTTGGCGAAGCTGGAGTTGCCGTCGGGAGAGAGCACGACCACTTCGCCGTCAAGGGTCGCGCTGGCTGGGGAGAGGCGGCCGACAGCCTGGGCCACGGCCGTCATTCGATGTGTCCAATCCAGCCCTTTGCGGGTGAGGAGCTTGACCTCGGATCCGGACTTGCGGGCTTGTATGCGATAGCCATCGAGTTTCAGTTCGTGAAGCCAGCCCTCACCCGTGGGGGGCGTGGTGGCTTCCAGAGCGAGCTGCGGCTGCAGAAACTCGGGCTGAGACTCGTTGGGGCATTTCTCCAGCAAAGCGCGGTCCAGCTTGACCGTCTTCTCCACGGCTTTTCTGGCGCTCGCAACCGCTCTGGAGGCTGCGGGTTCGGCAGCGGCCTTATCTGGCTCCGGCTCCTTGCGATACCAGGGCTGGCCGGGCTTGGCTGTTTCCTTGGAATTCCAGACGTGGTCCTCGTGATTGGCAATCTGCTCCAGGGAGCGGCCGGTCACCGCGGAGTCGGGTGCTTCTTCGGTGATGGGGGCATCGTTCGGTCCGCGCTCGAGACTGTCGTGCTCCTTGATAAGCAGCCAGTTGGGCTTGCTTTCGTTCGCCGCCTTGCCGCCCATGCGGACCAGCGTCCACCTGCCTTTCATCTTGCCACCGTTCATCTCGAACTTGAGGCTGCCGTCGCGCAGACCGGCGTCGACATTCTCGTGTCCGAGCTGGGGCCACCACGTGCCCTGGTCCCACACCATCACGGTGCCTCCCCCGTACTGGCCCTTGGGAATGATGCCCTCAAAGCCGCCGTACTCCATGGGATGATCTTCCACCTGGACGGCAAGGCGGCGATCGGCCGGGTTGTAGCTGGGGCCCTTGGCGCAGGCCCAGCTCTTGAGAACTCCGTTCCAGCCCAGGCGGAAGTCATAGTGCAGATGGCTGGCCGCATGCTTCTGGATGACGAAGGGCAGACCGCGGGATGCAGTGGATTTCTTGGCCGTGGACTTCGTGCCGGACGGTTCCGCGGTGACGGAGAAGTCACGCATCCCGCGGTAACGGGTCAACTGCTCGTCGACGGCGTCGGCGGAAGAGTTTCTGGAGGAAGTCTTGAATGGAGACGTCTTCTTCGTTGCCATGATTGATGTGAAGAGATGCAGAGTCCGAGGGTTTCCCCGTGCTGGCGAATTGACGATCGCCGCTGTTGGAGCGCTCAAAGTTCTCGTGCCAGAAATGGTTTACGGTACAAGCGATGTGCTTCTGCGAGACCGGTCGCAAGTTGGCTTAGGCTCAGGCGGTCTTACGTTTGGATGACTTGACGGACTTCGGCCCACGCCGCTGCGGTTCGGCCTCTTTGACCAGCGTCGGCCCCTTCGTCGAGTCCGTCTTTTTCTCCGAAGGCTTGGCCGTCTCTTCCGTTTTGGCGCCGCTGTTGATGCTTTTGCGCAGCGCGTCCATCAGGTTGATGACCTTCCCGCGAGCCGGCGCGGGCGCTTCATCCTGCGGAACCGGAGCGTGCTTGAGCTTGGCTTCAACCAGTTCCTTGACGGCAACTTCATAGCCGTCGACGAACTTGGACGGATCGAACTTGGCCGCTTTACGCTTGATGAGCTCCTTGGCGAGATCGAGCGAATCCGAGTCGACGTCGATCTTCTTCACGTCGCGGAAGTAGTCGGCCGGGTCGCGGAGCTCCGCGGCGTAGCGCATGGTGTAGGCCATCATGCCGCCATGTTCGTCGCTGCCGGCTGGAGCAATGGCAACCACATGTTCGCGGCCGGCGAAGGCAACCTTGGAGAGGCCGATCTTCTTGGTGTCCACCAGGGCCTTGCGAACGGTCAGGAAGGCCTCGGTCTGGGCTTCGTTCTCGGGAACAACGAAGTATGGTTTCTCGAAGTACTCGGGCGCCAGATCGGCTTCGTTGACGAACTGCGATACCTCCATGACATGCTTGGAGGGAACTCGAAGATGCGCCAGCTCCTCGGGCTCAATGGTGATGTACCGGCCCTTGGTGTACTCATAGCCCTTGACGATCTGGTTCTTTTCCACGATCGCTTCCTGCGGGGCCCCATCCTCGGGTGTGCTCTCGACCGCGCTGGCCAGCACCTTCTGATGCTTCACTCGCTCGCCGGAATTACGGTCAATCTGGTGAAAACGAATCTCGCTCTTGGCTTCGGTAGCCACAAAGAGCTTAACACCAAAGCTGACCAGCGAAATCTGGATCTGTCCGCTCCAGTAAGGACGTGCCATGGGTTTTCCTCAGGGCAAAATTTGCCGTGAGGATGAGAGTACATCCTTTGGGGATTTGGATGTATGCGCATGGTTCTGTGGGTTTACGGCCACGCTTCTACGGCTCGGCGTCTCGCCAACGCGACCCGGGAGACAGGAGCCCAAGCCGAGGGAGGAGCCCTCGGACACCAAGAGCCGGGTGCCTCAATTCATGCGCGTGCTTCGCGCATGGGTGGGGCAGAGACCGTTCGCACAGGTTTCATGTCGCTTCGGACTCAATCTCTATGCGGCCCCGCTCTCCGGTCAGATAGGGCGCGTCACTCTGCTCGGGATGGGGGGACATCGTAAACTCGGGCACGGTTCAGGTGGCGCTGCCGCATCCTCGACCCCACCCATGCGCACGCGCATGAATGAGGCGCCCAGAAGGTGATTCCGCCACCCGCCGACTCGGGAGAAGAGGTCCCGAGCCCGAAGAACTGCCCTCAGCCAAACGAGAGCCCTCAGCCACAGGAAGAGCCCTCAACCAGAAGGAAGAGCCCTCAGCCAAACGAAAACCCGGCTCGCCCCACCGAGCTGAACTCGACCGTGACCGAAGATCCCGTCGTGCCCAGCGTGTTCCCGGTCCAGGAGCCGGTGGTGATCCACTGCCCGGCCCGCAAGCCGCCGGTGCGCGCGGCGCCTTCGTTGGCCAGCCAGGGAAGAAGTCTCAGCAGTTCCCCCGCGGTGTTGGATCCCGTCCGCTCGACGCGAATCACACCGTCAACCGCCAGCACTACGTGCTCCTTGCTGAAGTCCACGTTGCGCCATCCGGCGTACGCCGGGCCATGAACGAAGCCGCCGTGGATCTGCAGATCGGCCGCCGAGGCCAGACGCGACGCCTTGGCCGGGTCCGTGAAGGCCGACTCCAGAACCTCGATCGCCGGATGGCAGGAGGCCATCGCGGCCAGCACCTCTTCACGGGTGTAGGGTGCGGCTCCGGTCTGAGGAGATCGGGGCGGCAGATCCGCGCCGACCTGGAACGCAATCTCAGCCTCCAGCCCGCGGTAGCGCCAGCGCTCCGCGGCGAGGCTGCTGCCCCCGGGAGTAATCCAGACTTGTGGCATGGGAGCGAACAGCGGCGTGGCCTCGGGCGTGGGAGCGCCAATCTTCCAGCCTCCTATTTCGCCGAACGCAACCGCCATCACATCCTGGATCGCATACGCCTCGGTGATGTCGGCTGGCTGCAAGTTGAGCGGCAGGTCTACGAGCGTGTGGCCGGTGCGGCGCGCATCGAGCAGCATTTCGGCCGCATTCGTCAGGACATTTTCGCGGGCTCCGGTACTCAATCAGGCTCCTTGGCTCATGGGGGGAAGTGAACTTCCCGTTGCGAAAACTTTCGTACGGTCGGCCCGCCCTCAGGATTCATGCTGGAGTTTAGATGCGCGCCTGTGCGAGCGCCCGCCCCGGCGCCGGAGTTTATTCGCCCAGCATGAAGCGCTGGATGGAGTGGGCTCGGCCGGTTTTCGAGTCGCAGCCAATCAGGGTCGCGCAGATCTTCGGGTTGGCCCTGGCCGGCTCGAACTTACCCGGCATGCCGGTCAGGAAACGCTTGAGCACGAGCTCGGTCTCCACGCCGATCACCGAATCGTAAGGCCCGGACATCCCCACGTCGGTCTGGAAGGCGGTCCCGCCGGGAAGGATGCGCTCATCGGCGGTGGGTATGTGGGTGTGGGTGCCCAGCACAGCCGTGACGCGGCCGTCCAGATACCAGCCCAGGGCGACCTTTTCGCTGCTGGCCTCGGCGTGAATATCGAGCAGGATCACCCGGGCCCGGGAGTTGCGTTCGATTTCTGCAAGCAGGTCGTCCGCCTTGCGGAACGGATCGTCGCAGGAGGACATGAACACCCGGCCCTGCAGATTGAGAACCGCATAGGCGACCCCGCTGGGCAGAGTGCCTTCGTAGAGACCGAAGCCGGGCGTGCTCTCGGCGTAGTTGGCGGGGCGCAGGATGCGCCGGCCCCGAGCCTGCGAATCCGCGGGCAGCGTCATGTACTCGAAGATCTCCTTCTTGTCCCATATGTGGTTGCCGGTCGTGATCACCTGGGCGCCCAGGTCGAACAACTCCTCAGCAATGGAGGGCGTAATACCGAAGCCTCCGGCGGCATTCTCGCCGTTGATGATCAGCAGGTCGACGGCATGGCGTTCCAGCAGATGGGGAAGATGTTCGCGGACGATGTGGCGGCCGGGCGCGCCGAAGACGTCGCCGACGAAGAGAATATTCACTGCATGAGTTTAGAGCGTTTCCCGGAGCAGCGCAGCGCTGAATGTCTGAAGAGCGCAGGCGACCCCTCCCACCTGGGTTCCCGGGAAAGCTACATCAGCGAGACTGTCTAATCTTCGCGCGCCGCGGCGGTGTCGCTGATCCGGCCTCGCGAGGCCTCACGCGGTGAAGCGTTTCAATTGCCCCTGCCGCCCGGGTCGGACCGCGGTACAAAGGAACGGAGATTCAATCTCGCGCGGGATTCCTGGGCTGCAAGGGATTCTGCTTGACAGTATGTGACCCGCGAAATATTATGTGGTCGCTCTGGAAATCGAAACGTTTTGATTACCAGCGCGGATATCTTCTGCTGCCGCCGCTGGTGGCGCCGCGGCGCTTGATGTGGGACGATTCCGGTATGTTGTAAACTCATCTGCGGACTCTGATGAGACGAGCAACGATACAGGACGTAGCGCGCCTGGCGGGCGTGTCTCTCAGTACGGTCTCCGCCGTAATCAACGGAAAGGACATCGTCGCCAAGAAAACGCGGGATGAGATTTTAGGTGCGATTGCAAGGCTGAACTATCATCCAAGCCTCTATGCCAGCAATCTAGCCAGGCACAAAACACGACAGCTGGGTCTGATCGTTTCGCGGCTCATCAATCCATTTTTCTCCGAAACAGCAGAGGCTTTCGAAGCAGAAGCCAGACGGCGCGGCTATCTCGTATCGCTGGCGTCCACGGATTTCCATCCTTCGAGACTGTTGGAGTCTGTGAAGCAAATGCTCGCGATGCGGGTTGCGGGTTTAGCGATCCTTACATCGGAATATGAAGAAGCCGCGTATGATCTGCTGCGAACAAGCAATACGCCGTGCGTGTTCCTGGATGTTGCCAAGCCTGCGAAGAACATAGGCAATATCCGAGTAAATACAAAGATGGGGATGGTGCATGCAGTTAGCCATCTGGTTGAGCTCGGTCACCGTGACATCCTCTTTATCAGGAACTCTCAGAAGTGCGCTGGAGCTCCACCGCTCTTATCCCACTTCTACCGGAATCAAGGATTTGCCGCGGCACTTCGCGGACGCCCTGCGGCGCCGGTGAATTCTCAGATCGTCGATGTTGCGGGGCCCGGAACTCAAGCCGGCTTAGAGGCGATCCGAGGGCTGGCAGCCAGGCGAAACTTTACAGCAGTGGTGGCCATTACCGATATGGTGGCGTTGGGCGCCTACCGAGGTCTTCAGGAGGCCGGCCTTCGGATTCCTGAGGACGTCTCGGTGATTGGATTCGACAACACGTTTTTCGGAGAGTTTCTCAATCCGCCGCTCACGACAATCGATATCCCCAGGGACGAACTAAGCAAGGCCGCCGTTCAAATGCTCCTGGAAGGAGTAGGAAACGGCATGTCGGAAATGAGCATAGCAACGCGGCTTGTGCTAAGACAATCCACCGGTCCACCTCCAAAGTCCAAGGCGAGAAGGAGCGACTTGCGAGGAGAGGCGAATACTCCGTAGTTCGTTCTCCAGAGGAAGCTCTGCGCAGGCGGTACTTCTGGCGCATCCTGAGTCGCCGCGTTGATCTCAGAAGGGCCGCGATCTCGGAGGGGCCGTGCAACTGCAGAGTGGCAAGCCCAGAATTTGCCCGCTCCACAAGCTTTGGGTTTTTACTCTAGACTTTCGGGATGATCGATCTCCAGTGGAACTTCCCGCTGCTGCCAGGGCAGGACATTTTGTGGCAGGAACGGCTGCAGGCAGCCGTCACAGCGAGCGCAGCCGGTGGGCTGGCGGAGCTGCGGCCTTCGTTCCGCGGCGGCGATGCGGACCTGCAACAGATCGCGGCGCAGTGGCTCGGCGAGAGCCCGGAACGCGTCTGGCTCACCTGTGGAGGCCACCATGGATGCATGGTCTCGCTGCTGGCGGCGGGGTTGGCGGGGCGGCGCGTGGTCGTTGAGGCGGTGACCTACACGGCTTTCCTCAAGCAGTGTGAGTTGGCCGGCGCGAAGGTGGTGGCCTGCGCTATGGATAGCGAAGGCCTGCTGCCGAGAGCGCTGCGCGAGCTCTGCGAACAAGCCCACGCCGCCAGGCGGCCCATCGCCGCGGTCATGCTGATGCCCACCCTGCACAATCCCGTCGGGTGTGTAGCCGGCGTGGCGCGCCGGCGCGAGATCGTCGCCGTAGCGCGGGAGTTCGATCTGCGCCTGATCGAAGACGATGCATACGGCTTCCTATATCCGCAGCCTGACGTAAACGACCAGCCGCAGCCGAGCCTTCCCGCCCTCGAGACTTACGCAAAACTGGCGCCAGAGCGAACGTTCTATGTGCATGGCTTGAGTAAAAGTTTCGCGCCCGCGGTACGCCTCGGTCTGCTGGTGGCCCCGGAAGAGTATGCGGCCACGTTGCAGGACGCGCTGAAGGTTACCTCAACGGGAGTCTCGCGCGTGCTGGCCGCGGCGGTGTGCTCCATGCTTGGGGACGGCACGCTGGATGGCGTGATTGCGTTGAAGCGTGTGGAGGGTGCGGCGCGGCAGGCGCGGGCGCGTGAGCTGCTGGGCGATCTACCGGTAAGCGCCGGGCCCAATTCGTGGCACCTGTGGGTCTCATTGCCGGAAGGGCTTGATGCGAAGGCCGTGCAGGCCCGCTGCGAAGAACGCGGCGTGCTGGTGAGCGGCGGCCAGAACTTCGCCGCTCCGGGAACTCTGCCGCCGCGCGCGGT
>CAXUIM010000155.1:0-9564 GCA_964250885.1 uncultured Acidobacteriaceae bacterium | reverse complement strand
CAGGGAAGCCGTTGATCTGGCTTTTAGGTCCGTAGACCTGACCGCTGTAGTAGCTTTGGGCTCCCAGAGAAGTCGCCGCGAGCAACAGGGATCCGAGCAGCACAAGCAGCTTCAGCACTCTCCGGCCCGGAGCCCGCATTAGGAAGCCGCCTGCGCTTCCAAAGGCGTCGAGATGACGCGCTGAACCGCCGCCGAGAGCAAGCGGTCTATCAGCTTCGAAAGCCGAAGGGCTGCACGCTGCTCTGCATTATCGAGTCCCCTGAAGCTTTTCGGCGTGGTGCTCTGCTGCATCGCTCTTCTCCAGAAACCAGCTGTGTACCACTCTGACCAGCCGGTCTCAACATCACCTTCCCACGCCCAACGCGCCATTGAAAGAGAATTCTGCGAGCTCCTACATGCCATGTAGTTGGCATGTAGTTGAGCCCTATGAACCACTCTTTTCAGCCCTCCTGCGCTCCGCCAACTGGACCAACAGATCGATCACGCCACCCATCGGCATGCGCCGATCCTCCGCGATGGCCCGCAGAATTCGCTTCGTTTCAACACGAACTGTCGTGTTCAACACTTCGGTTTCAACTCCGCTCTTTCGCTGCACCGCTTCCCCGCTCGCCATTAGGCCGCTCGCTCCTTCTGGTTCTCGAAGTGTCCATCAGTGAAGGTGAGCGAAGCGCGATTGAAGTGCACCGGATAATCCGCCGTCTCGCCGTTTCGCTGCTTCGCTACCCTCACAATGCCGTCCGAGTTTAGGCGACCCGTCTCCTGGTCGCGCTCGCGATGAAAAATGATGATCGTGTGCGCGTCATTTTCGAGTTGCGACGACTCACGCAGCGAGCTCTGCGACGGGATCCGATTCTCTTCCCTACGGTCGGGCCTGGAAAGCTGAGAAAGGGCCAGCACCGGCACCTTCTCATCCTTGGCCAGGCGCGTCAAACCACGCGAGATCGCGGACACGCGCATGCGCTCATCCCGCTCTTTGGCGGTCACGATTTGCACGTAATCCACCCCAACCAGCCCGACACCATGCCGACGAATATGAAGCCGCGCCGTGGCTGTCAATTGCTCAATCGAGATACCCGATTTGTCGACGATATACAGCGGCCAGGCCTTCACGGCCTCTGCAGCTTCGTAGATCCGGCGCATGTCTTCACGGGAGGCCCACTTAGGATCAAATACCCTCGGATACGGAACTCCGCTGACCGCGCACAAGATCCGGCGGTGGAGGGCAGCACGGTCCATTTCAAGACTGAACAGCAGCGCTGGTACGCCCATCTTGCAGGCTTCGATCGCAGACTGCACCATAAGCCCGCTCTTCCCTCCCCCTGACATAGCGCCGCAGAATGTGATTTCGCCCCGCTGGAACCCGCGGGTCAGTTGATCCAGACGGGCGATTCCTGTTGGCAGGCCCAGCAGCTCGGCCGGCCGGCTGCGCTCCGTTTCCATGCGCGCCAGCAATCTGTCCAAGTCACTCGCGCGGCTGGCTTCTGAGCCCATATCTTCAGCGCCGATCGACAGAAGCCGTGCATCGATCTCGTCTCGGAGCACCTGATAGCGCCCGCTCTTTCCGTCCGCGCGCAGTGCTGTCTCATAGCACGCCTCCTGCAGACTGCGCAGTCTGGCTTTCTCCAGGATTACTTTTGCATACGCGGCGACGTTCCCCCGGGTCGGCACATCACCGCCCAGGTCTGCGATATAGCTCAAGCCACCAACCGATTCCAGCTCGCCCGAGCGCTCCAGCTCCTCGTGGAGGGTCGTTATGTCGATCGGCGACTGGGCCTCCATCAGGCGAAGCATCGCACGGTAAATCGTTTGGTGACTCGTGTAAAAGAACGCCGGCCATTGCAGAACCTGCTCCGCCACGAAGAGCTCCGCGTTATCGCGGATGATGCTCCACAGCAGGTTCTTTTCCGTCGTCAGAGAGCTTGCAACAGCCAGTTCGCTCATGCCGCCCCCCTGTCCTTGTACTCGTTACTCCGATAGAGATCTCCCGGTTCAACAAAAGGCTTTGGAGGAGACAACTGCGGGATAGCCGGTCCATGCTTCCCTTCCAGAACCTCCGTTATGTGGGTGTCGTTCTCGATGAGGTAGTCAAAGCTGACTCTCCAGCGCCGCTGGCCCTCTCCCCTGAGAAACGGCGTCGCCTTACATGCAACGATCACTTGCTTCCAGATGGCGACCGTCAAACCTTCCGCTCTCCGGGTGCTGAGTTTGGCGGCGCGGCTGTCAGTTGCCTTGAGAACCTCCGGAAGTGGCCCGCGCTCCTCATTCCAGATCCGGACGAACTCCTCACATATGGCTTTGGGAGAGTCTTTATCTTTGGCAACGGCAACGGCAACGGCAGGCTTTGTTTTTTGAAGCTCCGGCTTTCCAGGAGAAAGCTCCGGCTTTAGTCCAGAAAGCTCCGGCTTTTTATTGCCTCGTCCACCCTTCCGACCCTTCAAAGATTGCGATTCGGAGAAAGCCGCGGCTTTATCGGCTTCGAGCACCATGCGCGGATTCGCTCGCCAACCGATCTCAGCGACAGGAAACTTGCTCAGAATGAGGTCGCGGCTCTGCGCCCACTGCTCTCGCGTCAAGCGAGACCAGCGGCGCAGTTTGTCATCCTCGTCAGGTAAATAGCCGTGCCGATCACCTTCCCAGGCAACGCACAGCAGCAGCATGTACGCCCCTACTTCGGCAGCGTCCATCAGTTGCACGGCCGGCGAGCCCAGGAAGTCACTTGCATAGAACCGAAACGAAGGCGACCTGCTCACCGGTTCGCCCCGCTTCCCGTCAGTGCCTCAACCGTCCACAACGGCAGGAACGGGTCGGCCGTGCTGTTCAGTGCGTCAGCTTGCTCCTTGGCATCACCCCGGTGCTTCCAGACCTTCGCCTGCTCAGGGGACGCCACCATAGACCCAGACCGAGGCCCGTGGAACATCGCCCCGCGCCGTAGGACGAAACTAGCCTGTACGGCCGCCACAGGCGCAGCCTCCTCTGCCGCCTGATCCACAATGGAAGCGATCGACGACATGGGCGGCATGACTGCGCGGCGCTCAACTGCACCACGGCGCGATGGCTGCGATACCTGCGCCCGGCACAGTCCGCAGGTCTCACGATGCTCTTGAAGCACTAAACGCAGCTCCGCAAGACAAAAATGATAACTCCCAGCCAAATCAGGAGCAGTGCGTGCGTTGTTGCCAGCGCGCTCTATTCGGCTCTGAATAAATATTGCGTTGGGACAGGCTGGGTGTACGATGGAATGGTTCTCGCCCATGAGAATCTGCATTGGTCAATCTCCTAGAAGTACAGAAGGCTCCGGGGTCGCGTCCGGGGCTTTCGTGTTTGTGGGTTGCGGTTGAGCGGCTTGTAGCCGCACGATAGGCTGCCATTTTTAGGCCGCCTCGATGTGGTGCACAGTTCCCGCTTCCAGTAGTCGCGATACTTCCGATCGCGGCACAAGGACATGTTTTCCGGATTTACAGGATGTGATTTTGCGACGGTATCAGCCCAATCCTTAGCCCGAAGCCGTTTTATCCGAAGGCTTTCTTGGAGAAATTGAATGGCGCGGCTATCGCAGCGAGTGATTGGCGCGAGCTTCGGGAATGGGTTGATGAGTGGCTGGCTACTGGACGGGTGGCCGATGGATCTGAGGATCCGCGCGGTAGACACCTGTCGGACGCATCGCTGGCTGGTCGGGCCGTCCGCGCCCTAACCTACCGGCATATGGCGCTGTTCCTGGTCGGGGACCATCTTGCAGCGTTCGTTCCCACCGACAAAGAACAGGCCAAAGTGATGGCGGGGGTTTACGATACCCCGGTAGATCCTAGGCAACCATGGAAGACAGCGGTATTTTTTGGAGCAACGCAGTTATCTGCAGCTCATTTCACCCTGTTTATGCTGTCTCCCTTTCGGTTCCAATTAGCCCGCTGTGTCCGGCCTGAGTGCGCGCGCTACTTCATGCTTGGACAGTGGAACCGGATGTACCCCAAGGGAACACTTTGTAACGATTGCAAGCGTGATCGCAGTCTCCAATCCGCTACCGACGCAACTGTCGAGAGCCGGTCAGAGGCAAGGAAGGCGCTTTGCAAAAGCCTCATCCCCCTTCGTGATCGCATTCTTTCTAATCCTGAATGGTTCACAGACCCTGCACTCAAGCCAGACATGCTCACCTGTCTCAATAAAGAGTGGGCAGCGACTCCCACCCTCTCAGCCCATTACCCGAAGCCGCTTACAACAAAATGGTTTGGGCATAAGCCTAATCAGCAGGGGGTTCGGGAAGCACTCGCAACCAGTCCGCTCGACGATCTTCATTTGTCAAAGAGCAAGGGTGGAAATAAGAGGCCTAAGCCGCATTCCCCCGCTAAGCCGCCCCGATAGCCGCGAGCTCCTGCCTGGCCCTACGGTCCTCGATCAGCGCCACGACTGCGATTGCGAGCCCTTCGGTTACAGAGGGCAGTAGCGGTGAGCACGACAGCGTAGCTCGCGCCTGGAGCTCGATGTGTTCAGCCGCCACGTCCGACAGCAGCCGATCCGCCGGCGCGCTCACGCTGCCCTCTCCCCTGCCCTGGGTGTAGGCGAGGTCAAGTCGTGCACTTCGGTTTCAGGTGTGAGCCATGCGATCGCACGCTCGATGTCCTGCTCGGACCACAGCATGACGCTTATTTCGCCCTCTACGGGCTTCCTGAAGATGGGGACAGGCTTCCGGCTCATCTCGCCCCCATCCGGCTCTCAGCCAGCCCCAGGGCAACGAGGATCATTCCAACAACGAGCCCTTGCAGCCAGTCTGGGTACTCCCCTATGGTGATGACCGCCAGTCCGGCAAGGCTGGCGCCATAGGTGAGGACGCGCCGCACCCACAAACCAGATATTTCACGCCCGTTCCCATCCGCCGTGTGCGCCAGGTTCCAACCCCAGCCTGCTGGATTTGCCGGTCGCAGATCCGCGACCTTGGAACGCCCAGAGCGCGTCCCACAAATCACACAGGCACTACGGCCAGGGTCATAGGGATCTGTTGCGAAATTGCTATGTGCAGCCATGTGTCCTCCTATGGCAGGTCTGTGCCTGGGTCGGAGGGCGGGAGTAGAAAGCTCCCGCCCAAAGGTGGCAGGAGCGGCGCTAGTTCGGTCTGCGCGTGAAGAGCGGCAACATCGTACTGAGCTGCCCGGCTCGGTACATGCGACCGCAGAAGATTGAGAGGGGCTTAGGCTTGCCGGTGTATTCATCGATCCGGCTCTCCGCCTCTCGGTACTCAGCGAGCAGCTTCCTGTAGAGCGGCGACGGCTCGAAGTTGCTCATCAATTCGGAGATTCCATCAGCACCCACGAGCTCCTGCGCTATCAGCAGCGTGAAGCTTGCCGAAACACCCGCATCGGCTTTGAGCTCCTGCGATAATTGACCGCTCCGGAACATTCGGGCAGCGAGGCGGTCCGCCGGGAAATAGCTGAGATCTCCGTCCGCCGCGGTGCTCTCGTCCTCCCGAAAGTCTCGCAGGAACCGTCGGTCCCCTTCTGGATCGGATATTTCCAGCGTTGCCGTTGTGATGCAGCCAGCGAACTCAATCTCCTCACTCAGCACAAGCTTCAGAGCCTGATGTACGAGGTTCGGCGCCAACTCATCTGCACTTACCCACGGTTCCGGCCGGCCCTTGTATCCCCTAAGCCGATCGATCTCTTCGCCCCTACGCGCCCGCCGCGCCTTACCATCGAGGTCCGGGCGAGCGCGCCCCAGAATCTCGATCGTCACATTTTCGCTTTCGAAAATGGGCGGATAGCCAGGCGCCAATGCTTTCAGCGCGATAAGACCCGTTTTCTCGTCCTTCTCAACCTGCCGCAGAACGAGCTCCGATGTCGTGAACCGCTCCGGAAAGTATTGCCGGAAATAATCGCTGTGCTGGGCCACAGTCTCCATCAGGCGCTCGCCGGCGGTGTACGGTGCAGCATGATTAACGACATACGCGACCACCACATCCCCGTTCCCAAACACAGGATTTTCCTGGTCGATGGCGAACGAGCAGCCTTTTGGCACGATGGGCTCCATCGCGTCGTTCTCAGACTCCGCAACCAAGGTCCAGTTTTCGCTGCTTCCACTGCTGTAGGGGCTTCCCAACTCACGGCCGCGCATGTGTACGGAGAAAAGCATTCCGTTGATTTCGCCAGACTTGCTGACGAGACCTTTGTTCACACGGAGTTCGGATGTGAGGTTCTGATCTGTTTCCCAGATCGATACGAGGTCTGTGCTGGGACGCACGGGCGTGCGTCCGCTATTCTGCTGTATAGCCATTGTGAGTCTCCCCTTCAGACTTCTTTGGTTAGCCCCAGGCGAGTGTTACTAGCACTCGTTTGGGGCGTTTCTGTTGTGCGCTGCAATCATGCGAGCGCGCCTCAACAAATTGATAATAGCACGTTAGCCATCTAGCATGTCAAGTTTTTACCAATCTAAATATTTAGTATTATCTAGTCATGGCAGACAGCGCGCAGACTAACAACTCATGGCATCGCCCAGGTTTCATCTACATAGCATCCAGGACTCGAGATGACGCTATCAAGATCGGTTACTCCGATCAGCCCTCTCGGCGAGCATGGCAAATGAGCAACCAATGGAATACCGGGACGATCACTATTCTCCAAACTTGGCGCGTTGCCTGCATGCCTTGCGCCGAGCGCCGCTGCCATGCAGCACTTGCCGCGCACCGTGTTCCGTGTAGAGGGTTAGACAGATGCGGAAAGGAATGGTTCGCGGTTTCCCGAGAGATGGCGAGCCAGGCCGTAACCTTCGCCGTAGACTCGGCCATCTGCCGACCAACAATCCCTTTTTACCGTACTCCTAACGGAATGGTACGTCTCAACGTCCTTCTCCCGCCCGATCTCCACCTCAGATTCAAGCTTGGGTGCATAGAAGAAGACAAAACCATGACAGCCGTGATGACCGCATTTCTTGAGGAGCGCTTCCCAGAATCCCTTTTATCCCGCTTGACCCCTTAGCATGCCAACCTTCTGAAGTGCTAACATGCCAAATGGTAACCGTTCGATGATTATTGCTGTCGCCAGCTATAAAGGCGGGGTTGGGAAAACAACCACTGCCGTCCATCTCGCCGCGTATCTACAGGCTCTCGCCCCAACCTTACTCCTGGATGGTGATGACACCCGCAATGCGACAACATGGGAGAAAGCCGGGCCTGGGTTCCCGTTCCGTGTCGCTGACGAGAAATCTGGGGCTAAGCTTGCCAGGCAGTATGAACACATGGTCATCGATACCGGCCAGCGCCCATCTGATGCTGATCTCAAAGCGCTCCTCGATGGGTGCGACCTTCTCGTCATTCCGGCTGTTCCTGCAACACTCGATAGCAATGGGCTATCGCTGACGCTAAATGCTTTGCGTGCTATGAACGCGACTTCGTACCGCGTTCTTCTCACAAAAGTACCGCCCCCGCCAGAGCAAGAGGGCATACAGCTTCGAGCAGCCCTGAAAGGCGCCAAGGTGCCACTCTTCTCAGTTGGCATTCCACGGCTCAAGGCATTTGAGAAGGCTGCGGCGGCGGGAACAACCGTCAGCAGCATTGACGACCCTCGAGCCGCCCGTGCATGGGAGGCTTATCAACGCGTAGGAGATGAGGTGATGAAACATGAAAAATCACGATAAAACCGCCGTCGCCCACACCTCGAGCAAGTTTGACGGCATGTTCACAGCAACCGCCCCGCCGACCGCTGTCGCCGAACCAGAGGACACCAAACCATCCAAACGCGCGGTGGCGGAAGCAGGGAAGGCGCGCCTAGCGAAATCAAACGACCCCGAGTGGAAGTCGTACAGCCTTTTCCTGAAAAAGGCGACACACACAGACGCTATGTACAACCTGAGAAAGCAGGGGTCATCTCTCGACCTTTCCGAACTGGCCGAGCGCTTGTTTCAAGAATGGCTCGTCAAGGGTTCACCACTTTAGCCCGCTAGATACTTAGAAGCTCAAACTGCGAGGCTCCCTATGACCATCCATCAGCTATGGGCTACCGCCTACCACGAGGCAGGACACGCCGTAATGGCTCTCCATCTGGGCGTCGGGCTCGGCCGCCAGGGCGTCAGCATTCGCCCCGATGAAGACAGCCACGGACGCGTACACACTCGTCGCGGGTTACACGGAAATCCGGAAACCGCAAACAGCGACAAGATACGCCTGGGCCTTGAAAGGCACGCAATGATCTCTCTAGCCGGCCACGAGGCGCAACGCCAGTTCCGGGCCTCATCTGTGCGCCGACATCACGCTTCGCAGGACCGCGCCACTGCTGTCGACTGCCTCAGCTTCCTTGTCTGCTCAAACGAAGAATTGACAGCATATCTGCACCTGCTGCAGATCCGAACTCGCCAAATCGTGAAACTGCCTCACATCTGGGCTCAGATCGCCACCGTCGCATCCGAACTCGTCCAAAAGCGTCAGCTGACACCCACTGAGGTTCGACAGATCATCATTTCGCCCAGGCTCCCAGATGCCACGTAAGGTGAAGCCCGACGCACTGGCAGGAAGCGCCGCCGACAAGCTGATCGATGCGGCAGTAGACATCCGCCAGAATCCGGACGACGTGGAGCGGTCCTACATGGCCCGCCAGCTCGTCCAATGCACCCTCCCTCACTCGGATCCCGGAAACCTGATGCGCTGGAGCCGGACCAACGGCCACTTAACCCTCGCAATCAGGCCTTACGTAGACGAAAAGAACAAAGCCTTGTACCCCTATGGCTCCATTCCCCGGCTGCTGTTGTTCTGGCTGGTGACTGAGGCGACACAGAAGAAAAGCCGTCACATCCGCCTGGGGAACAGCTTGGACGCCTTCATGCGTGAAATAGGGCTAAATCCTCGGACCGGGGGAGGGAAGCGCGGCGACGCCGCCCGGTTGCATGCCCAGATGGAGCGTCTGTTCCGAGCCATCATCACCTTCGAGGACAAGCGCGAGTGGTCCAAAAGCTACGTCGACATGCAGATCGCGCCCAAGGGAACGCTCTGGTGGGACCCTGCAAAGTCTCGGCAGGACAATCTCTGGGAGAGCTGGGTTGAGCTCGGAGAGGATTTCTATGCTGCCATCACCGCCGCTCCCGTGCCTGTCGATATGCGAGCGCTGCGGGCCTTGAAGCGGTCGCCTTTAGCGTTGGACATGTACGCTTGGCTGACACACACGGCGTTCAGCGCCAGCCGCAAGCGCGAGGCTCGGGTGATCCCCTGGGCCGGCCTGCACGGTCAGATGGGGGCCGAGTACGCCCAATTACGAGACTTCAAGATTAGGGCGAATGCTGCCCTGAAGAAGATTCGGCTCGTCTATCCAGCCCTCAAACTGGAAACCACCACTGGCGGCTTGATCGTCCACCCGTCGCCAACTGCCATAGCCTCGAAGCCATAACGAGGAAAACCCCACTTTTCCCACATCTTGCTACGGTGAAACAGTCGCGCTCAATTCCACGGCTTTCGGCCTTCTCCACGGTGAAACGGTCGCAGTCCTACGGTGAAACAGTCGCACTAGAACGGTGAAACGGTCGCGCTTTTCGTTTGCTTAAAGGAAGCCTGTAGTTATGCCTTTAGCTTTTGTCTGTAGGTTTCTACGAACCTGT
>CAXUIM010000154.1:0-9583 GCA_964250885.1 uncultured Acidobacteriaceae bacterium | reverse complement strand
GGCTTATGGTCGATGCCAACCAGAAGTGGAGCGTGAACGAGGCGATCGAACGCGCACGCTCCTTAGCGGAGCTGCAGCCGTGGTGGCTGGAAGAGCCCACCAGCCCTGACGATATCCTGGGGCATGCACGGATCCGGCGCGAAGGCGGTCTGCGCATCGCGACCGGAGAGCATTGTCACAGCAAGGTGATGTTCAAGCAGCTCTTTCAGGCCGGGGCCATCGACGTTTGTCAGATCGATAGCTGCCGTGTGGCTGGAGTCAATGAGAACCTGGCCATCATTCTGATGGCCGCGAAGTTTGGAATTCCGGTGTGTCCGCACGCCGGAGGCGTCGGTCTCTGCGAATATGTGCAGCACCTGTCGGCCTTCGATTTCATCTACGCCTCGGCCTCGCTGGAGAATCGGGTGGTCGAGTACGTCGACCATCTCCACGAGCATTTCGTCACTCCGGTGCGGATCCGGGCCGGCCGTTATATGCTGCCCGAGGAAGCAGGCTACAGCATCCAGATCAAGCCCGCTTCGCTTGAAGAGTATTCGTTCCCTGGCGGGGCGTACTGGAGCGGGATGCAGGAGTCGATGGAACCGGTTCCTGAGGCATCAGTATTCCAACCGTTGGATGAGGCAATATCATGAGCTTTCGTTTGGAAGGGTTGCGCGCCGTTGTGACCGGCGCCGCAAGCGGCATCGGCCGGGCTATAGCTTTGCAATTCGCCCAGGCCGGAGCGGATGTGCTGCTGCTGGACCTGAACCTGGAGGACGCGCAGAAAGCCGGCGAGGAGATAAGCAGCCAGAGCGGCCGCACCTGCACGGCGGCAGCCTGCGATGTGGCGGATGAAGCCAGCGTTCAAACCGCATTCGAGCCGTGGTCCAGCGCCAAGCTCGATATCCTCGTCAACAGTGCAGGCATCGCGCATATCGGGACCGTGATGGACACCGCGGCTTCGGACATGGACCGGCTCTATCAGGTCAACGTTCGGGGTACGTATCTGTGCATGCAAGCCGCAGTCCGATGCATGGTACCGCACCGTTCGGGTGTCATTTTGAATATGGCTTCCATCGCCGCCACGTCGGGTCTTTCGCAGCGCTTTGCGTATTCCATGACCAAGGGTGCGGTGCTGGCGATGACGCTCTCGGCGGCCAAGGATTGCCTGCCGCTCGGCATTCGCTGCAACTGCATCTCCCCCGCGCGCGTGCATACGCCTTTCGTGGACGGGTTCGTGGCGCGGAACTATCCCGGCCGCGAAGCCGAAATGATGGCCACACTGGCAGCCGCCCAACCGATCGGCCGGATGGGAACACCCGAGGAGATTGCCCAGCTCGCCCTCTATCTCTGTTCCGATGCCGCCAGCTTCATCACAGGCTCTGATGTTCCCATAGATGGTGGGTTCATCACCCTTCGCTAGGGGAATATTGCTGTAGGTGCACAAGGCTTCAGGTCTCAACGCGTTTTTTCTCAAGAAACGGCACTCCTACACTTCGTAATTGAGCGCAAAATGACAGCAATACTGCTCTAGGAGCTTGTTGAAAATCGGCTTTTGTGGCTTCGCTAGCTTCGCGAAACCCGCTTTGATTGAGGGTTTCGTACTTGCCTCGCAGACATCCGAGGTGCTTTTTCAACAAGCTCCTAGGCATCGGCTGCACAGCAGTTGGAGAACTACCCTAAAACTTCAGGACAATATTTATGGATCTCGGACTGCACGACCGTGTTATCGCCGTTACGGGGGGAGCCTCCGGCATTGGCCAGGCAATCACTCTCGCGTGCCTGAATGAGGGCGCCAAGGTGATCGTGCTGAGCCGCATCTCTCCCGGTGTGGAAGAGTTCCTGGCGGAACTCCGCTCTGCGTCTCGTGCGTGCGAGTTAATCGTTGGGGAGCTCGACGATCCAGAACAGTGCCGCGCCGCAATTCGGAGCATAGAGAGCCGCTACGGCAGGCTGGACGGTCTGGTCAACAACGCCGGCGTGAACGATGGGGTAGGCCTGGAACACGGCGATGTGGAACGCTTCGAGGCCAGTCTTCGCCGCAACCTGCTGCACAGCTATGCCTTGGCCCACTACGCCTTGCCGCTGCTCAAGCAATCGCGAGGCTCCATCGTGAACATCGCCTCCAAGGTGGCGCTTACAGGTCAGGGCAACACCTCAGGCTATGCCGCGGCCAAAGGCGCGCTCCTCGCCCTTACGCGCGAGTGGGCGGTTGAGTTGCTGGGCTATGGCATTCGCGTCAACGCCGTACTTCCGGCCGAAGTTCTCACCCCCGCATACCGCGGCTGGCTTTCGACCCTGGTCAACCCGGAAGTCATGCTGGCGCACATCACGGCCCAGATTCCGCTCGACCATCGCATGACGACGCCAGCAGAGATCGCCTCGGCCGTCGCCTTCCTCCTGTCCCCCACGCAATCGGGGCATACCACCGGACAGCAGCTGGTGGTGGATGGCGGGTATGTGCACCTGGATCGAATGGTGACGGCGGCGCCGCTCCACTGAGGCGGTCAACGTGCGCCGAGAGCCACAGAGATCGCACGCGCTGTGGCGGCCAGGACGCTCCCTACCTGCTCAATCGAAATACCGTTCGATAGACGCTGGATATACGGCACGGTCAGGGCCGCCACCGCGCGGCTCTGTGCATCCTGAATCGGATACGAGACATTGGTGACACCAGCTACCTGATAACTGGCGCGCTTCTCGTAGCCGCGACGATGAATCCGATCCAGGTGCCGGGCCAGATCGGCTGGTATGCTTCCTCCGGTCTCCTTCTCCCACTCTTCCAGCACGCGCTGACGAGCCTCTCGTGGCAGGTGCGCGAGGATCACCTGGCCGGTAGCGGCCTCCATCAGGTTCACCGAAGAGCCCGGCTTGACATAGAACCCAACCGATCCGGGAGCGTTGGTCTGCGCCAGGATGACCACGCGCCCAGCCTCCAGAACGCCGAGATGGCAGGACTGTTGCACCGCCTCTGCTAACGAATGCATGCGCGGCAGGGCTTCGGAAAGCAGACGTTCCGTCGGCGGGTGCTCCTGGACCAGCTGGAACAACCGCAGCGAGAGCACGTAGCGATCCTCCGCCGTCCCGGATATGTAGCCGCGCCGCTCCAGGCAAAGCAACATACGGAATATCTCCGATACGGTGCGGCTGAGTGCCCGGGCTATCTCGCTCTTCGTGAGCCCGTCCCGCTCGTGGGCCAGAAGCTCGAGGATGTCTAATCCCTTCTCAAGCGCGGGTGTGGAGTACGATACTACCGCCTGGTTTGAAGGTAAGCTCGGCGCCGTTTCTTTGGACATGATCACGACCTCCTGTCTCGGCATCAGTGGCCCCGAGCAAATTTCCTGATGGTCTGCAGGGAGCCTCGGACCAACGCCGTTTTCCGCAGGAAAAACGGCACTCGCATAATTTATCCGCTGCACAGCAACAGGAAAATTGCTCTCGTAGTGTAGCTCAGGAGCTGATGGCGAAGCCGGAGGAGCCTCCCGGCGCACAGGAACTCTGAAGGAGAATGCTCTAAAGTCCCTTGCCTGTTCCGCCGATAGAGATGGGGACGGTCGACAGTTGTTGCAGTGCAAGCGCGCCGGCAGAACGCAGGCGGAGCCCGAACCGAAGGTCCTGCTGCGGCGAAAACCAACGGGCCAGGACCAATCAGGGACGGCCGTTTCCGTCCTCTTGTGGAGGCAGACGTGGTCGCTCACGTGATTAATCTGGCGGTGTTGTTCTACATGGCTACGCTCGGACTCGCCACTCTGGTGGTTGCAGTGCTTCTGCTACTGCGTCTCATAACGGCAGACGCAAAGCCGGTCGGCGAGCCGGAGTCTTAGCGTAGCGTCCGGGTGATTGGCGCCACTTGCAAAGTGTGGCGACGCGGAGCGCACAATCCGTAACTTCAACTCGACGCACGCCGAGCGCACAATCGAAATAGACGATTCCAGAGTGATGCCGCTGGAGCTGTTCTCCTGCAGGTGAAGAAAGCGGCACTCGCACAAGTTGTTCCCGTTCCAGGAACAGGAAATTGCTGTGGTGGGTCGCTCATTCGAGATTGGGGCGGTGTGCACGTACTGTACCGGTTCTACATGCAGGACCCGATTTACTTTTCCAGGTCAATCGTGGCGAGCATTGAGCACGGACGACGAGAACCACCGCAGCGATCTCCATGCAAGCGTGGTTTTCTGGTATCAACAGGGCCATCGGACGCTTGAGCCGTTGCCGCCTCTCAAGGATCGTCTGCCTAAACCGCTCTTCCGGCAGGAACTGTTAGATCAGGATTTACCTCGCGATAGGGCCAAAGATCAGGTCTTTGCTCCTCCAATAATCAAGCCGCCAGTACAGGAAAGGTAGCAGTTCGCTCTCGCCAGGTTAATCCTGATTCTTTGGCCGATGCGATTCCAGTGGCACAACCTTGCGCGGAGTTTCATGGCCGAACTGCGAAGAATCGCCGAATGGATTGTTCCTAAGTCTCCGAGGAATTGTCTATGTCTTCTGCATCGACGGTTCACTGGAATGCTACTCATCCTGCCTCTGGATTCCGCGCCTCATCTGCTCCGGGCGCAAGCGTTCTCGGCGTCGACGATACCTGCAATCGCTACACCGGATTGGGCCCAGCCCGGTTCCGCTACCCACACGCAAGTTCCTCCACCGCCAGATTTAACAGACCGAGCAGGAACTCCGATACGCCTATCGGTCCCCCAGGGCCATTCGGACATCGGCAGCGCTTTGGTGCGGCGCCCAGATTGCCCGAGTCACAGCATCGCTGGGTTTGCCCTCGATGGGTCACTCGCTTGCCGTCGACTTTGTCACAGGCAGAACGTCATATAGCGGTTGAGCTGGTTTCACGGCCGGGCCCTCCTCCGCAACGGAGACTGCCAGAATGCGAACGTTGCCATTGTCCGGCAAACGTAAAGTTCGGGTCCCGGTGGGCAGATCGATCGCATAGCCAAACAGGTAGGAGTAGCTGTACGGCACGTTGCTTCCCGACGCATCGTGGTGGTGATCGCTGTACCACGCCAGGTCGGCCCGCTTGATAAAGCCCGGCGTCAGCCCTGTCATCTGTCCATAGCCATCCTTGTCCGGATTGATCGCACTCCAGCGCCGGTCATCCCATTGGCCGATAAACCCACCCCAGTCCTCCACGTTGATCTCGGCCTGGTTCGCCCCTGCCGCAAAATCCACTTGCTGGTCGCCGCCCGTGGCCGCTGCCAGCACATATACGCGGCTGTACGCGCCGGCGGGCAAGGAAAGCTGCTGTCCCTTGGCCACAACGGCGTTCGGAGTTCCGGTCTTCGCCGGCGCCAGGTGAAACACAACGCCATTGAAGGTGATCTCGGCAGGCAGCATCTCGGCAGGCAGCGCGTTTCCCTTGCCATCGAAGCCCTGAGCGGTGTGCGCGCCGGCGTTGGTCGCGGTCGCAAGATCGTAATTCAGCTTCACCGGCACGGAGCGCACGGCCGCCCCCGCCGTGCTGGCCGGCGAGAGCCTAAGCGCAAACGTGCGCGGCTGATACGCCCCAAACGACGTCACCAGATCACCGTTACTTACATGGGCCGCTCCCACCGGCTGTTCCTGCCCGTTGACCTCACGTGCCGCGTTGAGCGGCACCGCGAACGAGACATGCACATCGTCCTGCGGTCGCCCATCCAATTCCACCAACCGCAGGATCACCTCGTCACTCTCCTCCGCCTTCTTCAACGCCATGATGCGCACGCGCGGATTACTGATCTTCACCAGAGAAAAACTGCGTCCCATGGCGCCCGCGTGCTTGGGCGAGGTGAACGCAATCAACGGAGCATTCAGCCGTTCGGCCTGCCAATCGGTCTGTGCCTGCCGCCACCCAGCCAAATGACCCGCCACGCCATACGTGAACTCGTGATGACCAATGTCCTGGGTTCCCTGGTCCGCATAGCCCCCAGCTGTTCCCGGCGTGCGTAGTAAGGTCAAACGAAGCGTATGGTCATTGGGCTTGTCGGAGCCGTTTTTGCAGTCGGTCAGAATCGTGGTCCCGAACTCATCGCTCGCATCGGTCAGGTCGATCCACTGGTGCGACGGGACCTCGAACTTCTTCGGCTGCGCGGTGGGGCGCTGGATCGTCCCGATATCCCAGTTGTAGGTGGCCATCTCATTGTTCGCCGTCAACGGGAACGTCGCCTTGAGATTCATCTCCCGCGTGTTCCAGTCCACCACGTTGTCGAATTCCACGCGCTTGCCCGCATCTCCCGCCGACAGCCGGATCGTCTGCACAAACTTTGAGCCGGCGGTCTCGCGCGTAACCTCCAAGCCCACACGAGCTGGCCCACTTTCCACCACACGGATCTGGGCAGGACCAGACACATACGTCTTCGGCGCTGCCTGCTCCTGCGTCCAGTCCATGTTCCAGGCGGGCCATTGCTCCGGATTGTCATACGAAAGCGCAAGGCGCGAAGGCGCAGCCAGGAGCTCCCGGTTTGCCTGCTTGTCGAAGATGCTCGCCACATCTCCGTCTCCGTTCAGGGTCACGCGATAATACTCGTTCTCAAGCTCCTTCTCCGAAACGCGCAGATCCGCAGCCGGCAGGTCCGCGGCAGCGATGGGTTCCACGTCATACACCGCCCATCCCACCGAAGGCACCTTCGCCGCAAACAGTACCTTGCCCTTCGCCATCTGCGCCGGAACCACCGTCCCGTCCGGGGCCGTCACGCGCACGGCGGCGGGTGTGCTCCCCGGAAAATCGACGTTCGCCTCAACTACGTCCTCGCGCGCGACGTTCAGCGGGTTGAACACCACCAGTGGCACACCCTTGGTCTGCGTATCCAGGGCTGCCGCCACGCCATCCGTGGCGCTCTTCAGCACATCCGCAAACTGGTTCATCGAGATTGAATCATCGTTCCAAGCAAACTCATACGCCCGCGGTGTGGCCGTGCCTGCCGCGAGATCATGAAAGTGCGCCGCCATCGCCAGCGTCCAGGCTGCGTTCAACCGCTCCATCGGATACGCCCGTGCTCCCAACCACTGGGCCGCGACGGAGGTCTTCTCCGCTGCGTCCGCGAGCAATTCTTCCTTGCGAATCCAGCGCTTCTGATACGCCTGTGACGTCAAGGAGCCGGCGGAGTGGTTCGTCAGTTCCAATTCGCCGGTGTACCGAGGCAGCGTCGCTTCCTCAGCTGGAGTGATATTGAGAAACATTTGATCGGCCGTCGCAGAGATCACATGCACTGGTCCTTCGCCCACCTGCACCGACGGCCACTCCGGATGCTTGATTGGGCCAAAGCTGATCGTGTTGGCCGGCGGCAGGTCCACCTCGCCCTTCGTGACAATCGCCTCCAAGCGTTTGACGGACTCCTCGTCCGGCGCCCCACCGATGTCTCCCGTCCCGTAATAGTGATAGTCCGTGAAGACTCCGTAGATTTTCCCGTTGTTCATCACGCGACTGGCCCAATCGCCTTGGTATCTCTGTTCGTCGCGATCTTGTTGCGCCTTTGCGAAACCGTCGCGTTCGCTTCGGAGGCTGACGTACTCCTGCAGATCCTTCTGGTCGAAGGGTGTTTTGTTCCGCTCTGCCGTCTCAAGCCGCTGCCTGATCTCCGTCAAACGGCGTTCTATGTCGGCGAGTTGCGGGTTTGGCGGCAGCGCAGACTCGGGCGTGCTGAGATCGGTGGTAATCCGGCCGTTGTAGGAACCCGGATTGAGCCCGGCCAGCACGCTGTGCCCATCCGGCCCTACCCACACGCCCACATTGAACGGCGTTCCTTCTGGCGTTTTCTCCAGGGACTCCGGTCCGCCCACGTTGGCCGACGATCCCCAGCTCAACTTCTGCGTGGAAAACCCCTGCACCCCCGCATGGGCCAGGATGCTGGGCAAGGACGCCGGAAAGCCGAAGCAGTCCGGCAGCATGTACTCCGCGCTGCTTCGCCCCAGCTCCCGTCGGAACCACTCATTGCCGTAGAGGATCTGGCGCAGAATGGCCTCTGCGCTCGGCGCGTTCACATCGCCCTCTTCCATCGAGGAGCCCGCGGGAAACCAGCGGCCCTGCGCCACATACTGTTTCATGCGCGCAAAGTCCTCAGGATAATATTCCTTCATCAGGCGATATCGGTTGGCTCCGCTGAAGTTGAACGTGTAGTGCGGATAAGCGTCAAACAGTCGAAAGTTCTCCGTCAAAGTCTTGCGCAGGTACTCGCTGATGACCTGCGGATACTCCCATCGCCACTCCGTGTCCAGGTGCGCGTAGCCCACCACATAAAGCGTTGGCTGCTTGCTCAGGTCGGGCTTGTCGCTGGTCTGCGCCACAAGGGCGGCGCTCAGTGTCAGGGCCAACAGTGCCGGAATCATGCGAGTGCGTGGTGCCTTCATGCAACCTCCTGGTCTCGGCCTCGCTTTACAAGCAGGCGTTGCGCCGACCCTATCTACTCATCCGTCGCTACGATCCGCGGTGACGACTTTGAAAAATTCCAGAATGGTATGGTTACCATTTCCCGAGCGGAACAACGTTGCAGGAGATTGTTCCTACAGTTTGCCTGGCTTGTCAAACCTTTTCCGCAGGCCGCTTCCCCCGGCAGGGCGCCGTGTACCGCCGGCCGGCAAGCATCCACAGGAACTTCGCCGAATCAGCTTGGTCTTCAGCTGCACCTGATGCGGCTGCGACGCCGAAACAGCAACGTCCGCCCCCCGCGTTCCAAGCAGTCGCTCAAAGAGCAACTCCGCCGCAAGACGTCCCAGCTCCACGATAGGCTGTTGAATCACACTGATCGACGGACGCACCATCTCCGCAAGTGGGAAGTCGTCATACCCCAACAGAGCCGCCGTCTTCGGAATGGCGATACGGAGCTTTCGCAGCACCTCAAAGCTGTCGATCGTGTTGCTGTTTTTCAGCGTGAGCAAAGCCTGCGGGGGCTTTCTCGCCGCGAACAAACGCCGGATTGCATCCTCGCAAGCCTCGTAGTCTTTGATGGTCGTCTCCAGGAGCGGCGTCAGTCCGGCGATTTTCATGGCGGCCCGAAACCCCTCGATACGCTCCTGGATGGTGTACAGGTTCACCTCGCCGGTCAGGCACACAATACGCTGGTAGCCGTGTTCAATCAGGTGCTGCGTCGCAAGCTGCGCGCCAACATAGTTGTCAGCCACCACAGACGGTATGCTGGACCCGCTTAGCGGCCGGTCCAACGCAACCACCGGCACAGGAATGCGGTCCAGCATCCGGCATAAGACCTCACTGTTCGAGTCGGAAGGCGCAATCATGAAGCCGTCCACGCGATGCCGCATCAGGACACTCACCGCGTCCATCTCGGTCTTCGCATCGTTTTGGGTGGTGAGCACAATCAGCAGCGAGTCGTTGGCGCGGGCAACGGCCTGCGCGGCCTCCGCGCAGGTCGAGAAGAAAGGATCCGCAAGACTTGGAATAACCAGACCGATGGTGCGGGTGCGATCCCCTTTCAGGATGCGCGCGGCCTGGTTAGGCATGAAGCCAAGACGTTCGATTGCCTGCTGGACGCGCGCCAGCGTCTTGGGGGCGACGCCCTGGCCGCCGTTGATCACGCGCGAGACGGTCGTCGTGCCGACGCCGGCCCGCTGCGCGACCTCCGCAAGCGTGGTATGTTTGCCACTCTTTTTCATCGGGAATCCGCTATGCGAA
>CAXUIM010000153.1:0-9622 GCA_964250885.1 uncultured Acidobacteriaceae bacterium | reverse complement strand
CCTAAAGCCTTTCTCCTGTTACCGTGACGCGGATACCTTGTGCAAGTGCCGTTTCTTCGAGGGAAAACGGCCATGGAACCCAAAGCCGCGCTCACCACCCGCAGGAGAAACGATCGGGGGGCTGCCGGTCGACCGCGCCCGGTGCGGTCCGGGTTACTCTAGAGTGAATCGAGGAGCGCTCCTTATGCAGAGCCCACCACTTGTGGAAACCCGTGTGTGCGTCGCGCACCCGCCGTTGAATCGGGCGGCGGTGCTCGTGTGAGTTTCTGGAAGCGTTACAGGACCAGCATCCTCGTGTTCTTCGCAGTCCTGGGCCCCGGCTTCATTACCGCGAACGTCGACAACGACTCCGGTGGGATCCTCACCTACTCGCAGGCCGGCGCCCAGTACGGGTATCGGCTCTTGTGGACACTGATTCCGATCACGATTTCCCTCATCGTGGTGCAGGAGATGTGCGCGCGCATGGGCGTGGTCACGGGTAAAGGTCTCAGCGACCTGATCCGCGAGGAGTTCGGCCTGCGCATGACGTTCTTCCTGATGCTGCTGCTCGTGCTGGTGAACTTCACCAACGTGGTGGCGGAGTTCTCCGGGATCGCGGGAGCCATTCAGCTCTTCCACATCAGCAAGTACATCAGCGTGCCGCTCTGCGCCATAGCGGTGTGGGCGCTGGTAGTCAAGGGTGACTACAAGCGCGTCGAGAAGATCTTCCTGATTGCGAGCGTCTTCTACGTCTGTTACATCGTGGCCGGCGTGCTGGCGCAGCCGGATTGGCACACGGCGCTGGTGGAAACCGTCAAGCTGCCGCCCCGGGCGCTTTGGCGCGATCACAACTATATCGTCATGATGGTGGCGGTGATCGGCACTACCATCTCGCCCTGGATGCAGTTTTATATGCAGGCCTCCGTGGTGGAGAAGGGTGTCTCGATAAAGCAATACAGCGCATCCCGGCTGGATGTGATTGTCGGATCGTTCTTTACCGACATTGTGGGCTGGTTCATCATCGTGGCCTGCGCCGCCACGTTGTGGACCCACGGCATGCGCAACATCAACGTCCCTTCCGATGCGGCCCAGGCCATGAAGCCGCTGGCCGGTGACTTCGCCTACATTCTCTTTGCGGCCGGGCTGTTCAATGCATCCTTCTTCGCCGCCTCGGTGCTGCCGCTCTCGACCGCTTACAGCGTGTGCGAAGGCCTGGGGTTCGAGAGCGGTGTGGACAAGCGTTTCAAGCAGGCCCCCTTTTTCTACTGGCTCTATACGCTGTTGATCGCGGCGGGAGCGGCGGTGGTGCTGATTCCCAACTTCCCGCTGGTGAAGATGACGATCCTGTCGCAGGTGCTCAACGGTGTGCTGCTGCCGTTCGTCCTGTACTTCATGCTGCGGCTGATCAACAAGAAGGAACTGATGGGCAGGCATACCAACAAGGTGTGGTTCAACTGGCTGGCCTGGGGAACGGTGGGTACGGTGATCGCTCTGGTGCTGGTCGGAGCCTGGCAGCAGCTCTAAGCACAACCCTGGTAAGACGTACCCGGATCAGACGAGCGCTCGGATCAGACGAGCGCCCGGATCAGACGAGCGCCCGGATCAAACGAGCGCTTAGAGCAGCTTGCCGTCGGCGAGCTCGCGAATCAAGGTCAGGTCGGCGGCCAGGAAGTCATACTCCGGCAGACGCTGGACCGGACTCCAGAGCATCTGGTGGAAGATGCGGTTGTCCAGATCGCCCTGAAACTCCTTGACGGCGAAGAACTCGATTTCGATGGCGCCGCCATTGCGGTAGGTGTGCCGGACAGTGGTGACATGCGGGCCAATGGTTGCGACGATGCCGAGTTCTTCACTGAGCTCGCGGGCCAGTGCCTGGACCGCGGTCTCGCCGGGCTCGACCTTGCCTCCTGGAAACTCCCACTTGAGTGCCATGGGTTGGTCGGGCCGACGCTGGCAGATGAATACCTCGCGCTGGACGCCGTTTCTGCCCGGATCGGGTAGGGCCACGGTCTGGGGCGGTGCTGGAGCCGCCTCTCCGTTTCCGTTTTCGAAATGATCCCCGCGAAGAATCAGAGCGGCCACGACGTGCCGCAGGGGTCTGGCGGCTTTCGGGCTACGGCGTCCATTCAGTTTGCGGATCGGCTGTTTCACGTTTCCTGCTCAGTGTAGACGTAGAAAAGCTCTCCTAAAGTTTACGTGCTTCATCACTGGCCGGATGCTGCGCTGCGGTGTACCTGCTTGCGGGGCGCCGCCGGCTATCGCTTCCGCGGGAGATGAATGCCCTGCCTTTTCCTGTACCTAAGGCCCGCGTCCGGCCGGAGCGGTCCCGGTTCGCCTTCCCCGGAGCAAACCTCAGCCGGCAGCGGCGGGGAAGTACACGGGCCATCCCGGGGCCGCACTGAGCCTTGCCAGCTCTGGAGAAGGATTGACCGGGAAGGCGGCCCGGGCCATCGCGAGCATGGCCGCGTCGTGGACGGAGTTTCCAAAGACGGCATCGGGGGCGGCGACACCGGCGCGCAGCAGGGCGTCCACCTTACCCTGATCGGTGGGCACGGCGATCAAGCGGTCGGTTGCGAGCAGCGCGGAGCCGCCGGCCAGGGTACCTGTTTCGGGCTGGGTGCAGGCGGCAAGCACGCGCTGGGCCGGGATGTTGAAGCGGCGGACACCTTCCTCGATCACCCAGTCGCAGGTGGAGCTGACGGCCCAGATCTCCACGCCATTGCGCTGCAGAGTCGCCACCAGCTCGGCCATCGCGGGGAAGATCAGCGGCTCGATGTTCTCGCGGAAGAAGTCGGCCGCGGCGCGGCGAAGCTCCTCGATCGGGATTCCGCGGTAGACCTGTACCATCTCGCCGCAGATCGCCAGTTCGGAGACCTCGCCGCGTTTGTAGCCGGCGTAGCGTCCGTTGAGCCAGTCTGCGGCCTCGGCGGAGACAAGGCCGGTCTCCATGGACCAGCGCATGAAGTGGGAGCCCGCGTCCCCGGACCAGAGCGTGCCATCGCAGTCGAAGACGGCGACCCGTGGTGCGAGCGCCTGCACACGCTGGAACAACTCGGCGGTGGAGAGTGATTGGGCTGTCTCTGGAATGGATATACCGTGCTTCACGACTCTGGGCTCCGGGAGGCCGATAGCGCTCCAGGAGGTAGTAGAGCAGCATCCCGGCCGCGAAACAATGGCGGGGGAGTTCGAAGTCATTCCAGACCCGGACACAACGCCCTTGACGGCTGCACCGGTGTGAAGACTGAAGAGAGTTTGGCCCCGCGTCTTGTACCCGCGCCTGGCATCCACTTCCGCCACGGGCTGCCTGAGCCGGGTGCGTCACCGACTTGCCCCTCTTGCCAAAGGCCAGGGTTTCAGGAAGCTGAGAGGCGGCAAGGCGGCTGTCCGTTATGTGGCGTACAAAGCTTCCGAAAGTGGAGAGCTTGCCCGGAGCCTTCCCGTCCAGCACAATAACGCCGACGGATTTTCCGATCTCGTCGCGCACAATCCGCACCGGCTCGTTAGGAGCCGTATCTTGGGAAAAGCACCACCGCCACATCGAACAGACCGCGCCAGGCGTCATGAATCAGGGTAAGCCGCCAGATTCACGTCCGATCCCTTCTGCTTCTGTGTTCCAGATTTCGACGTGAGTCGGATTGCCCGATAAGGGGTTCACCAATGGACGCATCTTCGGCCTGGTCAGGAGTTTCCCCAAACAACCGATACGCAGACGGAGTATCGATAGAGGTGTTCGAACTCAGCGGCGGAAGTCCCAGCTGCTTGAGCAGAAACTGGTCTCGATCCAGACGGGCTTTTTCGTTCAGGGCGTGATCCGAATCATAGAACTTGATCTCTTTCGGGCCCGAACTTGAGGCGAAGTACGCCTTCGCATCGGCCAGAGGCACCCAGTCTTCGTCGTGCAGGCCGTATTGAAACAGCGCGGGGGCGGGCCCAAGCTGTGCTGCATAGGTTCCAGGATCGGCCCAGGCATTGGTCTGGAGCGTCTGCTCGACTTTGGCCATATCCGCGGTCTTACGAAGGGGAACCATGCGCGGCGAATCGGAGAAGAGGACGTATTGCCGGTTTGATTGCGGACCGCTCATGAAGACAACCGCCGTCAACCGTTTGTCGACCGCGTCCAGGATCGCGCCTGTTTGAGCGTCCCAGCTGTGCCCGACGTACGCCACACGTTTGGGATCGACATCTGGACGGGCCAGCAACAGGTCCAACCCGCGCCTCAAGTCGATCACTTGATCCCCAACCAGAACGGAATTGGGAGTGGGCTTGAATCCGGGGCGCGCCTGGGGTGCATCGATCAGGAGTGAGATCACTCCCGCGGGTGCGAGCGCGACCGCTTCCTGAAGAAACTCGTCACGATTCGAGTTCGCGGAACCGGGCAACAGCCAGTGTCCCCAAAGGATCGCTGCAAGCAACCCTTCCTTCGCTACGGGGATCACCAGATAGGCCGGTACGACTCCTCCGTTTGGGCTGGCGTATGTGATGTCCTCAATCACCACCGATCCCCGGTTCTGGGTCGACACTTGCTTTACGTCCAAAGGCGCACCGGTTTGGTACGCAAAGTGGGAGAACGATTCCGGAATCGCGGTCTGGGCTGCAAGTTCAGAAGGCGGCAAACTGACTGCGCCCAGAAGCAGTGATCCTGCACAGAGTAGCGGGCCGATATGCCGCAAGGATCGTGAAAAGCAGCCAGGTCTTGAGGAAACGAAAACCTTCTGAACCATTCGATTCTCCATTTGTGAGTCCTCTGTGCTCGTCACCGGAGTGACTCCTGTCTGACGCATTGGCCTCATTGGCAGACTCAGGAGGCGGCTTGAGAGTGCCAGTGACACACTGGCCTGTTCTTTCCGGGTGGCGAGTCTCACAATAAGAACATACTGTCCGTTTGGAGAGGAGAGAGCGGATGCCTGAAGTTATTTCGGCCCGTGCACCGGAGACGTTGACAGCACGTGTTGTCGATCTGGTGCTGCAGGAGGTTCGAAGAGGAAACTTGCGCTCTTCCGAGCGGCTACCGAGCGAGCGCGAGTATGCGATCCGCCTGAATGTAAGCCGCAACACCGTGACGGCGGCCTACGCGGAACTGGAACAGCAGGGTGTCATCCGCCGTCTGCAAGGCAAAGGAGCTTTCCTCTGCGCTCTGCCCTCGGCTGTCGAGACATTTTCTTGGAGCGGCAAGGTCTCCAGTTCGGCGAACGCACTCGACGAGCCGGTGCTGGAACTGCTTGCTCGCCGCTGTGCGGGTGAGATTCTCTATCCCCTCTCGGCGGGAACGCCTTCTCTTGAGATCTTTCCCAGGGATGAGTACACGGCGGGAATGGAACGCGTGCTCGCCGCCGACTTGCCTTCGGCCCTGGCCGTAGCGCCCACCGAGGGCCAATGGCGGCTGCGCGAGGCGATTGCCCAATGGACCGGCGTCGAGCCGCACCACGTCCTGGTTACGGCGGGCGCGCAGGAAGCAATCGATCTGCTGGCCCGCTGCCTGATCGAGCCCGGAGACTTCGTCGTGGTCGACTCGCCCACCTATCCCGGGGCTATTCAGAGCTTTCTCTCTGCCGGCGCCCGGCTCCTATCCTGGGGCACCGACTGGTCGCTGCGGCAGCTGGAAGAGCTCTTGCTGCGATACCGGCCGAAGCTCATCTTCACCATGCCCACCCTGCAAAATCCGACCGGTCGCGTCATGAGTCTGAAAACCCGGTTGGGTCTGCTGGAACTCGCTCGCAATTACCGGATTCCGGTCCTCGAAGACGACGTGTACGGGCGAACATTTTTCGGCCCCCACCCAATGCCCGACAGCCTTCATAAGCTGGAGTCGCATTCCCAGGTGATCACCCTGAGCACGTTTTCCAAGATGCTTGCTCCCGGTCTCCGCATCGGCTGGCTGGTGGCGCCACCGTACATGGTGAAGCAGCTTGCCCTGATCAAGATGCGCTCCAACCTGTTCACCGGTGGAATCAATCAGCTTGTCCTGGCGGACCTGCTGCGCAACGGAGCGATCGATCGGCATCTCGTGCGTCTGCGCCAGCACCATAGCGACTTGTGCGCCGCGGCGGTTGCGGCGCTTCAGCCGGCCATCGACCAGGGCCTGGTGCGCTGCAGGGTGCCGGCCGGCAGCTTGTATCTGTGGTGCAAGCTTCTGTTTCCCATGGATCCAGACCTGTTCTTCTCCACCCTGGAGATGCACGGTCTCAGCCTGGCTCCCGGGATCGCCTTCGAACCGGAACGTAACAGCAAACCATCGCGATGTTTCCGGCTCTGTTTCACGGCGGCGCCTGGCGAGGTCGTCCTTCGAGGCGTGCATTTGCTGACCCGCCTGCTCCAGGAGTTCGGCAGTTCGGTAGAGCCTCAAGCGCAGGATCTCGTCTCCTGAGATCCTGCGGACGTACGACCATCGGGAAGAAAGGAGTTCAATGGAGAACGCAGCGAATCGGGCAATCGGCACAAGGCTGGACGCAAGCACCGAACCGGCGCAAGTTGCCGAGCTTGAAAGCGGCAAGCGTCTGTTGATCGAGCCAACCAGAGCCAGCATTCGCCTGGATCGGAAGCACCCGCTGGCGATCCGCTGGATGCACTGGATCAACTTCCCGGTACTGTTCACGATGATCTGGAGTGGCCTTCTTATCTACTGGAACGACTCGGATAATGCCTATCGATACCCACATCGTGTGTACCGGATCGGCCTCGGGAAAGTGACTCTGTTCCGTTTATTCCCGGAGTGGTTCTACAAGCTGCTGCATGTGCCCTATCACGTGACGCAGGGCCTTGGGTTTCACTTCTTCTTCATGTGGATCTTCATGCTGAACGGACTGGCATGGGTCCTGTACACGGCGATCTCGGGCGAGTGGCGATTTCTGCTCCCGCAAAAGCACAGCCTGCGGGACGCGATCCAGGTCACGCTTGTCGACCTGCACCTGCGCCGGGGTCTGCCCTCGCAAACCAAGTACAACGGGGCTCAACGCATCGCCTATACGTCCTGCATCGTGATGGGCGCGATCATGCTGATCACCGGCCTGGCAATCTACAAGCCCACTCAGGCGCACTGGCTCACCACCTTGTGTGGCGGCTACGAGATGGCGCGATGGCTCCACTTCTGGACGACGATGGCATTCCTCGGGTTTTTCGTTGTGCATGTGGCCCAGGTCGTGTTGGCCGGCTGGAACAACTTCCGATCGATGGTGAGCGGCCGCGAGATCCAGAAGATCGACGCACCTTCCGTTGAAGAGGAAAGGAGAAGCTGGTCATGAACCCGAATGACGATGAGGATCTGACCTCTCCGCAACCTGCTCCAAGCCCGGGCGTCGAACACCGTAACGTGTCTTCCGGAGAAGCAGTTGTGGAGCCCGCGGAAGGGAACGAGCCGACAGACCCACCGGCCCAGAATCCCGGGGCCGGAACTGTGCAGGGCCAGACGGTCGAGGCCCAGGCTGTGGACGCCCAGACCGTTGAGCACGCGGAATCGCCGGCCGGGAACATAGACTTCGGCAGCACACCGACTGAGCCAATAAGGAACGGGAACTTACCCGAACTTGACGAAGACAAGTCCGGCGAAGCGGATGCGGCGGTCCTGGCTGCATCGCGCCGCCACACTCGCCGATCCTTCCTGGTCGCCGGCGCTGCCGCTGCCGCCGGGGCCGGCTTCTATGCGTACTTGAACCTGGGTCCGGAAGACGAAAGCCAACCCGATCCCCTGCGCCACATGTTCCGATTCAATGCGGCGGCCTCGCGCGAGGTGTTCCACAACCGTGCGTTGTCGCCCACATACCCGTTGAGCCGCTCCGAAACGCTTCGCATCAATGGCGTGGTCGGGTTGAACAAGACGCTCGCGCCGGACGGTTGGCGGCTCCAGATGGTCGGTGTAAGGGACGCCGCCCTGAACCCACATTACGTGAGGGATGTGACCGCATGGACGTATCGCTACACCGCGGCCGCGGACACGGAATCGCCTGGGCACGATACAAAGATCGACCCCAGCAAGCAGAAGAAGCCAGATAGCTCCCCGGATCGGGGCCAGCAGACTGCGGCCGCATCCCCGGGCGGCGAGCAAAACAGCGACAGCGAAGCGAGTGACACGGCAAAGAAGATGACCCCTGAGAAGATGCAGGCGCAGGCCATGGCGGTTGAGTCTCGAGGCACGAGCGCGCCGGAGGATGACCTCCATCTGGGCCGCAAGCCGCGCGGCATGGGAGAAGCCGGAGAAAGTGACTCCACGCTCCCGGCTGGCACCGCGGGTCTGCTCCTGCAGATGCCGGACGTCACGAAATTTCCTCGGCACGAGCTGGTCACGCAGTTCAAATGCATCGAGGGCTGGAGCCAGATCGTGCACTGGGCCGGGGTTCGCATGGCGGACTTCCTGGATGCGTATCCTCCCGAGCTTGTGAACGGCAAGGAGCCCCGCTACGTTTACATGGAGACTCCCGACGGAGATTACTATGTCGGCTACGACCTTCAGGTATTGCGACATCCCCAGACTCTGCTCGTGACGGAGATGATGGGCATGCCGCTGACCCAGTTCCATGGAGCTCCGCTTCGTTTACACACTCCGCTCAAATACGGATACAAGCAGATCAAGCGCATCGGTCTGATCGCGTATACGAACGACAAACCCGATGATTATTGGACCAAGCTGGGGTATGACTGGAACGCCGGTCTTTAGAGCAAAAAGCAGGGGTACCGCGCCCTCGGGCAGCAGCCCTGATCTTGCTCTAGGAGCTTGTTGAAAATCAGCTTTTCTGGCTTCGCTAGCTTCGCGAAACCCTCTTTGATTGCGGGTTTCGTACTTGCCTCGCGGACATCCGAGGTGCTTCTTCAACAAGCTCCTAGTCCTTGCTGTCATGCAGATAACGATCTGGAAGCGGGTTGCCGGGCCTTTCCGAATCCCAGTAGACCTGGATGATGTACCAGCGATTCGCGCTTTGCAACAATTCGAACGACTTGATGCCGCGGGCCATGGGCTTGGCGTCATCCTGATGCGCGCGGGACTCGTACGTGGAATACACGTGCGCCATTACACCGAATCGCTCGATCTGGTTGGCCGGGTTGCGGTCAAAAAAACCCGTCGTGGCTGTCTGAGAATCTGAAGCGGCCGCATACCGGTCCGGCGATAGAAAGATCACGTCCGCGGCCCGGGAAGAGCGCGGCGGCAGCCCGACCACGATGCGGCCTTCGGGCACAAACAGAGAGCGCAGACGATTCAAATCGAGCTTTCCTCCAGCAGGCGCTGAAATCGCGCTGTAGAACGCGTGTACTGTGCTTTCGATCGTGGCCACGTCCGCCGGGTTCGCCTTCGGCCAATCCGGGTGTGACTTCAGGTCAGGCCGTAGAGGCTGTGGAGATTGGGTAGAGGGGCTCTGAGCCGGCAGGATGGTTGCGGTCCAGAACGCAAGGGCGAGAGCCGTACGAGAACGAACAAGGAGGCGGATATCGAACTCCATGAGTAGAGGTAGATACAATCCTCAGACGGCCCTGTGCTCAAGAGGTTAGGCGCGAGTCGCAGATTCTCGCCGGACCACGTTCGTCGCACGTGGTACACCGAAGCTTCAGGTTGCCTGCGTCAAAGAGGCGTTGACGCTGATCATCAAAGCCGGCAGCGGTAACGCGGCCCGGTTCGTATGAACTGTGTATGGGTCACTAAGCTGGAACCGATATAGGG
>CAXUIM010000152.1:0-9635 GCA_964250885.1 uncultured Acidobacteriaceae bacterium | reverse complement strand
ACCCGCAGCAGGTCAAGGGCTATGAGGCGATGCAGGCGACTGAAGCGAAGAACGATGCCCAGGACCGGCAAACCGAGCTTGCTGCGCAGGCACAGTACGCCGACGTCCCGGGACCCGAAGCCGACGGAACAGCCCCCATGACCGCGGCGCAGCGCCAGGCGATCTACGGCGACAGCCCGAACGCACCGCAGAGGACCTCCAATGCCTCGCAGGGCCATGCTGAGGCCCAGCAGCGAGCCCTGGCCCGCGCGAAAGAGCACCAGGACGCCCTCAACAGCGACACCGTAGCCATCGACTTCGAACACTCAGCCGCACCGTCCACCACGCCCCCAGCCAACACATCAGCGACTCCTGGCCAGCCAGCCACCGCCGTAGTCGGCGAGCGGGAGCAGGTTGCACAGGCAGCCGCCGGTGAAGATATTGCCGGCGGCCAGCATCAAGCCGGATTGCAGCAGGCGTCCAGTCAGAGCGCAAAGACAGACCCCATGGCCGGCTACAACTTCGACGACTACCAGGGCCAGCTCTACCGGGTCTTTGAGGGAACCGTGCTCGAGGGTGTCGTCACCAACCACATCAACGGGGAGTTCAACGGCCCGATTCTCGTCATGCTCACGACGGACTACTACTCGCACGATCACCAGCAGCTCCTCATGCCGCAGGGAACACGGCTGATCGGTACCGTTCAGAGCGTGACCGGCGCCAATCAGCGCAAGCTCTTCGTCACCTTCCACCGCGCCGTATGCCCGGACGGATTCTCGCTCGACTTCGATAAATACGTCGGCCTGGACCCGATCGGCACCACCGGCCTCGCCGGCAAGGTGAACGACCATCTGCTCTCCGCATTTGCCGCAGCTGCAGCAATCGGAGGTCTCGGCGGTCTCGCCCAGATCGGCAACAGCAGCAGCATTCTCGATCCTTCGGCCGAGCTGCGCACCGGAATTACTTCCGAGACTAGCCAGGAAGGCGAACAGATACTGAACCATTTCCTGAACCGGTTGCCCACGATCACGCTCAAGGAAGGTTCCCGGGCCCGGGTGTACATCGGCCGGGACATCCTCATCCCGTCCTACGCCGAGCATCGCGTAAATCCGGCCTTGTGAGGGCGAAGAACGTTCCAGCCGCCGCAGGCTGCACTTTGGCCCGCACAAACCCAGCCCCGCCGATGCGCCACGGCCATCGGCCCGAACCGTTCCGGAGGAACGCTATGAGAACAGGCTTCCGCACCAAAGGTCTCGCACTCGCGTTTGCCGCTGGCGTCCTAATCTTCCCACTGGCGAGCCGTGCGCAGTTTGGCGGCATCGTGCTCGACCCCACCCAATCCGCTCACGCCACAACCCAAATCATCAACGAAGGGAAATCTTTATCGAACCAGGCGACACGCATCGCGCAGGGCTCAGAAGCGAATATGACTCTCGCGCAGCAACTCAAGACGGACCTGACTCTGGCCGCCACTGCCCTCAAGAACTATGAGCAAGCGGTGACGCTCTACCAGACGGTCTACAACAACCTGAAGTACTTCAACAGCAAGTCGATCTGGCAAACCCTGCGCAACCAGCTCACGCTTACCACGATCGGCAACCGCTACGGCGAGACGTACGGGATGGAGATGGCCCTTGGCGGCAATCCTCAGACCGTGGGTCCAGCCTGGACGGCAATGAACACCGCTCTGTCTGCTGCATCGTCCAACTTCTTCTCAGGCCAGATCGTCGGTGCGAGCAATCGCATGGCGACCCTCGCCCGAGTAGAAGCCATGGACGGTGTCTCCCAACAATGTCTCACCGCTGTCAGCAACTACAACGCTGGGCGATTCAGCAACCAGGGCGCCGAGCAGGCGCTGCAGACGTCCCGGTTCGACGTCTCTGATAGCACCAACTCTGAACTTGAGCAGTTCAACATGCTCAACGTCGGAGGCTCGCAGCAATTCAACGAAGCGCAATCCCAGGGCTCTCTCCAGGCTTGCATGGCGGCGCAAGCTGCTGTCGGCAACATGGAGAAGAGGAACGCTGCGGCCGAGGACATCAACGACTGGTCTTTTGTACAACAGCAGCGAGAGACGGCCGACGCGATGCCCGCCGGAAGCTCCCAGACCTGGACGACCTACCTACCCTAACCGACGCGGCAACCGGCAGCGAGTACATCTGTTGCCGGTACCGCTAGACCCTTCGGAGACCCCATGCTGAACGCTACCAACACCAAAGTTCTGATTGCCGCACTCGCGGCGGTGATCGGTCTTAGCGGATGCCATAGCCAGCCGCCGCAAACCACTGTCCCAACGCAGCAAGCCATTATTAAGCACGACCAGGAAATGCGGCAGCAGGTTCAACAGCAAAAGAAGAAGAGCAAAGCTTATCCCGTCAACGGTTCGAAAACGAACAACTACATTCCCTAAGCTCCAGCTGAGCACGGAGAGAACCGCACATGATTCAACACCTCACGGTATCGCTCAACACCCTTGCTCTCTTCCAGAGCGGCCCGGGCACGGACTGGCTGGGCGTGTTCGCCAACAACCTGACGAACCTCACCACCCAGAACGGCGGCGCTCTGACCAGCCTCGGCCTCACCGAGCTCAGCTTCGTGTCGCTCATGGTGCTGATCGGGATGGTGTCCACCTGGAGCACTGCGACGATGACGTTCGGCTTCCATCATGAGCCTGTACGGGTCGGGGATCTCGTGCAGTTCATCATGCGGCTAGTCTTCTGCTGCCTGCTGGAGACCTACTGGTCCAACTCGCTCCCCGGAGCAAACTTCGGCTTCAATCACCTGTTCAGCTATCTCGCCCAGGTGATCTCCCAGGCGCTCGATCAGAATGCTCTCTCGAACCTCCAGAACCTCTTCAAGACGCTCGGCGACAATACGATAGCCCCCAGCATCACTGCTCCGATGGAGTTGCTGGCCTACATCTTGATCCAGATCACGCTCGCCAGCGCATCCGCGATCCTGTTCCTCATCAACATCTCTGGATTCATCCTGTACGGCGTCGCGGCGCTGTTCGGGCCCGTCTTCATCCCCCTGTACATGACCAAGACGTTCCGGGGCAAATTCCTGCACTTCGTTGACGTGCTCGTAAGCCTGGCCATGATCCGCGCCGTAGCCTCGGCCTTCATCTTCGTCTGGGGCGGATTTCTCCAACAGTTCGTTCTCCAGACGTTCCAGAGCAACTACTCCATGCAGATGTGGCTCGCCAACCTGATCCCCGTAATGGCGCTCTTCATGGCCTTCGAACTCAACATGCTGTTCGTTCCCAGCCTCACTCAGATGATCTTCGGTGGGGGCGCCGGCGCAGCCGAGAAGCTTGACGCCCTCGTTTCCAAGATCGGCGCAATCGTCGCGCTCGCAGGATAACCCCATGCCCCTACTTCTTCTCGCCATCTTCCTGAAAGGCCCGGCGTGGCTCCGCGCCGGTGTCTTGCTCAGCTTCTTTGGCCTGCTCCTGTTCGGCTGCTTCTCTGCCGCCAACACCATCCGCAACGCCACCGAAAGGACGGTCCCAGCTCATGTCCACCACATTCGCACCCACCACCACGCTCTCTCCCAGTGAAGCGATCCTCACCGATCAGATCGGCAATGAGGTCTACGCGGCGCACTATTCCGAGCGTCGGCTCTACCGTTTCGTTACCGGCACCCTGGCCGTCCTGCTACTGTTCTCGTTCCTGCTGATTCACTCCATGGCCACACGGCCGGTCGCCAACCGGTATATCCGGATCGACGAGATGGGACGCGCGCAGGCCATCCAGTACAGCGACCTGAACTACAGCCCGCGTGAGGGTGAGGTGCGGACCTACCTCACCGACTGGGCGAACTACCGCTTCACCATCAACCGCGAAACCATCGCAACCAAGTACCCGCTGAACTACTACTTTCTCTCCCAGAACCTCGCCTCGCAGCTCATGACAGACGACAATACCAACCACTTTGCCTCACAGGTCCTTAGCGGCCAGATCGATCAGAGTGATGTCGAAGTGAAGAACGTCACCATCACCAGCATGTCGGAGGAGACCGTTGCGGGCGCCACCATGGCGAAGGGGACCGCGCTGGTCAACATCGACACCCTGTACTCACCCCGGCACTCCCGCGAGCCCCGGACCGAGCATTGGGTGATCTCCGTCACCTACTACCTGAACCCTCGCCAGGTGAGCGAGCAGGCCCGAGTCTTCCCACAGTTCGAGACCATCAACCCGCTCGGCCTGACTATCACCGAGTTCCACGCCAACCTTGTCTCAGTCGATCCGATCACGCCTGGGGTCACTCCCGCGGCTGTTCGCCCTGGGCTCAGCGCTACTGCGCCGGGTGTCGCCCGGTGAGTTTCGACTTGATCCTTCCATTCTTCAGCGAGGAGATCCGGGCACTCATCCAGGACCCCAGCATCTCCGATCTGATGATCAACGGCACCACCGGCGTCTACGCGGACCGGGGCGGCGTCCTGCAGTACATCCCGCTTCAGAGCCCCTACTCCAGCGACAGGCTCCAGGCAGCCATCGAGCGTATCGCCCGTCAGCTCGGGCAGGATCTGACGACACAAAATCCGATCCTCAACACACGGCTCCCCGATGGCTCCCGCGTCGCCGTAGTGGGCCCACCAGCCTCGATCAATGGCCCCACGCTGACCATTCGCAAATTCAATCAGTGGTTCACGAGCGACCAGCTTATCGAATCCGGCAGCTTGCCGAGGCAGGTTCGAGATACCGTCGTCCGATTCATGAATGAGAAGAGAAACGGCGTCCTCAGTGGAGGGACTGGCAGCGGAAAGACGACGCTCCTAAAAGCGCTGCTCGACCACATTCCGCAACAAGAGCGCCTCGTCGTGATCGAGCAGCCCGCCGAGTTGAAGTTGAGCCATGCGAACGCCGTGCGCTGGGAGGCCGTCGAAGCCATTCCCGGACAGGTAGGCATCACGGCCAGCCAGCTCCTCGCCGCTGCACTGCGCCATCGCCCCGACCGCATCATCATGGGCGAGATCCGTGACGAGTGCGGCTACGACCTCTTGCAGGCCATGAACACTGGCCATGGCGGCACACTGTCCACGATCCACGCCAAGTCCGCATGGGACGCCCTCAACCGCCTGTCCGATCTGGCGCTCAGTGCACGCGCCAACCTGAACCACTCCTTCATCCGGTCCGAGACTGCCGAGGCTATCGATTTCGTTCTCTATTGCGAACGCGATGCGTCCGGTCGCAGGCGGGTCCGAGAGCTCATCACCGTCACCGGCTACACCCACGAGACGCAGAGCTTCGTTACGACGGAGCTCTACCGTGCTCCCAACCTTCGCGCAGCCTAAGCCTCAAGGAGACCCATGCCGCTACTCAGAATCATCGCCAGCAAGAAGATCACCGCCATTGTCACCATTGAGGACGCCACCGCCAAGCAGATCGATCAATATGCCGCCATGACCAAGGGAAGCGCAGACGATGTGGTTCAGGCTGCACTCGACTATGTATTCTCCACCGACAAGGAATTCGCCAAGTTCCGCGACGAGCATGCATCGGCAAAGCCCACCATCCCGCTCCGGTTGAAGAAGCCTTCCAGCACGCCAGCGAAGCTGGAGGATGCATCGCCCAGCACCAAGATCAGCGCATCGGCAGCACGGTAGATGCATCCACTCCGCACAAATCCTTGCAGGGATGGAGACGGTGCTACGCACCGGATTACTGGAGACACTCCACCCCTCTTAGGGAGCTGCAGCGCTTCACATATGTGATCGTTCTCTAGGCAAAGGACTTACGCTATTTTGAGCAATTTCGCGCTAACAAATGCAATCGTGAGGCTCAACGCAAATGGATAATCCAGAACAGCCAAAAGATTTAGGGATGCGCGACCGCCTTCGACGCGCCAAGGGACGTCCAGTGCGCACCCGGACAGTCGGCGTGCGCTTCACTCCCCAGGAAGAAGACGACCTCAAGGCGGTGGCTAAGGCTGCCGGCCTGTACACAACAGAGTGGGCCAGAGAGGTACTGCTGGAGCAAGCGCGAGGCGGCGCCAACTGCGCAGCAGTCTTCACGGAAGTTGTCGCACTTCGCATGCTGCTGAACAGCATCCTTCGCCCGGTCGCCTTTGGGGAACGAATGACGCCCGAAGCTTACGCCCAGGTGCTCGCCGAAGTCCGCGCCGGCAAGCATGAGGCCGCCCAGGACATGCTCAGCAAATATCACGACCACACCGGAGGAAAGTGACCATGGCGCAATGGGGCAGGGAAGAGCGAGCGGCTTGGCCGCCCTACATGCCGATCTACAGCTACACAGGAGTCGCGGTCGGGATTCTCTGCACCCTCTTTTTCCTCTGGCAGAATTTGCATTTCTGGCAAACACCGCTGCAGCGTTCTTATGCGACCGAGTACATCCGGTCCAAGTTCGACGCTCAGCTCCACCAGCACGGCAAGTACCGGCTGATCTACCTGGGTGGCAGTAAGCGTGCAGCTCGGCTCGCTCTGCCTAGCGACTTCATCGACGGCCTCACACTCCTACCAGGCGGCAAGAGCGTTCCGGTCATGCTCTCACCAGCCGCACGCACCCAGGGCTACCGCTTCTTCTACCGCGCACCCTCCGTGAGCTACCGAGACGCCTCTCTATACCGCTGGCTTCGCCTCGCCATTTTCGGCGGCGAGGGAATCCTTCGGCTCTATACCGCCAGCCTCGCCGAGGGCCTGCTCCTGCTGGTGGCAATCCTGTGCTACACCGGGCGACTGGACTACTTTCGTATCAAAGAACTTAAGTATGGCCGGCGGCTCAAGGGGCCCGAAATGGTCTCGCCGAAGCAGTTCAACGAAATCCTGAAAGGGACCGGCCTGGGCATCAGAACGAACGAACGGAATGTCACCCTCCGGATCCCAGAGATGGCCGAGGCCAAACATATCCAGGTCATGGGCGACACCGGCGCCGGGAAAACGACTCTGCTGTTCCAGATGCTTCGCCAGATCGAGGCCCGTGGCGAATCCGCGATTGTCTACGACCCGGCCGGCGAATTCATCCAGTGCTTCTACCGCGAGGGTCGGGGAGACGTCGTCCTCAATCCCATGGACGCTCGCTGCCCCTACTGGAGTCCGTCCAGCGAATTGCGTACGCCCGCCGAGGCCAGGACTATCGCCGCGTCGCTCTACCAGCCCAACAGCAAGAACAAGGGCGAGTTCTTCACCGAGACGCCGCAGAAGATCTTTGCGCGATTGCTCTTGTACCGTCCGACGCCGCACCAGCTTGCCGAGTGGATGGCTAACGAAGAGGAGATCGATAAGCGGGTAGAAGGGACCCCAATGAAGTCCATGATCGCCAAGGGAGCGCAGCAGCAGCGCAGCGGCGTTCTTGGCTCTCTCGGGCTCACCGCTGATGGTCTGCTCCTGCTGCCCACTCGGGAAACAGCCAAGACGGAGTGGAGCGCTACGAAATGGGCTGAGAAGCGGCAGGGCTGGATTTTCCTGTCCGGCAAAAAGTCAGAACGCGAAGCCCTGCGGCCGTTGCATTCTCTTTGGATCGATCTGCTCATCCTGCGGCTGCTGGAGTTGCCAGAGCCGGGTCAGAAGCGCGCGTGGTTCGTCCTGGACGAGGTTGCCAGCCTGCAGCGGCTTCCGCAGTTCCATACGGCCTTGACCGAGGGCCGCAAGAGCAACAACCCGATCATCTTCGGCTACCAGGGCAAGGCGCAGGTTGAAGACACCTATGCCCAGCTCGCCGAGGTCATGCTCTCGCAGCCCGCAACGAAGTTCATCCTTAAGACGGCCGAGCCGAAGGCCGCAAAGTGGGCTTCCGAACTCCTCGGTGAAGTGGAGATCGAGCGCGTCAAGGAGACTCACGTCCACGGCAACCGCCACGGCCGCAGCTTTACGGTCGACCGCCAGATCGAGCCTCTCGTCATGGGTTCCGAGATCGAGGGGCTCGCCGACCTTCATAGCTTCGTGAAGCTGGGCAACTACGTCTCCCGCTTCTCGTTTCCGCGCATGGCACTCCCGCCGATCGCGCCAGCCTTTGTTCCACGCACCGTCGGGCCCGAGGTGATGTGGCTCGATACTCCCGGACCAGCCATCCTGCCGGACGCGGTTGAACTCCTCCAGGATCCAGAGGACGAACCCGCCACTCTTGCCGAGCAAGAGCCAGCAGCCGCTCCCGATCCCCCGGGTGAGAATAAACAAGCAGCCAAAGAACAGCAGAGTGTGGGGCCGGACCTGACGCTCAGCCCGGAGCTTGAGCGGAAGTTTCAGGCATTCCGGGAACGCTATGAGGCGCACCGGCAGGCGCGGGAGCCAGCGAATTGTGAGCCAAAGCAGGAACCGGAAGAGGTAAACACCACAACCGACCAGCCAGCGGAACCGGTTCCAGCCGGATTTGGCCGCGCGGAGCTCTAGGAACGCATGCTGACCATTTCCCAACCCCTGAATGCCGGGCAGGCTCAGACTTACCACTCGAAGGAGTTCACGTCTCCGGATCAAAATTACTGGAAGCAGGGTGACGTGAACCTGGGCGAATGGCAAGGCAAGCTGGCCGAGTCCTTCGGTCTGTCCGGCCACGTCGATGCAGAGCATTTTGCCCGACTTTCGGAAGGCCAGCACCCGATCACCGGCGAGCAGCTCGTGAAGCATCGCGCGTCCCAGGAGTACACCACAGCAGATGGCGCGACGGTGAAGCCAGTAGAGCACCGCGCCGGCTGGGACGCTACCTTTTCGGCGCCGAAGTCCGTCTCTCTGACCGCCCTGGTAGGCGGCGACGATCGGGTCCGGGAAGCTCACCGGGAAGCCGTGACGGTCGCCCTGGACGAGCTCCAGCGCTACACCCAGGCGCGGATCGGCGGCAACAACGCGGCCGAGACCACTGGGAAGTTCATTGCAGCCAAGTTTGAGCACGATACAGCCCGGCCGGTTGACGGCTATGCTGCTCCGCAGCTCCACACGCATGCCGTCGTCTTCAATATGACTGAGCGCGAGAATGGCCGAAGCACCGCGCTCCAGCCCCGCTCCCTATTTGATACACAGCAGTTCGCCACGGCCATCTATCAGTCAGAGCTCACATTCCGACTCCGCAATCTCGGCTACGAGATCGAGCCGGGACGGAGCGGAGCGCCCGAGATCAAAGGCTACACCGCTGCATACCTGGAGGCATCCAGCCGACGATCCCAGCAAATACGCGAGTACCTCGAAACAAACGGCTACCAGGGACCAGCCGCCGCCCAGATCGCCGCGCACGACACCCGGGACAACAAGGAGCTCCGTTCCACCGTCGAGGTTATGGCCGCGCATTACAAGGTAGCCGCCGCCCACGGAAACCAGGCCCAGGCCGTCATTGCCGAGGCCAGAGAGCGGCAGATAGCCCAGCCGCTCGGATGCGTCACAGACGCCCCAACCCGGGCGCAGGAAGCCGTCAGCTACGCCAAGAGCCGCGGCTTCGAGCGTGAGGCCGTTTCGGACGAACGCTTACTCATGCGGGACGCCCTACGACGCGGCATGGGCGATCTCACCTATCCCGAAATACGCCGCAATTTCGACCAGCGCATCGAAGCCGGCGAGTTCCAGAACGTTGACACGAAGAAGCACGCGACTGGCCGCAGCTTCACCACGCCGGAGACCATTGCCATGGAACGCAGCGCTGTTGCCAGCCTCAGGCTGGGCCAGGAGACGGCCGATCCCATCATGGAAGCCACAGCGGCCCAGGCGCAGGCCA
>CAXUIM010000151.1:2765-9669 GCA_964250885.1 uncultured Acidobacteriaceae bacterium | reverse complement strand
GCGGGTTTCGCGAAGCTAGCGAAGCCACAAAAGCCGATTTTCAACAAGCTCTTAGTACCTGGCGGGCAAACCTTATGAGAAAGCTTCTTCTTGAAGTCTGTCTTACTTCTGTAATTCAACATCTTTGCCGCTGCTGAGTTGCGGCATTCTGGAACCGCTTCCTAGCGTGAGCAAGCCCGTTTCGGCGTAGATCATAAGCTTGTCGCGGGTGTCGGTGATGTCAAGGTTGCGCATGTTGAGCTGGCCGATACGGTCTCGCGGGGAGAAGGTGGATTCCCCTTTCTCCATGGTGAGGCGTTCGGGATGGAAGGTGAGGTTGGGAGACGTGGTATTCAGGATGGTGTAGTCGTTGCCGCGGCGCAACTCGATCGTGACCTCGCCGGTGACGGGCTTGGCGATCCAGCGCTGTGCCGCTTCGCGGAGCATAACCGCTTGCGGGTCGAACCAGCGGCCCTGGTAGAGAAGCCGGCCGAGCTTGCGACCGTTCTCGCGATACTGCTCAATGGTGTCCTCGTTGTGAATTCCAGTGATGAGGCGCTCATATGCGATGAACAGCAGCGCCAGGCCCGGTGACTCGTAGATTCCTCGGCTCTTGGCTTCGATAATGCGGTTCTCGATCTGGTCACTCATGCCAAGCCCATGGCGGCCGCCGATCTGGTTCGCCGCAAGCATCAGCGCGACCGGATCTGCATATTCCACGCCATTCAGCGCGACCGGGAAGCCCTCTTCAAAGCAGACTGTGATCTCTTCGGGCTGGATCACAACGTCATCGCGCCAGAACGCGGCGCCCATGATGGGCTCGACGATCTTCATCGAGGTGGAAAGATGCTCCAGGTCCTTGGCTTCGTGGGTCGCCCCGAGCACATTGGAGTCCGTGGAGTAAGCCTTCTCCTGAGACATTTTGTACTTGAAGCCGGAGCGCTGCATGAAGTCAGACATCTCGGCACGCCCGCCGAGCTCGTTGATGAAGTTGCTATCCAACCACGGCTTGTAGACCTTCAAGTCCGGATTCACGAGCAGCCCGTAGCGATAGAAGCGCTCGATGTCATTGCCTTTGAAGGTGGAGCCGTCCCCCCAAATGTTGACGTCATCCTCCTTCATCACGGTCACCAGCATGGTGCCCGTGACAGCGCGGCCGATCGGGGTGGTGTTGAAGTAGGTGACGCCGGCCGTGGTGATGTGGAAGGCGCCAGACTGCAGGGCTGCGATGCCTTCGCGGACCAGCGGACCGCGACAGTCGATCAGCCGTGCCTTCTCTGCGCCGTACTCCAGCGCCTTACGCGGAATCTCATCATAATCGGTCTCATCAGGCTGGCCTAAGTTGGCCGTATAGGCGTACGGCAGGGCGCCTTTCTGCTTCATCCAATGCAGCGCGGCGCTGGTGTCCAGCCCGCCGGAAAAGGCGATGCCCACCTTCTGACCGACGGGTACGGTTTCGAGAATTACAGCCATGGTGATGTATTTTCCTGGATTGCGAATGAGCCCTTGGATCGCTGCCAGGAGCTTTGTGAAAAAGCGCCTTGGATGTCCGCGAGGCAAGTACGAAATCCGCAATCGAAGCGGGTTTCGCGAAGCTAGCGAAGCCCTAAAAGCCAATTTTCAACAAGCTCTTAGAGCAATGACAGAGTTAGCGTGCCCTCGGGAGTGCTATGCAGGGTGGCTTTTCCTGGTGAGGTGCACAGCCCTGGGTGCAGCAACCCCGATGTTGCGCTACCGCCTGGTACGGGCCTGAAGGCCGCTGCGGTTGCGGCTGTTGGGAATGCGCCGGGCGCCGCCCAGCAGCATGAGAGCGATCGCTTTCTGCGCGTGCATGCGATTCTCGGCCTGGTCGAAGGTGATCGCCTGCGGTCCATCGAACACGGCGTCGGTCACCTCGGCGTTGCGGTGTGCGGGCAGGCAGTGCATGAAGACTGCTGACTCCTGCGCCCGCTGCATCAGCGCTTCATTGACCTGGAATGGCTTGAAGATGGGCGCGCGGCGGGCCGCCTCGTGCTCCTGGCCCATGCTGGTGCATACATCGGTGTAGATGGCGTCGGCGTCGGTGGCGGCTTTGATGGGATCGGAGGTCAGGGTGAGGGAGCCGCCGGTGTTCTCGGCGATGTCGATTGCCTTGTGTACGATCTCCAGCTTCGGCGCAAAGCCTTTGGGCGTGGCCACCGTGCAGTGCACGCCCAGCAGGGCGGCGGTGAGCATCAGCGAGTGGCACACGTTGTTGCCGTCGCCGACGTATGTGAAGCGCAGGCCTTCGACCGAGCCGAACCGCTCTTCCAGCGTCATGAAGTCGGCGATGGCCTGGCAGGGGTGCTCCAGGTCAGAGAGCGCATTGATCACGGGAACGCGCGCATTCGCGGCCATCTCCAGGATCGTCTCGTGAGCGTAGGTGCGCAGGACGATGACCTGCATCCAGCGCTCGAGATTACGCGCCACATCCGGAATAGATTCGCGCTCGCCCAGCGGAGCGCCCGTCTGGTCGACGAAGATGGCGTTGCCGCCGGTGGTGTTCATCGCGGTCTCGAAGGTGAGCCGGGTGCGCAGCGAATCCTTCTCGAAGAACATCACCATTTGTTTGGCGTCGAGCGCGTGCCGAAAGTCCTCGGGCGCGGCCTTGACGGCATGGGCCAGCTCCATCATGGCGGCCATCTCGGCCACGGAGAGATCGGCAATGGAGCAGAGATCGCGCCCGGCCAGGCCTTTGGCGGTCTCGGCAAAGGCAGTGTCGGACTGAATGCCGAGCGGGGTGGCGGAGCGGACCGCAGCGGCCCGGGCTGACGCCAGGGGTGGATTCATGACGATGGTCTTGCTATCCATGGACGGCTTCTCCTGCGGCAAGTGGAGCGTGGGAAACGGACGCGTCGTTCACCGGCGGGCCGGCGTGGGACTGTTGCGTGAGCAGAACGTCGAGAGCGGCAATGGCGCGGTCGACATGCTCGCGCGTGATCAGGAAGGGCGGAAGGAAGCGGAGAACGGTTTCGTGAGTGCGGTTGAGAAGTATGCGCTGCGCGAGCATGCCCGCGAGCAGTTGCGTGGCGAGCCCGGCCGACTCGAGCTCGACCCCGATCATGAGGCCGCGGCCGCGAACATCCAGGATCGCCGGGTGTCTCGCCTGCAGCGCGCGCAACTGGCTCAGGAAGTAGTCGCCGGTGGAGCGTACGTGCTGCAGCTTGCGCGTGCGCCGCATCTCGTCGATTACGGCGATCGCGGCGGCGCAGGCCAGCGGGTTGCCGCCGAAGGTGGTGCCGTGCATGCCCGGAGTGATGGCGCGCGCGGCTTCCTCCGTGCAGAGCATCGCGCCGATGGGAACGCCGTTGGCCAGTGGCTTGGCCAGCGTGGTGATATCGGGTTGGATGCCGTAGTGCTGATAGGCGCACCACGTCCCGGTGCGGCCCATGCCGCTCTGGATCTCGTCGCACAGCAGCAGGGCTCCGGTGGAGTCGCACAGCTCGCGCGCGGTGCGCAGAAACTCGTCGCTAACCGGATTGATGCCGCCTTCGCCCTGAATCACTTCGAGTGCGATGGCGCAGGTTTCGTTGGAAAAGGCAGCGCGCAGCGCGGCGGTGTCGTTGAACGGGATGAACTCCACGTCCGGCATCACCGGAGCGAAGGGCGCGCGATATTTGAGTTTGTGGGTGGTAGCCACCGCGCCCATGGTGCGGCCGTGGAAGCTGTGCTCCAGGGCCAGGATCCGGGTGCCGATGGTCTTCCCCTCCGAGCGAAGCAGTTGCGCATGGGCGCGGGCCAGCTTCAAGGCGGCCTCCCAGGACTCACTGCCGCTGTTGCAGAGGAAGACGCGCTCCATGCCGGTAAGCTCGGTCAGCCGCAGCGCAAGCTCGGCCGTGCCGCGGTGATAGAACAGATTCGAGGTATGCAACAGTTGTGAGCTTTGGGCGACGATGGCGGCGGTCACCGCGGGGTGGTTATAGCCCAACGCGCACACGCCGATGCCGCTGAGCAGGTCCAGATACTCGTCGCCGTTCTCGTCGAACAGAGACACTCCCTGGCCGGATACCAGCAGAACAGGATAGCGATCGTAGGTCTGCAGAAGCAGCTTGGATTCGGCCGCCTTCAATTCGCTCAGGGTGCTTGTAGAGTTGGAGTTCATGCGACCATCACCTCGGTTCCATCATTGACGCGTGAGCTGAGCAGATCGGGCAGGGAGGCTGCCGAGCCCGCAGGCAGGATGCGCACGCGTTTCACGCCATGCATCAGGGCCTGTTTACAGGCATTGAGCTTGGGCAGCATGCCGCCGAAGACGATGGCCTGCTGTTCAAGTGCGGGAATCTGCGGCAGCGACAGCCAGCGCATCACCTGGCCGTCGGCGCCTTTGACTCCCGCGACATCGGTGAGGAAGACCAGCGCGTCGGCCTTGGTTGCGATGGCGGCCGCGGAGGCCATCTCGTCGGCGTTGATGTTGTAGTATTCGCCATCGAAGCCGAGCGCGATGGAAGAGATCACCGGCACCGCGCCCATGGTCCAGATGGCGTCGAGCCACTTGGGATCGGTAGCCGCGATCTCGCCCACGAAGCCAAGATCCGGGTCGGTCTTCTTCTTGCGGGCGCGGAAGACGTGACCATCGCCGCCGGTGAGGCCCATGGCGGATTGTCCGCACTGGGTCAGCGCGGCCACCAGCGACTTGTTCACCCGGCCGCCCAGCACCATCAGAGCGGCATCGCGAGTCTCGGCATCGGTGACGCGCAGACCGGCGACAAACTCACTCTTCTTGCCCATTTGCGCGAGCAGACGTGTGAGCTGCATGCCCCCGCCATGCACCAGCGCCACCTGATGGCCGTCCCGCGCAAGGTCCGCGACCGCGCGTGCGCAGCATTGCAGCACTGCCGGCTTCTCGAGCGCAGCGCCCCCGAGTTTAACCACAAATTTCATAAGCGACCTCCGGTGTTGCCGGTCTTGTAAATTGATGCGTTCACGAGCTTCACAGCAGGCCTTCGGCTTCAGGCCAGCCGGCCATCAGATTCATGTTTTGCACGGCCTGCGAGGCCGCGCCTTTGAGCAGGTTGTCGAGACAGGAGAGCAGTACCAGGCGGCGGCCATCGGACGCGAGCTGGAAGCCCAGATCGCAGAAGCTGGAGCGAACCACATACTGTATCTGCGGCAGTGCCGGAGAGCGGCGCACGCGGACCAGGGGTCTGTTGGCGTAGAACTCATCGAAGCAGTCCTGGATCGATTCGATACTGGCGGGCTGGCTGAGGCGAACATAGATGGTGGAGAGAATGCCTCGCGGAATGGGGAGCAGATGAGGGGTGAACTGGATCTGCCCGGAGCTGAGGTTGAGCTGCTCCAGCAGCTCGCCGGTGTGGCGATGGCCGAAGACCGCGTAGGCTGAGAGATTATCCGCCGCGTACATGAAATGAGTGTTGGGCGTGAGCGATTTGCCGGCGCCGCTTACGCCGGATTTGGAATCGCAGATGATGCCGTGGTCCAGGTCGACAAGATGCGCGCGCAGCAAGGGAGCCAGGGCCAGAATGAGGGACGTGGCATAGCAGCCGGGGTTGGCCACCAGCTGTGCCCGCGCGATCGCCGGGCCATGCAGCTCGGGTGAGCCATAGACGGCTTCCTTCTGCAGTCGCGCGGCCAGTTCAGGCTGCTTGTCTTCCAGCTGGTACACGGACCGGTTGCGGTCACACTGCAGACGCCAGGCGCCGCTGAGATCGACCACGCGCAAACCGTGCGCCAGCGCCTCGGGAACCCAGGCCCTGGATTGTTCATGCGGCGTGGCGAGGAACAGGATATCGATCCGTTCCCGCTGGAGTTGCGTCCAGTCAAAGGCTGCAACCTCCAGCTCGCCGGCGTGGGGCAGACCGGCCAGCTCCGGATGCAGATCGGTGAGAGCCGTGGGCCGGGCAGTCTCAGTGGCCGCAGCGTCCGCGGAAGCCCCGCCTCCGCTGCGCTGGAGCCGGCCCAGCAACACGGGCGGCGTCCCGCTCAGGCGCGGGTGGCGCAGCAGCAGGCGCACCAGCTCGCCGCCGGCGTACCCGCTGACGCCCGCCACGGCGGTGCGCAGCGCGGTCTTTGCCGGGAAAGTGACTCCCGACGCCGTGACTCTCGGTTCAGACAAGAAAGGCCTCGAGGCGGGTCTTCAGCGTTTCAGCCTTCAGGGCGTCGGGGCACACGATCAGCACTGTATTGTCGCCGGCGATCGTGCCGACAACCTCGTCCCACTCTTCGTAGTCCAGGCTGGCGGCCACCGGCTGCGCTCCCCCCATGGTCGTCAGCAGCACAAGCAGGTTTTGCGCCTGGCGAACTTCCAGGCCGAAATCCCGCAGTACGCCTGCAATCTCGGGAAGCTCGTCCTCTGCCTCCAGGCCGGCCGGCAGAGCGTAGCCCGCCGGTCCCTTCAGCAGCTTGAGCTCGCGAATGTCGCGCGAGAGCGTAGCCTGCGTTACATGAATGCCGCGTGCGGCGAGCTTGCGGCGCAGCTCGTCCTGGTTGCTGATCACACCCGAGTTGCTGATCGCGCCTTTTTCGGTAAAGGTCGTCTTCACCAGGAGGTCTCGAATCGCGCTGTGCCTTTTAGTCTTCATCACGCTTCCAGCGTCTCTGCAGGCAAATCGACTCCGCAGCCAAGAAAAAGTGACGTGGAGGGCGTCACGATCTGCGGGCGTCACGGTTTGCGCGCGTCACGGTGTGCATAAACATCCACATACAATGTATAAATATACAGTGCGTATCCTGTCAAGGACGCACCCATAACCTCAGCTTCATTTCGCGCGCTCCGCCGAGCTTCTGATGCGCGTGAAGCAGGAAAACTTCCGCGCGCGGCCGAGCTCTTGATGCGCGTAGATTAAGAAAACTCGCGCGCTCCGCTGAGAAGATTCGACGCGTTTGTTGAGCCGGTGCGGAGCTCCCCGCGAGCCGAGCAGCGGGCCTTCTACTTTTGCTTTTCGGCGTC
>CAXUIM010000151.1:0-2665 GCA_964250885.1 uncultured Acidobacteriaceae bacterium | reverse complement strand
TGCGGAGCTCCCCGCGAGCCGAGCAGCGGGCCTTCTACTTTTGCTTTTCGGCGTCACTGCTGTTCGCGCTTTATTGCTGCTCGCGCTTTATTGCCATTCCAAAGATCGGAAGTATAGTTGAGTATGGCCGCCTATTCACCGCAACATCCAGGCCGCACGTTGTCAATCCGAGTCCCCGCTACGGGTAGCGAAGCGGAGGCGGCGGGCGCCGCTACGGAATTGATCGGCGCCGCTACACGGTCTCTGCCGCCGCGACTCTCGCTGCCGTCGGAACCCTCGTTGATCGATCCGCGGTTCGATCAGGACTCCTGCGGGGTTGGCTTTGTTGCATCGGCGCTGGGTAAGGCCGACCACCAGATTCTGCAGCACGCGCTGACCGCGCTGTCGCGGCTGGCACATCGCGGCGCGGTGGCGGCCGATGGCGCCAGCAGCGATGGAATCGGCCTGATGTCGGGTGTGCCGCGCCAGCTGCTGCTTGCAGCGACCGGTGTTCAATTGCCCGAAGACGAACTGCTGGGCGTGGGCATGCTGTTTCTGCCCCCGGGCGAAACGCGCGCCGAAGCCGTGATGGAAAGCTGCCTGAACTCGCAGGAGCTGCGTGTGCTGGCCTGGCGCGATGTTCCCACGCGGCCGGAGATCCTGGGCGAGATTGCGCGCGACACCATGCCGTGCATTCGCCAGGTGCTGGTGGCCGATGGTGTGCGCACTGCGGATGCGGCCACGGAAACTGACCCGATGGAGCGGCGGCTGTACCTGGCGCGCAAGCAGTTTGAGCGCACCGTGGAGCTGGGCGAGGTGACCGGATATGTCTGTTCGCTCTCCACGACCACACTGGTCTACAAGGCCATGTGTCTGGGGCGGCTGCTGCCGGAGTTCTACGTTGACCTGGCCTCGCCCGACTTTGTGACCCGCTTCGCGATCTTTCATCAGCGCTACGCGACCAACACGCTGCCGGCGTGGCATCGCGCCCAGCCGGGCCGCAAGCTCGGCCACAACGGCGAGATCAACACGGTGTGGGGCAATCGCTCGCGGATGGCGGCACGCGACGCGACGCTGCCGGTGGAGTGCAAGCCGGTGCTGACCAGGGATGGCACCGACTCGACCAGCCTGGACGAGACGATCGAGCTGGTCTCGCAGAACGGACGGACGCTGGCCGAGGCGGTGCGTATGCTTCTGCCGCCCGCCATCGTCGATCGGGTGTCGCCCTTCCTGCAGTATCACAGCGGCTGCTCGGAGCCCTGGGACGGCCCCGCGGCCATCGCCTTCAGCGACGGCAACATGGTGGGCGCGGCGCTGGACCGCAACGGTCTGCGGCCCTGCCGGTTCGCCATCACCGTGGATGGTTTGGTGGTGGCCGGATCGGAGGCGGGTCTGGTCGATCTCGATCCGGAGCGCGTGATTGAGAGTGGACGCCTGGGGCCCGGACAGATGCTGGTGGTCGACATGCTGGAGCACAAGGTGCTGCACAACGAGGAGCTGCTCGATCTGTTCGACGCCAGCGCCACCTACGCCACGCTGGTGGAGACTCAGCCGCTGGAGCCGGTTGCGGCGCCTGACCCAACCGCGGATCTGGCCGCCCAGCAGCGCAGCTTCGGCTATACCAAGGAAGACGTGAAGATGATCCTGCAGCCGATGGCCGCAGGCGGCAAGGATGCGGTCTGGTCCATGGGCGACGACACCCCGCTGGCCTTTCTGGCGCGCAGCCCCCGGCCGCTCTACGCGTTCTTCCGCCAGCGGTTCGCGCAGGTGACCAACCCGGCGATCGATCCGCTGCGCGAAGCGGTGGTGGTTTCGCTGAAGACGCGCTTTGGCCCGTGGGCGCACATGCTGGATAAGAATGCACCGCTGCCCGGCATCGCACTCGACTCCCCGCTGCTGTCGCTGGGGCAGATGGCGGCGCTGCGGGCCGGAGCCTATCCGCATCGCGAACAGCTGCGGCTGGAGCTGCTGCCCTGCCTGTTTGCGCCGGAGAGCACGCTCGAGAACGCCGTCGATGATCTCTGTGGACGAGCGGTGGAGCTGGTGCGCAATGGAGCCCGTCTGCTGGTGTTGAGCGATCGCGGCGCCAGCGCTCAGGCCCTTCCCATCCCGATGGCGATGGCGACCGCGGCGGTTCACCAGGGGCTGGTGGAATCGGGGCTGCGTACCTTGTGCGGGCTGGCGGTGGAAGCCGGTGATTGCCGCGATCTGCATCATGTCGCGGTGCTGATCGGCTATGGTGCGGGTGCGGTGTGCCCGTGGCTGGCGCTGGAGACGGCAATCTCGTTTGCCGGTGAGAAGGGCTATCCGGAGAGCGTGGATGGCGAGAAGATGATGCTGAAGGCGCTCGACACGGGGCTCGCCAAGGTGATGTCGAAGATGGGCATCTCGGTGGTGGACAGCTATCGCGGAGCGCACCTGTTCGACGTTCTCGGTCTGCATGCCAGTGTGGTGGATCGATGTTTTCCGAATACGCCCGCGCCGCTTTCGGGCATCGGATTTGCGGAGCTGGATCGGCGCCTGCGTTTGACCTGGCAAAAGGACGCGGACGGCACGGGCGCCACTGCGGACCTTCCGGACTTCGGTTGGGTGCGTTTTCGCAAGGCCGAAATGGCTGAGCCGCACATGTGGCAGCCACCCACGGTTAAGGCCCTACAGACCGTGGTCGGCAGCGTGCGGGCGGCTT
>CAXUIM010000150.1:8192-9677 GCA_964250885.1 uncultured Acidobacteriaceae bacterium | reverse complement strand
CTTCGCCTCCCATCTGACCTCCCAGGATCGCCAGCCTTTTCGACCCCACATCGTGATCCAGAACAAGGTCACCCCCGAAGCAGCCCGCAACCTCCTCGCAACCCTGCAAGCATCCTTCCAACCCTTCGAAGCCGAGGCCCTGGGCCTGCACCTCTTTCAGTACCTCGGCGGCCCGTGGCATCATCTCCATACCTTCTCCTTCAGTTCGGCTCGAGCACAAACCGGCTTCCGAGCAGATCCAACGGCGAACTCACCGGAAGCGCAGCGGACGGACCCGGCCCCTTCCGAGGAAGAGTGAACGCGGCGTTCGCTTGATCGCGCAATAGCTCGCCTCGGCGGGCTCGATGGGCAACTTGCTCGATGATTCGGGCTGAACGCATCCTTCCTCGTTCCGGAGACACTCCAAGCGGCTATGTCCGATTCAACCGATGCTGTGTCCGCGCCTCATCTGTCTCTGTCTACACCGCCGCGGCCGGCGCCTGCCTCAGCGCTTGCGCCGGAGTTCGCACAGCAGGGCAAGCTCTGGCGGCCGCGGCGGGTTCTGATCACGCCGGATGCCGGGGCGCTCCCTCAGGGTCGTGCCATGCTGGAGCGGGCGGCAGCCTACGGGGCTGCCGTGACGCGCCTGAGCCACAATCGCCTGCCGCCGATCGTGGCGGATACCGATCAGAAGAAGTATGCCTTGGCCAAGACCACCTTCGCGATCGTCGTCTCCCCGCCGAGCCAACGGAAGCTACAACCGATTCCACCGTCGGCTGACTGGCAGTTCCACATCGCGCAGGGCTGCCCGGCGCACTGCCAGTACTGTTATCTTGCGGGATCGCTGAGCGGTCCTCCCGTCACACGTGCTTACGCCAATCTGGCGGAGATACTGGAAGGTCTTCGGCCTTATGCCGGCAAGGGCCAGGTGACCTCCAAGTCGCGCAACAGAGCCGCTGAAGGTACAACGTTCGAAGCCTCCTGCTACACCGACCCGCTCGGGATCGAACATCTTACGGGCGGTCTGGAAGCGGCCATTCGCTTTTTCGGCGAGTGGGATGCGCCGGTACAGCTCCGCTGGACCACAAAGTTCAACGCTGTCGAAACCCTCAGCCAGCTGGATCATCGCGGGCGCACGAGGGTACGGTTCTCGATCAACGCCTCGGCCATCGCTCGCGACTTCGAAGGGGGCACCGCGAGGGTCGAGCAGCGCCTGGCCGCGCTGCGCACCATGGCTCTCGCTGGCTATCCAGTGGGCATCACAATCGCACCAATCATGCCGGTGCCGGATTGGCAGCGAGAGTACACTGCCTTGCTTACCTCCGTGGCCAGGGCCGTCGAGGGTATCGACCCGCTGGACATGACCGCGGAGTTGATCACCCACCGCTTCACGCCTGGATCAAAGGAAGTGCTCCTCAGCTGGTATCCCAGGACGACACTCGATCTGCGGGAGGACACGCGGGCGGAGAAGCGGACGAAGTTCGGCGGCTTCAAGTATGTCTATCC
>CAXUIM010000150.1:0-8092 GCA_964250885.1 uncultured Acidobacteriaceae bacterium | reverse complement strand
TGCGCGTTCCTCTGACGTATCGCCTCTTCTGATCTGGGAGCAAACATTTCCAGCCCGACCTCGACTGCCTGCGTTTGAATCTCCTCGACAGTGGGGCGCAAACTCTCGTCGTATTCCTTAAGCGCCCTTCTGAAGTCGCCAGGGTACTTTTTGAATCCGTTGGCCAGTGCGGCGGCTCCGAGTATGGCCATGGAACCGCCCATCCCAGCCGCGGGTGAGGGGCAGTAACCGGCGTCCCCTACCAAAGCCACTCGACCTTTGGTCCAAGACCCCATCCGGATTTGGCAGAGTTTATCGAAGTAGAAATCATCGCAGCGGCTCATTTCGTCGAGGAGTTCGCGTACTCTCCAGCCTTCCCCTTCAAAGTGTTGAAGAACCAATCGTTTCTGCTGGTCTCGGTTGCGGCGGTCGTAGGCTACTTCCTTTTCAGAGAAGAAACAGAATGCGATGTCTGTCTTCTTGTTGTAAGCATTGAGCATGACTGTCTTGCCAGGAACGTTGAACATCTGTGAAGTGTTTTCTTCGATCAGCAGTTTGTCGACAATGGTGAGTGAAAAGTAGTTTTGGAGAAAAAGCGAAAAGGAGGACTCTTCACCAAAGCACATTCTCCTCACGACGGAGTGAGTTCCGTCACAACCAAACAGTAGAGAAAAGGAGCGTCGTCTTCCACTCGCGAAGGTGACAGCGATCTCCTCCGCGGATTCCTCCAGAACAGAGATGCTGTCTTCGAAAAGAAATTCCACATGATCCTTCACCTCGTCGAAGAGCATGTCGAGAAGAATGTCCCTCTCGATTTCATAGCCTTCATTTTCGTCCTGCGCGTCCTTTGATTGCGCCGCCCTGAGGGCTACCGGGGCTCCATGAGCATCCAGAAATTCCATGGGCCTTGCTTGCAAGCCATGGGAGGCGATCCGTTCAAGCAGGCCCATTCGCCGTACAACGTCAATGACGCCCTCTCGTATATCGACGGGTGTTCCGCCCTTTCTCAGATCTTTCGCGACCTCTACCACTGTCACCGAATAGCCAAGCTTGTCCATCCACCAGGCGGTCGCGAGCCCGGCAAAACTAGCTCCCGAGATTAGGACTTCCAGCTCTTGACCATCGAATATCAGGCCGGTGTTGCTCTGCCGTGGCATCATGTGCTCTGTCACCTCCTGGGTGGATTATACTAAGTATATATTTATACTGTATATAATCGCAGGCATGGCACCCGTCGAGAGCCGGCAAATCCGAAAGCGCCTCGCAACCAGACAGAAGATCTCCGATGCCGCCACTCGCCTTTTTTTGGATCGCGGCTTTGATGGGGTGACTGTAGATGAGATCGCCGCGGCCGCCGATGTCTCACGGATGACGGTCTTCAACCACTTCTCTCGTAAAGAAGACATGTTTTTCGACCTCGACGAAGTAGGCCGCGAAGACCTGCTGACTGCCTTGCGGCAAAGAGGGCGAGGAGTCTCTCCCGTGGAAGCGCTGCGGCTGTTCGCCCATCAGGCTGTTTCCGAGCAGCGCCCCTACGCCCGTTTTTTTGAAGCTGGAAGCGCCAAATTTGTGGCGACTATTCGGGCCAGCGAAGCGCTGAAGGCTCGCGCCAGAGCCATACGCGACGAACTGTCAGATTTGCTGGCCGCTGCACTGGGACGGTGCGCGATGGACCGTATGCCCGATCCTGCCGCTAGTCTGGCGGCGTCACTGCTACTCGCAACCTGGACTGTAGCCATCACCGAAGCGCATCGTGCTTATGAACAGGACAAAAACGTCGAGAGAGCGAACGAAGCCTTTCTCAGGCTCGTCGATCAGGGTACAAAGGGTGTGCAAGCTGCACTGGAGGGCACTCCGTACGTTTAGGGGCATTCGTGTCAGCTTATGTTCGTTGCTCTCTGACTCTCCACTGGTGCATTCAGGCCAACGGACTCATCTACTCCGGTTTGTGATTGCAAACCCGGTCGATGTGGCTTGGTGCCGAAAGACGCGATTCTGAACAAGATCGTGTCAGGAAAACGTGGTATCACGGTGCAATGCTCTACCGCGTGTCCTGGCGCCTTCAACCCCTAATCCACCCGCACCAGGAACGGCTTGGCCTGGGGGTCGGGGTCGCCGATCCAGTACAGCATGGCCTCGGCCGACGCCTTGTCGCGCTGGACAGGATCGATCCGCACCCAGTATCCGGTTGGCCCGGCAAATTCCATCACTCTCGCACCGCGATAGCGCGCGATCAGGGCGGATTTGAGATCCAGGGCGTCTCTCTCGGTTTTGAAGGCCCCGGTCTGCACACACCACTTGCCCGCCGGATCGGCCGTGACATGCGCAAACGCCTCCACCCGGACGCGGGCCACACCCATGCGATACACGCCGATCGCCTTGGCCGCGCCCAGCGAGAGGTCCAGGATCCTCCCCGTCACGAAGGGGCCCCGGTCGGTGATCCGGACCAGCACCTGTTCTCCGTTGGCCAGATTGGTCACCCGGACGGTGGTGCCCAGAGGCAGCGTATTGTGGGCTGCCGTCATGCCGTTCTGATCGTAGACGGTACCGTCGGCTGCGGCGTGACCGTGGTAATTGGGTCCGTACCAACTCGCCAGCCCGGTCTGCACCAGGACCGGCTTCCCCCGCGTGTCGTCAAAGAATCCGGGCGGCGTGCGGGCGGTTTCGCGCCCCGCATGGCTGGTGGAGCTGCCGAGGGCCGGCGGCGGCGGCTGATAAACCACTTGGCTGCGGTGATGGCAGCCGACCGTCAGCACCACGAGCCCTATGCCGACAAGAAGGATTGCGATTCGGCGCAGCACACGCGCTCCATGCGGAGAATCCGGGCCACGGCCGGCGGCGTTCGCAAGATCCGCCAGCCCCGCCGGCCCCGCCGGCCCCTCTGTCACCGAAGGTTCCCGGATCACGGAGCGCTCCCGGATCTCGGTGCTCGCTCTCAAGCCGTCTCTCCTCGATACAACCGCTGCCTGGCGCCGGCGCGCGGCCCACGCCCCTTCATCATTCAGGCTGCGGGCCTCACAAGTCAACGCAGGCGTTCTCCAGGTGCCGATCTGGTAACACGGTGAACCCAGAACGGAACACTGCGCATCGGATTCATGCACAGTACCAGTACAAACGCCTAAGGGACGCCGATACTGGAGCTTAGGTTACAGGTGCTTGGACGAGACCGGGAAGCTCTCGGACCGGCGGGGAACAACCCCCCTTCCTCCGGAGGCGTCCGTTTGTTAACGATCGCATCATTTCGTGCCCCGTGTACGAGCAGTGGGTACCAACGAAAGGCATGATGACTCACCAGAACACCCCTTGCTTTCACCCGCTTGACCTGGGCCAAACGGCCGGTATCCAGCACCGGATCAGAATGGATCGTCGCTCCGCGCGCGGTTGGCTGCGTCGAGCCGCTCTGGCGCTCACACCGCTGGCTTTTCTTTCGGTGGCAGCGGCGCAGTCACTCCCGCAGGGCACAGGTCAGAGCGCCCGGCTGGCCGTGGCCGCCCCTCCGAACGGCCCGGCAGCGTTGCCCGACGATCCCAGCATCCGCCTCGTCGCGGAAGACCCCGCCGGAACGGATGCGGAGGGAATCGTGAGCTCCGTAAACCCGGACACAGCCCTGGGTTCGGAGGGTTCGAGCAGTAGCAGCATCGCTGCATCCGACAGCACGCCGGGTAGTTTGGATCCCGAGCCGGCCCAGGAAACTACCGGCGGCGGCGCGCTCCAGCCCGCAGCCACACCTCGCGTCGCTCCGATCTATATGAAGTACATTCCTCCCGGATACACGGTGCAGCATCTCACCGCGAACGATAAGGTGGTCCTCGGTATTCGCGACTTGTACAACCCGCTGAACTTCGCCGGCATGTTCGCTTCCGCGGGATATGAGCAGCTAACCAATGGGGAACCGAACTATGGGACAGATCGCGGAGCCTTCGGCGAGCGCCTGGGAGCCGCGGGTATTCGCGAGTCCACTCAGGGACTCTTCACGGATTCGGTGTTCTCCCCATTGCTGCATGAAGATCCGCGCTATTACATTAAAGGCCCGCAGTACGGGTTCATCCACCGCACCTTCTACGCCATCACCCGTCCGCTGGTCACCCGAACGGATGGCGGCCGCACCACCATCAACGGTGCTCTGCTGCTCGGCTACGCCGCATCCAGCGCGCTCAGCTACGGATTCTATCCCCAGGACAATCAGAACCCGAAAGACACGGCGGCAACCTTCGGCGCCGGCTTGGGCGGCGCGGCCCTCGGGTTTTTCGTGACTGAGTTCTCCGGTGACGTCCTGCAACTGCTACACATTCACAAACAGCCCATTCCCCGCGCGCAGCCGTAGGCTTTCCGCTCCTGGCTTCGGGCACCGTGATTGGCCGCCCGTTCTTCTCGGGGCTGGCGGCAGCGAGCACGCCGGCTCGCAATTCCAGCGTGGCGCTGGCGGGCCAGATCCTTGCCCGCGTCGCCGTTGACCAAAGGACTTCGCGGTGTGCGGCATCTTCCGCAAGCGGCACGGGTCCAGAGGTCCCTCCTTTGCTCGGGCTACCTGGGACACGGGTCAATCAGCCGCTCGAAGCGGCACTCAGAGATGCGCTCCGTCGCACTGCCCGGACCTCCGGCACACAGCAGGACAAGTATTTAGAAGCTGGTGCTCACGGTGAAGCGGAAGGTCTTTCGCGGCTCACGCAGTTGATAGTCGGCGCCGTATAACTGCAGCGCCTGCTGATAGCTGTAGAGGCCGGCTCCCGAGTTGGGGAAGAAGCCCTTGAACTCCTCTGGGCTCACAGCCAGCTGTTGCGGCAGGTTCTTATAGAGCCGCAGCGGGTTGTAAGCGTAGTAGATCATGAACGGTGCGTTGATGATCGGCAGCAGCACCTGCACATTGGCGCCATTGGACATGCGCGGAACCAGGTTCGTTCCGGGAACATCGCGAAGGTAAAGCGGGAAGTTCACCGATTTACCGCCGAAGCAGGTGCCGTTGACCAACTCGGGGCAGCCATACAGTGGGCTGTTGATCTGCGACAGGCCCAACTCGCTTTGGCGCAGTTGCGAGGCTTCCGTATTGAAGGTCATCCCGAAGTCGGTGAAGAAGGCAAAGGTCACCTGGTTGATGATCGGGATACGATACTCCAGGTTAGTGGTAAGGCCCGTGTCGCCACCCACGGCCGCGAGGCGATAGATCGGCAGAGGGATCGTCACGTTGCCCAGGCTGGGATCGGTTGGGTCGCGAGGCACGGTGGAGCCGTCGGGATTGGTTAGATTGAAGTTGATTTTTGTCGGGATGAAGGTATAGGGAGAACTGGACCGGATATCGAAGCCGCGCACCTCGTTCTCTCCGCCGCCGTAGATACGCGCGAACGGAGGCGCCACCTGACCGCCGTATCCTGCGATGTTGGCGAGCTGCACGCGGTAGGCGAGAACGTTGTGGCCTTCACGATTGAGCTTCAAACCCCGTATGGGGAAGAACTGCCGGTAGGCAATGGTCGGCGAATAGTACTTGGTGTTGCCACCCACGCCGGCCAGCTGGAAGGCAACGGTCAGATCCTTGCCGGAGTGGGGGCCGACGGCCCGGTCCAGCGTTGAAAAGCTGAAGCTTGGCGTCACCACCGACGTGACGATGCCACTCAGCTGGCTCTGTCCGGCAATGCCGGAGCGGAAGGCCAGCGTCTGGAACACGTTCAGTGTGTTCTGGTTGAACGTAGTGATGCCGGAGCGCGAGAGCGAGTAACCCACGCTCAGGCGGGAGACACCCGATCGCCGGAACAGCCGGCGCAGCGCTTCGCTGGTCGTGATTGAAAAGCCTGTGGTGGATTGGTTGTACTGCGTCAGCAGCGACTGCTGGGCGTTGGTCAGGTTGGCGCTCTGACCGCTGGTGATGGCGTAGCTCTTGGCCGGGTTGAAGTCGAACTTGCGATCGAAGACCTGCACACCCAGCGAGACCGGCTTATTGCGCAGATAGGGTTCGGTGAAGCCAAAGCTTACATTGCGCGAGAGATCGCCGATGTTGGCGACCAGGCTGAGAGTTTCGCCGAAGCCCAGAAAGTTGTTGGTCTGATAGTTCAGGCCGACGAAGGAGCCGGAGAGACCGCTGACACCGCCATTCAGGCCAATGGAGTTCTTACCTTTTTCATGCAGCTTGATCAGCAGATCGACCGTGCCCGCCTCGTCGTTCTTGCGAGTCTCCACGTCCTGGTCGGCCTTCAGCGTATCGAAGTAATTCAGCTGGTTCAGGCGCAGCAGCGAAAGGTCGACCAACTGGCTGTTGTAGAGCTGACCCTCTTCGACCAGCAACTCGCGGCGGATTACGCGGTCCCGGGTGAGCGTGTTGCCCGTGAACTCGATGCGGGAGACGTAGAAGGGCTTGCCTTCGTCGATGTCGATATCGAGGTAAACCAAATGCTTCGCCTGATCCACCCGCGGTGTCGGCACCGCCACCATGTTGATGTAGCCGCCGCTGCCGTAAAACTTCTGCAGGTTCTGCAAACCCTTCTCGAAGAGCGTCGCGTTGAAATATTCACCGTCCTTGTTCGCGAATTGCGCACGCAGAGCCTTGGGGTTCCTGATGTTCTTATCGCCGGTGAAGGTGATCCCGCCCAGCCGATAGCGCTCCCCCTCCTCCACCGGAATCACGATGTCGACGCGCTTACCGGTGGAAGGATGCAGCGTGAAGGGGTTGATGCCACCGGCGTTGCGTACCGCGGTTTCCGGTTCTCCGGTGACGGCCGTGAAGTAGCCCTTGTCGCGATAGGCCGCACGCACCCGCTCCGCATCCTCATCAAGCTTGCTGGCGTCGAAGGTGCGCGCAAAGATGTCTTCCAGAATAATCGAGTGCGGAATCCCAATGGGCTTCAGGTTGGCCATCGCTTCGACCAGTTGACGATGGCTTAGCGCATGATTGCCCTGAAACTGGATCTTGCCCACCTTGACCGTTGGGCCTTCCTTGATATGGAAGGTGAGCGAGACGGCTGCCGGCGGAATCGTTTTGATTTCGGTGCGGATGGTGGCGAACTGGTGGCCGTGTTCCCCGAGCATCTGCTGCAGCACCACCTCGGCGCGCTTGACCACGGTCGGATCGTACTGGCTCTCGACCGACAGGGGAACCTTCTCCTTCTTGAACCGATCCAGTACATCGGATTGCGAGATCGCGTTCAGACCGACGTAATTGATCTCCCGGATCGTAGGCTTCTCACGCACGTAAACCAGCAACTGCAGACAGCCCTTGCCCTGCACCTGCTCGATGCGTACATCGTCGAAGTAGCCGGTGTTCCATAGCGAGTTGAAGTCGCGCTCCACAACAGCCGGGTCGTATTCGTCGCCCGGCCGGCTGAACAGCCGCGCCAGAATCGACTCCTTGGGAATACGGCGGTTGCCGATCACCTGGGTCGGACAGAGCACTTCCGGCGCGGCGGCCGCGTTGAACTGCGGCGTTGCCTGAACCTGAGCATGGGCTGCCGGACTCAGCGTGAACACCGCAAGCAGCACCACCAGATATGCGACCATAGCAGCCGGCACGCCGGTAAAGGGAAGGCGGGAAGACATTCTGCCCATCGCTCGCCCCTCGGAGACGATGCGGCTGAAGCGCGTGCGCACAGGCTGATTCCTACAGTTCAGAGAGCTTGCGCTCACTCGCATTACGGTAAAGATGTCCACACCCTCACTGCTCTTGAATCTCTTAAACGTCCTTTTTCAGACCAAGCCCCGCGCGTACGAAGGGAGAGCCTTGATTATAGGCGACCGGCGTAGGAGGCGACCAGAGACGACTCTGCGCATACCTGATGCCTGTAATCACTGCACGCGTTGAAGCAACAACCCAGTGGCGCGCCTCGAGTGCCGGTTAAGTGGATTGGATGATCGACGCGCGGAGAGGACGGCGGTTAGCGCTTGCTGTAGGGCTGGGTCAGCGTCACGAGGTCCGCACTCTTCAGGAACTGCTGCACGACCGCGGCCAGCCTGGGCTCCATGACCGCGGCCGGGGTCGCCGTGTCCGGGCTCTCCACCTTCAGCAGAACGGGCGTGGGCCGGGTCGAGTCGCCCTGCATGGGCAGCTCCTTATGCGGGTGCGCATAGATGAGCGTGATGTGCTGACCGGTCTGCGAATACTGGCGGCAGGAACCGCCATCGCACACCGTGG
>CAXUIM010000149.1:0-9784 GCA_964250885.1 uncultured Acidobacteriaceae bacterium | reverse complement strand
AGCCGGGCGAAGCGGCCGACGTTGGTCTCGTCGAGCGGAGCGTCCACCTCGTCGAGCACACAGAAGGGAGCGGGCTGGAACTGGAAGATGCCAACGAGCAGGGCCAGCGCGGTGAGAGCCTTCTCTCCACCGGAGAGCAGAAGAACGTTCTGGAGCTTCTTGCCCGGCGGGGAGGCGATGATGTCGATGCCACTCAGGTCGGATCTTCCGGAGGCGTCGGGGTCGGTGAGACGCATGAAGCCTTGTCCGCCACCGAAGAGCTTGACGAAGGTAGCGGAAAAATTCTCGTTGATGATCTTGTAGGCTTCATCGAACTTCACCCGCGAGATCTCGTCGATCTCCTTGATGGAGGCCTGGGTGTTGTCGATGGAGTCGAGAAGGTCCTGGCGCTGTGTCTCAAGGAAGCCGTGGCGCTCCGCGATCTCATGGAACTCTTCGAGAGCCATCATGTTGACCGGTCCCATCGCCTCCAGACGCTGCTTGAGGACGCGTGCGGCATCTTCCTCGGCCTGCAGGGCTTCGGTCTCAATGCGCTGGATAGCGGTATCCTGCCGCAGTTCGGCGGCTTCCACAGAGAGGTCGTTGCGGCAGGTCTGCTCCAGGTGTTCGAGGTCAGAGCTGAGCCGCGCGGCGCGAGCGCTGAGCGCGGCGCGTTGCTCGCGGAGCGCTTCGGTCTCGTGGCGCAGGCGGCGCAGATGGCCGTCCATCTCGCTGATTGAGGCGCGCAGGGCAGAGGCTTCGCCGGAGAGTGTCTCGCCCTCGGCAATGGCCTGGGCGCGCATCTCGGTGAGCTCGGTATGTTTCAGCGAGAGCTCGGCGGTCTCCTGTTCGCGGCGGCGCTGCTCTTCCGCAGCCGCGGCCAACTGGCCTTCGAGCTGGGCAATGCGCTGGCTCTGGCCATTGTAGAGGCGGTTGGTCTGCTCGAAGCTGGCGCTGGCGTTGCGGCGTCGCTCTTCAAGACCGGCCAGCGCGGCGTTGGCGGCGCTGGCTGCCATCTGCAGCTCTTCACGGGTGACGCGCAGCGCGACGATCTTCTCGGTCAGCTCCGTGACCTGGAGTTCGATTCGATTGCGTTCACCTGCCAGACGGGCGGCCTCGTCGCGCTTGCGCGCGATCAGATCCTGGCGCTGACCACGCTGGTCATCGTTGCGGCCGGCGGCGATCTGCCACTGCTGCAGACGGCTCTCGATACGGGCGACTTCCGCCTGCATCTGGCGCAGCGCGGCGCCGGAGTTTGCGCTCTCCCGTTCGGCGTCCCGGCGTTCGTGGTTCTTGCTGTCCAGGGTTGTGGTGTTCTCGGCGATCTCCCGCGTAACGGCCAGGGTGGCCAGTTCGTTCTGGGAGAGCTGGCCTTCAATGGCCTGCAACTTGCTTTGCACTTCGGCCAGCTCGCGCTTCAGGGCCAGCGGGCCCTGTTCGCGCGGACGGCCGCCGGTCACCGTGACGTTGTGGAAGGTCTCACCCGAAGGAGAGAGGAAGAAGCTCTGCGGATTGGAGAGCGCCAGCGTGCGCGCGGTGGCGTTATCGGGAGCGACAAAGCCCTCGCGCAGCTTGGGCAGAATCACCTCAAGAGAGCGGCCGAAGCCGTCCAGGACGCGAATGCAATCCTTCAGGGGAACCACACCGTCCGTGGGCGTGGAACTGGTCATGCCTTCGGCAAAAGGGAAGGCCTGCTGGTTGCCATTGATCTGCGCATTATCGGGATGGACCAGGAAGGTCGCTCGGCCCGCCACATCGGACTGCAACAGGCGCACACCCTGGTCCGCGGCGTCCCAGCTCTTGACGACGATGTAATTGAGCTCGTCGCGCAGGAACTCGTCGACCACATTCTCATAGCGGCCGTCGACCTCGAGGAAGTCGGCCAGGGTGCCGACCGGAGCCAGGCTGCCGGAGTTTTGCTGCCGGGCATTGGCCCGGAAGATGTTGCGGACGGTATCGGTGGAGTAGCTGTGCTCCCGAATCAGCGCTTCCAGCGAGTTGCGGCGGCCCAGGAGCGTAGCCATCTGGGCGCGGAGCTCGTCACCACGGCGGCGGGACTGCGTCTCTTCGAGGCGCTTGGCTTCCAACGTCTGGCGCAGGCTGAGGATGTCGGCTTCCAGGCGCTTGAGGCGATCCGTGACGCTCTCAAAGGAGAGCTGGGCCTGCCCCCGCTGCTGGCCGAGCGCCTCGAGCTCCGCGCGGGCCGTCTCGGATTCGGAAGCCAGGCGCTCCTTCTCGCGGTCCAGACCGGCCAGCGCCGCCTCCGCCTGGGCGATCTCGTTGTCGGCCTGTGCGGCGCGCTGCATGATCTGCATGGCGCCGCGGCGCTGGTTTTCAGCCAGAGCCTCGGCGGCCAGCACGCTCCGGGTGGCCTCGTGCGCCTGGGCCTGCTGCGCCGCGGCCCCCGCACGCGAGGCGGCCGCCTCCGCCGTTGCATTCTCCAGAAAACTGCGCTGCTGTTCCTGCTCTCCGGCCAGCGATTGCAGCTGCGCCCGCGCCTGCGCCAGGTCTTCGTTCCCGCTGGCCATCCGCTGCGTCAGGTCGGCGATGCGGTCGGCGTTGGACGAGGTTCGCGCGGCGATACGCTCCAGCTCGAGCGCACTGGAGTTGGCGCGGGAGCCGGCTTCCCGAATCTGCCCGTCGAGCTGATATCCGCGAGCCACGCTGGCGGTGTGCTCGGCGTCCAGAATCTCCAGTTGGGCCGCTTGTTCGTCGATCAGCGCGGTGAGCCGCGCAATCTCGGCGGCTGCAGCCGCTTGCTCCGCATCCATCTGGGTCAGACGGCTGGCGAGTACCACGCGAAGCTTGCCCCGGAGCTCATCGCGAATGGCGCCGTAGCGCTCGGCTTTGGCCGCCTGGCGCTTGAGCACACCCATCTGCCGAGTGACCTCTTCGAAGATGTCATTGACCCGCGACAAATTCTGCTTGGCGGATTCCAGGCGGAGCTCGGCCAGGCGCTTCTTGGTCTTGAAACGCGTGATGCCGGCCGCTTCTTCAATGATGGCGCGGCGTTCGAACGACTTCGAGCCAAGTATCTGGCCGATCCGCTCCTGGCCGATGATGGCATAGCTTTCACCACCCAGACCCGTGCCCATGAAGATGTCCTGGATGTCGCGCAGGCGGCAGATCTTGCCATTGAGCAGGTACTCGGAATCGCCGGACCGGAACAGGCGGCGGGTCACGGTGATCTCACCGGCGCGGATGGGCGACCGGCCAAATTTGCGGCGGCGAATCTTGAGAACGACATTGGGTGCGGAGCCCTGATCCATGGCTGCGATGGCGGCCGCGGAAGTCATGCTCTCCAGATCCTTGCTCTCCAGATTCTGGCTATCCAGATTTTGGCTCTCGGGATTTTGGCTCCCGGGATTTTGGCTCTGCGCATCCTGTCCCGGCGCGGCATTGGGATCGCCCGCGGGGACGCGGGCCGATCGAACCTCAGCCTCGTAGGTGGTTCCCGGCTGCGCTTCAGCCACGGCTTCTTCGGTTTCCTGAGCGGCTTCGGCGCGCACGGCGGCCTCGTCCCAGTCGCTGCCGGCATCGATGGAGGTTACGGAGCGGCCATCGCCGATCACTTCCGCTTCACCCTCGGCCAGCGTGTTGCCGTCGTAGACCTCAGGATCCACTAGGGTCAGCGAAACCTCGGCCATCCCGGTGGGCTTACGGTCGCGTGTGCCGGCGAAGATGACGTCTTCCATCTTGATACCGCGCAGGCTCTTGGCGGATTGTTCGCCGAGCACCCAGGTGATTGCATCGGAGATGTTGGATTTTCCGCAGCCGTTGGGGCCGACGACCGCGGCAATCCCCTGGCCGGCGAGCTGCACCTCAGTGCGGTCGCAGAAGGATTTGAATCCCAGAATCTGAACTTTTTTTAGCTTGAGCAACGAGCGAAACCTCTTCCGCGGTGTGTACCTCTTCCAGCATGGCGGGCGGGAATCCTGAACGATCCCGCCGGTGTGGTTCTTCGCGTCCTGGCGGCGCGGAGGAGAACCGGGATTCAGCCTTTCTCCTGTTCTCCGACACGGATCCGTCGTGCAAGTGCCGTTTTCTCGTGGAAAACGTCAAGAACCCAAACCGGCCCTCTGCACCTGCAGAAGAAATGTTCTAGCCCGAATGTAAGCGGCAGACCGTGCAGAATCAATGCGCAATCGGGTACTCCGGGCAAGATGTTGTGGATAAGCACGCTGCAATCCAAGCCGCGCCGGCGCCGACACCTGTCGCCTCTGGTTGCGCTGGGAGCAACAGCGTTTCTATAATCCGCATCATCCCGTCCAGGTCCCGGGAATGGGGACCGGTTCCGGCGCGATCTGCGCTAAGCTTAGGGAAACAGGCAGCATCTCTTCGAGGAGTTCTCTTTATGAAGAAGGTCGTACTTGCATCGCTGCTGGCTGTGGCCGGCGCGTCGGCGTCATTCTCTTTTTCCCAGCAGCCTGCAGCTGCCCCCGGTGGTGGGCAGGTCCAGATGTCTCAGGACGAGTACAAATCCTACAACGACGCGGCCACCGCGACCACGCCCGCAGCCAAGGCAGCGGGCTTCGAAGCATATCTCAAGGCGTATCCCAACTCGGCGGTCAAGGTGGACGTGCTGAAGCAGATTCTCTTCGCCGACAGTCAGACCGGCGACGCGACGTCCACGCTGGATGCCGCCGATCGCCTGCTGGCGCTTGATCCCGGCAATTTGCAGGCGCTGACCTTCGAGGTGTATTACCGCCGCGCCGACGCCGATAAGTTGACCGATCCGGCGGCCAAAACGGCGGCGTTGGATAAGGTGGCCACGTATGCCCAGCAGGGCTTGAGTGCAACCAAGCCCAAGGACATGTCGGATGCTGACTTCGACAAGTTGAAGAAGGCGACCATGCCCACCTTTGAGAGCGCCCTCGCCGACGACGACATGGCCAAGAAGGACGATGCGGGTGCGATTACGGCTCTGAAGGCGGAGATCGATGCCAATCCAGACGACACCTTGAAGGCCAGCCCGGTGCTGCAGGATGTGTATGTGCTGGCGCAGGCGTACTATACCTCGACCCCGCCCGACTATCTGGACTGCGCCTGGTACGCGACCCGCGCGGCGGCATTCGCGCCGGCTGCCTACAAGCCCACCATCCAGCCGCTGGCGACCTATTGCTACAAGAAGTATCACGGCAGCGCGGACGGCTACCCTGTGATGACAACGGCGGTTCAGACCACCCTGGATCCGCCACCGGCGTGCCCAGTGGCCGGTGCGGCGGCTGGTGCGGCGCCCGCCACGGCCTCGACAACGCCCGACGCGACCTCCACAACGGCCACCACGACCGGCACAGCGCCCGCCGCAACCGGAACAACGCCCGCCGCGACCGGAACAACGGCGTCCGGGAGTTGTCTGGCGGTGACTCCCGCGCCCAAGCCTGAGGACATCGTTTCGAACCTGATTGCCACGACACCGGATCTGGCCTCGCTGGCAATCAGCGATAAAGAGTTCGTGCTGCAGTACGGTAAGCCGGCGGACGCGGACAAGGTGTTCGACACCATCAAGGGCAAAGCCGTTGAGCTGCCCGGTGTGACGGTGATCTCGGCGACGCCGGATATGCTGACGGTGGCCGTATCCGATGATGCGGTGCAGAGCAAGACGGCGGACTTCACCTTCAACATGAAGGAGCCGATCAGGACCCTGCCGGCAGTGGGCAGCACGGTCGCTCTTGACGGGACGTACACTTCCTACACACAGACCCCTCTTATGATCACCATGAGCGATGGAGCGATCGTGGCTCCCAAGAGGGCGACACCGGCTCGTCGGCGCTAGAGCAGCAACAGAATGGAGCGAAGCGGCCCCCGGTAGCGGGGCCGCTTCCTTTTTGCCGTACGTTCGAGGATGTTCTCCCGGATGGCTTCCCGGTGAAGCTTTCCGGCGATCTGAGTGCGGCATCTCAGTGCCGGCGGTCCGGTGAACGTCCTGCGAACCCACATCTCAAGGTTGAGAGGTGGACCACCCGCCACCGGCGCGTGGGCGGAGGACAGGATACGCCCCGCCGCCTTCCTCCTCAGTGGCGCCTCAGGGCTTTGTGTTCTGCAGCAACGCTTTCGTCTCCTAGAGAATTTTTGCTTTAGGTGTAGACCGAAGCCGCCGACCTCAACGTCGTTTTTCCCCGAAAAAAACGACACTGCACGCCTGATTCCAGTTCACAGTAAAGCAAAATGCTCTAAGGGTTGATCAGATCGATCAACAGCCGATACCCGCCGGGAACAGCCTCAGGCAGTTGACGGTAGAGGGCAAAGGCGCAGTAGGTCCAGCGGCCTTTCCCGACTGGGGTCGAAATCAGACCACCCATCTGGGGGAGCTGGCCGGGATCGTGGGTCTCGGTCAGCGCCGTGTAGTGGCTATCCCATGTGCCGAGAAAACCATGGCCGCGCTCCTCGATCCAGGAGTTGAAGTCCGCGGGCGTGATGCGATTGGGCGCCGTCAGGAGCGGCGAGGCCGGCACGAGGATCCGAACCGGATCGGTTTCGTCGACCACTTTTTCCGCCGAGTAGCCCAGCGTCAGGGGGAAGGGCGCGTCGGCGGCGGTGAACTCCGAGGTCTGGTACTCAAGCAGGACATTGCCTCCGCCGCGGGCGTAATCGAGCAGGGCCTGGGTGGGCGCGCCGTGAAGATCGGGATGCGCGTTGTAGGTTCGGACCCCCAGAATTACGGTGTCAAACTCTTTGAGCGTTCCCGGAGTCAGGTCAGCCACGCTGAGAATCGTGGGCGACAGACCGATGGAGCTCAGCGCCGAGGGAACGGAGTCCCCGGTTCCCGGGAGGTAGGCGATCCGGACGCCGGAAGGAAGCTTCAGGTCCACCGGAACGATGCGGTCGATGGCGGGCCGGTAGAAGTTGGTGTAGATAAGCCCGGGATACCCGACGCCACGGAAGCCTTCGGTGTAGGTTGCGCCATCGCGCAGAGTGGCCGAAGCATGCAGCGTTGCGGGCTGACGGTTGGCGGCAGGAACCGTTACGCGAAATTCCGTGTGGCCCGCCTTCTCTGGGACGCCCGGTTGATCGGGAGCGCCCGGCTCATCTGGATTGCCCGGAAGCGGAGTGAGGCTCCAGGCCGGCGGTGCGCCCAGGGTATCGGACACGATCTGCCGTCCGGCCGGTGCTTCCATCCTTCCCACCATGAAGGAATCCCTGCCGGAGGCCAGCACCTGTGCATGACTGGAGAGAGAGACACTGAGCGAAGGCACGAAACTGATAGGCTGCGGGCCATCGTGAATCACCGTGGCGAGTTGGATGTTCTGGCCCTTGTACTGAACCACAGCGTGCGCCACCAGGGCCGGCGGAGTCGCGGGGGCCTCACGCAGGTCCGGACGATCCAGGTTATAGAAAGCCTGCTCGATATCGGGCCGTGAGAAGTATGGCCGCGTCACCACCAGCAGCGAGGGAGTGTCTACGGAGAGGGTTCGATCGATAGGTGTGCCCGGGAGGAGCGATGTGCGTTCGGAAGCCGAAGGGTACGGTTTGCGTTCCGGCTGGCCTCCGCCGCTAATCTCCTCGTCCAGCAAAGTTACGTCGCCGGGTGTGCTCTTGGTCACCGTGATCTGGACGCGAGGAGCCGTGCCTGCAATCAGGTTGCCCTGATCGGAAGTAGTCGTGGCATCCATCTGCAGCCCCAAAGAGAGAGCCAGAGCCTGGTTCAGCTGAACCCGCTTCACGCGAAGCTCGTGCACTACGTTCTGACGCTGTTCCCGTCCTGGCCTGGTACCGGCCGGGGGAGCTGCGGCTTGCTCCAGGCTCGCCAGCAGGCGCTGCAGCTGCGCCTGCGCCTCGGCCAGTGGCGGCGCCGAGGCTTCGGTGTGGTGCGGGTCATAAAGCTGCTGCGCTTCAGAGATCTTTGCGGCGATCGAATGCAGCGCGGGGCGCAGGCTGGCGGCGTCCTCCGGATCCAGATCGGCGATGCCCTCCAGGCTGGTGTCGATTCCGTCGAAAAAGGTCGTTTCTTCAGCAGGCTGATGGGCCAGGCGGGAGCCGTAGCGGTGATATCCGATGTCGAAGGCGCCCGGCGGCGGCAGGCGCATGCCGGGGCCGATCTGGGTTTTCTGCAACCCCAACCCGATCCGGGCGAACTGCACATAGGAGACGGAAGTAGCGGCCGGCTCGCCCGGCGCCGCCGCACCGCTGCCCGGCCCTGCCGCCGCGCTGAGGATGGGGTCCGTGTTGCCCTCATGGACCACCACGTCGGTGGAGGGAATCGTGGTCGTGACCTCGCCGGTGACATAGTTGGTGAACCGCGCCGGAGTGTACTGGCCGGTGGCGTAGTCGAACAGGCCTTGCGGCGTGATGGCCTGCGCGGGGACGCGGGCGTAGACCTTCAACGGAGCCCAGGGCAGAATGCCTTCCGCCGTGAGCTCGGGAAAGACCTTCGGGTCGGCCGCGGCATTGAAGACCTGCTGAGCGATCTGGCCAGAGACCTGGTGCTGCCCGTGGCCATCCGTGACGCCGCCGATAAAGACGGCGGCGATCACCATGGGACGATACAGGCGGACGGCGCGCACCGCGTCATACAGCACCCGTTGATAGGTCCACTTGGCGAAAGCCTCCTCCTTGGTCTTGGAGAAGCCGAAATCGATCTCGGTGCCGAACATCTGGTGCGCGCCGAAGTAGCGGTCCGCGGACAGCAGCTCCTGGGTGCGCAGCAGGCCCAGTGCATCTTCGAAGTCGCCGGTCTTGGCGTTCTGACCGCCTTCGCCGCGATTCAGCGTCAGTGTGGCGACCCGCGCGCCGAGGCCGCGCGAGTTGAGCGTGAGCATGCCGCCGTCCTCATCGTCCGGGTGCGCCACGATCAGCAGGAGGGAAGCGCGCGTATTGAGCCGGCGGAGGATTTGCTCCAGGCCGCGCGCGCCCTGATCGACGTCCAGTTCATGGCCGGTGCGCGGGGTTGCGCGCTCGCCGCGGAGGTTGGCGGGATCATTAAAAACCGCCTTCTGAGCGAAGGCAGGGGGCGTCGAGGCGCTTGCAAACAGGCACAGCGAGGTGGCCAGGGCGGTGACGAGCTTCATGAAACTAGCCTCTCATACGCGCTCGCGCGATACACTCGGCGCAATGGAGAGGCTCGAACCGCAGCTCGAACGCTCGCTCACGCTGCGTGGCGCGATTACGCTCAATCTGCTGGACATGATTGGCGTGGGACCGTTTCTCACGTTGCCGTTACTGCTGGCCACGATGGGAGGGCCGCAGGCCATGCTGGGGTGGGTTCTGGGCGCGTGGCTGGCCGCCTGCGATGGGCTGGTATGGGCGGAGTTGGGGGCGGCCATGCCCGAAGCCGGCGGCACGTACCACTATCTGGCGGCCATGTACCCGGGCCGGCTGGGCCGGTGGCTGAGCTTCCTGTTCGTGTTCCAGCTCTGCTTTTCGGCGCCGCTATCGGTGGCCAGCGGTTGTATCGGGCTGGCCCAGTATGCCGGATTCCTGGCGCCCGGCCTGCTCGGAGCCGGCGGTGTGGTCCATGCGGTCCACCTGGGACCATACAGCTTCGGCGTAACAGCGGGGCGGGCTACGGGTGTGGCGCTCGCTGCCGTGGGGCTGGCCGTCGTCCTGCTCTATCGCCGGCTGGCCAACGTGCGACCCTGGGCGATGGGAATGTTGGTTGTGGTGCTCGCCACTCTCGCCTGGGCCATGGTCACGGGTCTGCTGCACGGCCGTATCGCGCAGGTGCTGGCGTCGCCACGCGCCACCCCGGCCTGGCATCTGGACCGCGGCTTCTTTACCGGCCTGGGCGCGGCCATGCTGATCGCTACTTACGACTATTGGGGCTACTACAACGTGACCTTCCTGGGCGGCGAGGCGCGCGACCCGG
>CAXUIM010000148.1:2008-9894 GCA_964250885.1 uncultured Acidobacteriaceae bacterium | reverse complement strand
GCAGCGTTGCTGTCCTTGCGCCGAAGTCGAGGTGTACGAGTGTCGTTTTCTTGGAAATGCGGCGTTGAGACCTGAAGCCCTGGGTAGACCTACAGCAACACTGCTCAATGTGGTCCGATTGCGTGGGGGCCAAACGACATCGTTCCGGGGTTGACGATTAGCGGAGCGGGAATTGCAAGATTGCCCATGCCCGTCGGATCGTTCGAAGCACCCATGAGAGTGCTCCCGAGATCGCCGCGCCAAGTGGACTTGTTATTCGCTTTGAGCACGATGAAATAGTAAGTCCAGTAGTTATTGTCATAAGGTATCGACGGAACGAATTGACTGTAGACCTGCGTGAACGCGGTCCAGGAGTAAGCGGGTAAGGAACTGTACTTGAGACCCGCCGCCGAGGCAGCGGCCTCGTTCAGCTTTTCAATGGTCGGATATTTGGAACTCGGGACCATAGCCGCATTTGTGTCACTAACGAGGCTCACCACGAAGTACTGGTTTAACGTCTGCATGTAGAAGCTCCGGCGGGCGCCCGCAACCATCGATGGACCAACGCCCGTAGCCATGCTGGCGGTTTTCTTGCCAACATACCACGCTGGCGCCTCCGGATTGACGCTCATGAGTCCGATCGTCTGAAGCTTGAACCAATCGCTGTAAACGCCATTGAAAAAGGTAGCCGTGCTCAGCTCAAGGTTCAGATTGAACTTTGTAGCCGCCGTGCTCGCTCGGCCCGCGCCCTCGCCGAGCAGATCGCCGAGCTGCGTTACATAGGGATCCGGAGCAACCTTGGTCTTGTTCGCGTCCATGACAATATCCAGAACCTTGTTACTTCCAGCCAATATGCCACTAATCACGGCCGCAGGCTTGTAGACGGTTCCAATTGCGCCGGAGATTCCGCTGATGACGGACAGCACGTCGCTCGTGATGCTGAGAGGAGTCGCATCGATCTTTGAGTCCGGCTGTCCCGTGGCGGCATTCAAGTCGGTTGCGATTCTAGTTGCGGAGGTCGTGAGCGTCAGAGCAACGTTCGACTTTGCATCGTCATTCACCGATTCGAACCAGCGCTCGTAGGCAAGCACGTTCCCCAGATACGCCCTTTCCAGCTTGAGTTGCTTGACTGCGTCCTGCCAGTCGCTAAGATCGAACTCGTGCTCTCTTGCGACGGGTTCGCTGGGCGCCGGAAGGTCTGACGGGTCCACGCCTCTGGCAATCCCCTCAGCCTGGCTCCCCGTGTAGTAGAAACGGATGTTGTTGCAGTACACGGGAGCGGCAAGGCACTTATCGCCGCCATAGAAGTCATCGGTAACCATTGCGTTGCTAAGGTATGCATAAGCATTTATGTGCCCGGGAGTATCGTTCAGCGGCCACGCAACGTTCGGAGATTCAGTAATTGCCTGGCTCATACTATGCGCCAGGAAGTCGCTCGTCGTCGGGTTCTCGCCCAGAGAGGCCACGCTGAGAGCGAATACGTTGCTTGGGAGATACTGGTTGGCTCGATCGCGTACCAGAGTGCCCGCCAATGCACCGGTCTCCCCCTGGATCGTATCCTGGGAGCTGCTGTACCACTGAGTGTTGTTTCCAGTGCGAAATTGGTTGGGCATTCCCACCATGGAGAAGACGGCTGTGCCGTAGCCCATCCGTTTCTGGTTGCCCATCGCTCTGTCGAAGGCCCATGGCGACACCCCCATGCCGGCGATTGCTGAGACCAGTTGGTAATATGTGTCGCCCTTGATCGACGGCACCGCGATCGCGGGACTTTTTGGGTCGCTGCCGGCCAGCACCGTCAGAAAAGCCACCTTCGAGTTATCCAGCCCTTGCAGCGCCTGCAGGAGGTCCGGCACCTGCGATGTGTTAGTCCCGCTCACCGTCGTGGAACTAAACGTTTGAGACTTCAGCAGCGCGAGCGAATGGCGATCAAGGACCAGCAACCAAAGGCCGCTGCCTGAACCCGCGAGCGCAGGCGAGCGGTATGTGGTGTTCACAAATCCAGTTGGAATCTGTTGTCCCGGAGGCGTTCCGCCGGAGCCGGTCGGAAAGGAGCTTGCGTTACCTAGAAGGATCTTGGCATTGCTGCCGTCCGGTACAACGGCGAATCCGACCGGATCGTTCTCACGGAGGCCAAAGATAGGCTGTTCGCCCGGGCTGACGTCGGTCAAGCTGCCATTGATACCGGGCCAAGCTGCTGACGCCGAGAGATTGTAGCTTTCGGTGGCGATGCCTGCGCTTCCTTGGCCGTAGCCGATGATGGAATAGCTATAAGCGGCGGCCGGCGCGTTCTGCGCAGTGAAGTCGGTCCCGCCAATCCTCGATAGATTGAGCTTGCCGAGGGGCCTGCCAGGAGGCACGCTCGCTAACACCAGATCAGATTCCGTTAGAGGTCGAAGGAACTCCTGCAACCCCGGATTGTCCGCGTCCGAAAAGCACTTGACGTTTTTCCAGCCTAGCGTTGCACGCTTGAGGACCACAACCGTGAGATTGCCAGGCGTGCCGCAGGTCCGGGTATCTGGGTAAAAGTGCGGTTTGCTACCATCCTCCGGCGTGTAGTCGACCTCGATACCTCTAGCGGGGGTCATCTCGACATGGACCGAATTCGGGAGCGTCAGGTCTTCGACCGTACCCAAAGAGCCTGCCGTCGATTCAAACTTGAGCCGGGCGGAGTTCACGGCGCCGCTCTCATCTCCCTCGGTCGCGACAAGATAGTTCCAGCCACTTTCCAGTTCCTGCCCAACGCGCAATCGGGCTTCTGCGACGCATCCGGACGCATCGCAGCCGGACTGCCGGAAGATGTACGACACATCCTCATCGTTCGCCGTGACCTTCAACAAGGACAGATCTTGCGAGCCGCTGTAGTGTAGCTTCACCTCGATGGTCCAGTCCTTGGTCTCTTGCGAGGGCAGGGGCGAGATGAACCGGATGGTAGAGACCTGCGGATCTGTGATCTCGGATTGGGAGGCGTATGCAGGGGGTTGGCCGAGCGACAGGATGCACCAGACAAGGCCGGCGAGGGTGCCCAGTGTGCTGTGGGTAAAATGAACTTTCACGAGGGGAGCTCCAACGTTCGTTGTGCTTACGCCAACGAGAGATGAACAAGCGTAGCGCCCCCAGGATCAGATCGGAATAGGTGTAGCTACACACTGCTTCTATGTGGTTGCACACACACGCTCCCGGCTGCGCCAGAGCAATAGCAGGGTTGCTGTACCCAAGGCTGCGGACCTCAAGTGGCTTTTCCAAGAAGAGCCACCATGCACACTGCTCCCGAGGGCACGGTTGCCCTGCGATTGCTTTAGTAAGGCGATTGCTCTCGTTGCACGCGGAGCGCCTGTGGCTTAAAAGAGACTGCCCGCTACCGCTTCAGCGATGCGCTCGATGCGGTCTTCCTGATCCTGGGCATCCTGGGCGAGCTTCGCCGCCGCCGCCTGTGCGTCGGGACGCTTGCCCGTTTCCGCAGCACTCTTTCCGTGATCTTGAACGGTAAGGCTGGTGCGAAAGTGAAGTCTGCGGACACGGCTGTCGACGCTGTACCGCACCTCGCCCGGCGCTGGGTGTAGCTGGCATCGGGTCGCCTCACTCCCGACGCCGGCAAGCCTGGGACTGCCGGGCGGGCAGGCATTCTGCATCTGGCTGCTGACAATAATCTCCAACCTTGAGGTGAGCGATGCCTGGTTCAACTCGAAGCTGCAGGATCCTTCAGCCGCCCCGACAAGCTTGACCTGCGACTGCGGGGCGCCCCCCAGCGCGGCCGCGGCTGTTCCCTCCGTGAGCCACGGGCAGGTCTGCTGCGCCTGCGCCGTCTTGCCGCAGAAGCCAAGGCAGGCGGTCAGCAGGGCCGCAGCGCACCTGATAGTCCAGCCTGTGACGTTGTGCTTCAGGCGCTCTTCAACGGGCCGGATTGCAAGATCCTGCCGCCCTCCTGGATGACATAAAGCTGGTTGACGGCGAGATCCTTCACCTGGTCGGTGTGCCCGCTCAGCCAGCGAATCTCCACCATATCGACCTTCTTCGCCTGATCCAGACCGAAGTGCAGACGCAGATCGTTCTGCGAGAAATAGCTCCCTCCGCTACGCAGCTCATCCACCTGCACCAGCGGCTTCGCCGCCGTTGGCGTGGTGGTTGCGGTCACGCTCACGCGGCTGCCGATGCCGCTGCGGTTTGACTGGACGCCGACCAGCTTGATCTTGATCCAGTTGCGATGCAGCGTCGAGTCGCAGCGGAGCAGCTGTGGAACGGAGTTGATGCAGTTCACGGCCACATCGATGCAGCCATTGTTGTTGTAATCGCCGAAGGCGCAGCCCCGGGCCGGAGCTCTCTCCATAATGCCCGGTCCCCCTTGTGCGGTGACATCTTCAAACCGGCCGTTCTGCAGATTGCGGTACAGGTACTTGTGTTCCGCATATTTCAGGTCGGCTTTCGACTTGTCGACCTCCGGATACACGTGGCCGTTGGACATCAGGATGTCGGGCCAACCGTCGTTGTCCATATCGAAGAAGCCGACGCCCCAACCCAGAAGGCGTGTATTCTCGCCCAGGCCGCCAGGGTAGGTGCGATCCTCGAAGATCGCATCGCCCAGGTTGGTATAGAGCGAGTCCGTGTCGCCGGCGAAATTGGTCTTGACCACGTCCATGGTCCCATCGCGGTTGTAGTCTCCAATGGAAACGCCCATGCCGGCCTGCGGCTTGGCCTCCGCGGAGAGCGCCGCACCGGCCTCGATCGCTATATCGCGGAACGTCCCATCCTTCTGGTTCAGATACAGCGTTGCCGGTGCGGAATCATTGGCCACATAGATGTCAGGCCAGCCGTCGTTATCGAGATCCGAGGCCGCGACGCTCAGACCATAGGTGCCCACCGCCGTCCACATGCCCGACTTCTCGCTGACGTCGGTGAACACACCCTTTCCATCGTTGTGATACAGGATGTTCTTTCCACCGGGCAGCCCCGGCGGTCCACAGGCCACCAGCATTCCCTTGTACGTGCAGGGACCATCCTCAGGCCGCGGCGCGGTCTTCAGATCGAAGTCCACGTAGTTGGCGACGAACAGATCCAGATGGCCATCGCGGTCATAGTCGATGAAGGTGCAGCCCGTGTTCCAGCGGATCTTCGGTCCCGGTTGGATCAGGCCCGCCTCCTGCGTCACATCGGTGAAGGTGCCGTTGCCATTGTTGCGGTAAAGGGCGTTCTGGCCGTAGTACGTGACGAACAGGTCGTCGTGACCGTCGTTGTTGTAATCGCCGACACAGCAGGCCTGGCCCCAGCCTGTTTTGTGCTCCAGACCGGAGCCGGCCGTCACATCGGTAAACGTGCCGTCGCGATTGTTCTTGAAGAGGTGGCAGCGCGGCTCCTGGCCGGCCGGGAAGCCCGCCAGCCGCCAGCCGTTTACCAGGAACAGGTCCTGCCAGCCGTCATTGTCGTAGTCGTAGAACGCCAGACCGCACCCCGTGGTCTCCAGCAAATACGTGTTGGTGAACTCGGCGCCGTAAATCGTCTTCTGGTTCAAACCTGCCTGGGCTGCCACATCGACGAAACTCACGCCCAGCGGAGTTCCCGCGATCGGGCTCTTGGGGCCACCCTGCGGCGGCGGCGCCGGCTTCGCATCATAGGTCCGTTCCTGCGGTCCGATCTTGGGGGCGGAGGGGGCGGGGGCCTGCTGTTGCTGCGCTGGAGAGGCTAAGGCAACGATGTCGGCAAAGGGAAGTACCAGCGCCGTCCGGCTCAGCGAGCGAAGGAAGCGCCTGCGGTTCAATGTTTTCGTCCTCTCATGAGCCACCATCTTTCGACCTCTCAGGCGATGTCTTGGCGCCGGCGGAAGCAGCGGGCATCGCTTCGTTATGTATATGCCACGGAACGCTTTCGTTCGAGATCTCCGGATGACTCCGCAGGTACGCGAGCGAGTACGTCGGCGCGCCGGGATCGACCCTCTTGATGGCATACTGCGCGGCCTGCTCCCGTGCCTGCTGCTTCATGCCGAGCCGCCGATAGAGAATGGCCAGGTTGTAGTGCGCGGCCAGGTCGTCCGGATCGATCGCCTGCAGCGCCTGAAACTGCAACACCGCGTCGTCCACCCGGTGCTGCTGGAAGTACGAGATGCCCAGTTCCCGCCGTGCATCGCGCGACTGCGGGTATTGCGCGACCACTTCCTTGAGGTCCGCGACCTCTGCATCGGAGTTGCCTTGGCGGCGCTCCACCAGCGCCATGTAATACAGCGCGCGCGCATCGCCCGGCTTCAGGGAGAGTGCCTTTTCCAGCGGGGTACGCGCATCAGCATACTTCTCCCACTCGATATCGTTCACCGCCAGGTTGATGTACCCGTCTTTGTAATCCGGGCGCAGCCGGATCACCTGCTCGAAGGCCTGCTGCGCATCGGCATATTGCAGCTGGTCCATGTAGGCGATCCCCAGATTGTTCCAGCGCATCCACTCCGGGTTGTCCGTTGCCGAGGGCGCCGCCGCAGCATTGTCCCCGATGTTAACCGTTCGCGTGCTGGCAGCGAGCTCGACGACCGGGTACGCGGGATGGTCCGCTCCGAGCACATTGTTCAGATACGTCTGGCGAAAGTGCCGGTACTCAACCGCTGCCTTCAACGTCAGGGGACCCCGCACGTCCGCCGGTATTTCAAACCGATACCGCACCAGCGTCGAGCGCCCCGCCTGGATGCTGTTGTCGTAGGCCACCGAGTGGATGGTCCAGACCTTGTGATTGTCGACGAAGTTCCCGGTCGCATCCACGGGACGGTTGGTGAAGCTGTGCGCGCCGGAGTCCAGGGTTCCATCCGGCTTCAGATAGCCGCTTCTGTAGAAACTCTTGCCGGCCGCATCGCTCACCGTGAACTGCACCCAGGCCTCATACAGATCGCGAACCTCGGGGATCAATGAATGACCGATGTTCTTGTTCTGCACGACCACGTAGGCTGTCAGCGTATCCCGCGGATGGATGGAGAAAGGCGCCGTCCCCAATGGACCCACGACGGCGTTCTCCGTCTCGCGTTTGAGACCAAAGATGTCCACGTTGAGGTAGTTGCCGCTCTTCAGGAAGTCGATTGTCTTGTTTAGCTGGCCGTCGAAGCCGTAGTAGAACGGAACCGCGGTGTTGCCGGCCGGCCAGCGATGCGTGGCGAGCAGGCCGTGCTTGGCGCCGGGATCGGGAAGCGTGATCGCCTCCCGCTTCATGTGGCAGCCCTGGCAAGTGGTGTAGTCCGCGGTGTAAAAGGTGAGCGGATTGTTCCGCGAGAATTTAGACTGCTGCCACTCGTCATAGGTCGTGAACGCCCGTATCCACTTGTAGTTATTCAGCGAAACGGGAAAGTTGGCTTTATGACACGCGGAGCAGAGCTGCGGCGTCTTAAGCACATCGCGCATCACCGCTTTGGAATGGCGATCCAGATGCATCAGGATCTCGGAGTCTGGCACGATCCCCACGATCGGCTTGTCCTGCGCATCCACCAGCACCGCGGGAACGGCCAGAGTATAGCTCCCGTTGCCCAGCTTGGTGTCGACCTTCTGGATGGAGTGACAGACCATGCAGGTTACGCCATCCCGATCGAAGCTTCGATCGGCTGTCGCGTGGGGATCCAGGCTGCCCGACAGCACACCGACCGGATTGTGGCAGCTGTCGCAGTGACGTGCAAACTCGATGCCCTTGGTATGCACCAGGATGTTGACGCTGGTCCGGTAGAACGGGGTGCGGAAGGAATTGGAGTGGAGCGACTGCCGCCACTGCTGATAGGCGGCCTGGTGACAATGCCCGCAATAGGCCGCATCCGGGAAGGCCTTCGCGGGAAGCATTCCACCTCCCTCCGCGGCTGCGTTACCCGGAGCCGAGATGCTGTGCACATCGAACGGATAGCTGTAGGTCTCCGTGGCCTTCCCGGGAATGGGGCTGGAAGCACCCTGTCCGGGCGCCGC
>CAXUIM010000148.1:0-1908 GCA_964250885.1 uncultured Acidobacteriaceae bacterium | reverse complement strand
AAAAGCAATAAGCTGAGCAGCATGCGTCTGGTAGCAGATTCCATTCGGGCCTCGATCAGGAACACCCCAGGAAACACCCCCAGGAAAAACCCCAGGAGCAGAAGAGCGCTCCTCCAGACATTCAAGCGACACTTCCGGCAAGTCCTGACCTGAAGCCGAAATTATACTGAGTGGTCCATGCAATGTACACGGGGGCGAACCACGCGAGCCCTTTGGTCCGGTCAGGGAACCGGCGCCTTCCGTGGGGTCTCCGCCTGCTTCCGCTCCGCCGCTGCTTCAAGGGTTTTGCCCTGGGCCGCGAGCACCTTCGCCAGACCCAGGTGCGCCTCCCGATAGGCGGGGTCGTAGCTCAGCGCATCGTGGTAGCGTTCGGCCGCTCCTGGCAGATCTCCGCTCTTCAGCAAGCCGTCGCCGGTGTGGGTTGCCACCTCGGCACGCTGCGCATTCATGTTGGCGCGCAGCAGCACGGCCGCCTTCTGGCGCTCCTGCGTCGCGGCGGCCGGCTGGTTCTGCTTGATCAGGACGGAGGCCAGAGTCAGATAGGCATCCGGCTGATCGGGACGCTGCTGGATGGCTTCCTGCAGGGCGGCCGCCGCCTCCGGCAGCTTGTTCAGGTTGTTGTAGACGCTGCCCAGCGTCTCCCAGCCGTCGGCGTTCTCCCGCCGCAGCGCCAGCGACGCTTTGAGCTCTCGAGCCGCATCGGCGTAGCGCCCTGCCTGCAGGTATAGTTCCCCGAGCGCAAACGGCGCCTCCGGACTTGCGGGATCCAATCTCTCCGCCGCTTCCAGTTCAGGAGCAGCGGCCGCGGGCTGGTCCTGCAGTTTCAGCGCCAGGCCGAGGTCGTAATAAATCTGTGACGAATCCGGCGCCAGATGGAGAGCCGCATGCAGTTCCTTTACCCCGCTGTCCAGCTCATTCAACTGGATGTAAGCCGCAGCCAGATTCTCATGCGCCACCGCGTCTCCCGGAGCCTGGGCGACGGCACGCTGCAGCACCGCAACGCCTTCCTTCGCATCCTGGGTCTGACACAACGCCATACCCAGATCGATCAGCGCGGCCGTATTACCCGGCTCTTTCGCGACCACCTGCTGCAGAAGTTGCAGCGCCTCCTGGGTTCGATTCAGGCGCTGCAGGGCCTCGGCTATCTGCAGCTTCGCCTCTGCCGATCCCGGGTCCCGGTCCTGGACCTTGCGGAACTGCGTGAGAGCCTGCTCGTCCTGTCCCGCCGCCGCTTCGATCTTCCCGAGCTGGAGCGCGATGAGCGTGTTATCAGGGGCAAGTTGTGCCGCCTGCGTCAGCTCGGCCCGGCCGTCTTGTCCCTGTGCCTGCAGGGCCAGCCCAAGGTGGAGATGTGCCGCCGCCAGCGCTGGGTCCCGCTGAACCGCCTCCACAAACTCCTGCTGCGCTGCGGCCCATTCCCTCCGCTGCGCATACAGCGATCCCAATTCGTCGTGCAGTTCAGCGCTTTGCGGGTCTGCTTCAATCGCCGCCTTCATCTTCGACATCGCCTGGGCGGTGTCCCCCTCTGCCGCGAGAGAACGCGCAAACGCCGCCAGCACGGCGGGGGGGAGTGGCCGATTTCCGGCGCGGGCGCTGGCTGCGAGCGCCTGAAGCAGGGCAACCGCCTTGGCCGGTTGACCCGCCTGCTGGTACGCCAGTGCCAGGTTCGTCTGCGCGACGCTGTCGGTCTTCTGGATCGCGAGTGCTGTCTCCAGTTCGTGGATGGCTTGTTGCGGTTGGCCGCGGCTGAGCAGGACGGCTCCCAGTGCGCTGTGCCCCTGCTCCATCTGCGGAACCAGCTGGACCACCTGCTCGAAGTCTCCTTGCGCGCCGGCGAGATCTCGTTCCGCGATGGCCGCCTGTCCCGCCCGATAGGCCGCATCCGCCTTTCTCAAAGCCGGTGACACG
>CAXUIM010000147.1:6692-10037 GCA_964250885.1 uncultured Acidobacteriaceae bacterium | reverse complement strand
TTCCGGTGGGCCTGCTGTTCAACCAGAACTTTCCTCTGGCTGAGCCTCTGCGCACGCTGGCCACGCCCAAGCTGCTGATCTCCTTCACCGCTGGAGCCGCGCCGCTGGTACTGCAACAAGCGGCCAATCCCAAGACGCTGGTTGAGCTGCCCGCCGGAGACCGGGCCGATCTGCAGCGCAGCCTCGGGCGCTTCCTCAGCAGCTATCTGGTTTGGCCGTCTGCCGCCACAAGCGGCGCATCCTAAACACAGGGTACGAGCCTGGCAAAGAACGATTCGTGCCAACGGATCCGAAGCATAGTCGATCGACCGCGTTTTCCTTCTCGAGACGGTGCACTTCCGCTTCAAACTGGGGCCAGAGCACTTCTTCCGCAGGAAGACTTTTGAACGTTCAAAAACTTGACCATGACCGTTCGTCATATCAACCTATTACTAAGCCTGCAAAAAGACGTGAGGGCTCCCGATACTCTGGGAGCCCTACTAATAGGTGGGGAGGGTTGTGCGGATAGGGGATGCCGGTTGCCGTGGGAACTGCTGGGCCGGCTGTTCAGGTGTTACATACTATAAGACGGTATCTGGGGGTGAAAGTTGTCGCCTTTCTTTGCGAATTTTCCATAGGATTAGCGTTTCTGGTTCAGATCGGGAATCCGGCTGAAGCCCAGAGTCTCTCTCTCCGCCTGCTCGTCTCAAGTGGTGGCGAATTCATAAGAATCGCACCCGCGCAACAGTATCCGCGTTGTCATAGGAACGTCAAGAGCCGCGCCGGAAATTCACAGGCACGAACATTTATCGGCAATCTATCAAGCGAAGTTCAGGAAGGTTCGCGGATCCACTTTGGCATCGGGGAAGACCAGATTTAGATTGCGCGAACCCAGCGTGCGATAAGCCGCCTCGCCCAACACATTTCTGAAGTCGGTCGTCACCTTCAGATCGCGTCCTTCATTGAGCTGCTCGTTCTCCACTCCCGGCCATCTGCCATACACCTTGCCGCCCATAATCGGGCCGCCGAGCACGAACATCACGTTGGCGTGGCCGTGGTCGGTGCCGCCGGTGCCGTTCTGCCGGGCGGTGCGGCCAAACTCCGACATCGTTACCAGCGTGATGTTCTCGGCCTCGTCGCCCATGTCGGTCCAGAACGCCGCGATAGACTCGGAGAACTCCTTCAGCCGGTTGGCCAGCTGACCGTTGGCGCCGCCCTGGTTCTGGTGCGTGTCCCAGCCGCCGATGTCGGAGAACGCCGCCTCAACCCCCAGATTGGCCTTCATGAGTTGCGCCACCTGCTTGAGACTGTTTCCGAAAGGCGAGTTGGGGTAGTGAGCCGCGGCGGCTGGCTGATAGTGCGCCGGATCGGCGGCCTTCAGCATCTTCACCGCCTCAAAGGTCTCTTCGCCGGTGCCATGCAGCAGCGAGTCGGTGCTCTGGTCGTACATCGCCTGAAAGGCATTCGAAATCGGCGAGGTCTGCGGTCCTTTTCCGGCAACCGAGAAATCCGCCAGATTGGCGACCGCGATCGCGGGAATCCTGCCCTGCAGCGTGCGCGGCACCTGCGTTCCCAGAGCCACGGCGCGGAACGCTGAGGGTTTGCCGGTGAGCTCCTCCGCCTGCAGCGCGCGGTTCAGCCAGCCGTCGGGCGTCACCTTAACGCCCGGAGTGCCTGACTCCATGTAGTCCTGGGCGTCGAAATGAGAGCGGGTGGGATCGGGCGAGCCCGCCGCATGAACGATAGCCAGGTGTCCCTGGTCATAGAGCGGCTTCAATGCGGCCAGCGCCGGATGCAGCCCAAAATATCCGTTCAGGTCCAGAACCTCGTTGGGTTGGATGGCAATGCTGGGCCGCATCGCATAATAGTTCTTCTCGGTGTAGGGCACGACGACATTGAGACCGTCGCAAGCGCCGCGCTGGAAGATGACGACCAGCTTTCTGCGGTTCGCCGCCGCGGTGTCCATCTCCGCATAGATGGTCCGGGTGAGAAAGCTGGGGATTACTGAGGTTCCTACCAGGGCCAGCGCACCGCCCCGCATAAACCCACGCCGCGTCACTGCGTTGCGCCGGGGCAGGTCGCGGCCGTGCATGTCGCATCCCCAGTCGCTGGCATCGGTGTAGATCGGTTTGTTGGGCATGATCTTTACTCCCTCTTCTTAACCCCGGCTACGTCCCCGGCCACGCTACGTGCAGGCACTCCGCAGCCGTGACGGCGGGGATCCCTGCGGGAATCCATTGCATCGCGGCGTCTCAGAATGCGGCGGCCTGCATGTACTGACTCGGTTCGTCCGGGAAAGTTGCTCCGGGAGACTTGTTTCCGAAAGCTGCCCGGGAAGTTGCTGCAAGACATGTTTGCCGACGGCAGACTCCGGCCGCTGAAATGCTCTATCGTCGCTGAAACTCCGGGGATCCGAGAAGGAGGCCGGCCATGGTGTCCAGCGGAGTCTCGGCCCGGTTGGACTGCGGCTCCCCTGCTGCGGCGCCGGAGCGGGTGTTGAGATTCGCGCGCACCAGGCCGGCATCCCCCGCAGCCTCGGAGGGCTCGGACGCCGGCTGGTCCGCGGGCCGGCTAAAGCTCTGCTGCGCAGTTCGTTGCGCGGTGGGATTGCTGAATTGCGACAGCACCGCGGCCCGGGTTCGAGCGGAAGCCGGCTGCCCCAGCAGCAACACCTCAAGGCGCTGCTCGGTTGCATCCGCGGGCGAGGCTACGGTCTGGCTGGCAGCACTCCCCGAACCTCCGGCGCCCTGATCCAGCAACCCAGGCCAGTCGATCTTCGTTCCCGGAACCCGGCCGCCGCTGAGCACCAGGGCAAAGTTCATCCTCGAGATGAGCGCGTTGCTGCTCACCCACTCGTCCTCCGTCCAGGAGTACCCATTGGGTGTCTGCATCCCGTAGATCGGCATCCCCAGCCGGTTCATAGCCTGCACCAGAGGCATTGCATTGCTGATGGCCGCATCGCTGGCCCGCAGCGCCGACGCCATAAACTCGATCGGCGTCTTCACCTTGGCGCGGTAGACCTGCGGAGACCAGAACTCCGGAGAGTTGAACAAGGTCGTCAGCACGGCCTTCAAATCGCCGTCCGTCTTCAGGAACGTGGCGGCCATGCGATTCACCAGCGCCGGCGGCGGAGTATCGCTCACGAATCGGACGGCCAACTTCTGGGAGATAAAGTGTGCCGTGGCCGGGCTGGTCGCCAGAATGTGCAGGACCTCCAGCCCCTCGTTCACACCGCCTTCCGGAATGGTGTGCCCCAGCACAATCTTGGGTCCGGGCTCGTGCCGGTTCTCGTTGAAGACAAACCCTCCCAGATTCTCCGCTCCCGCCGTGCCGAGTGCCGTCTGGGCTGCGCCGGGCCTCATCTGG
>CAXUIM010000147.1:0-6592 GCA_964250885.1 uncultured Acidobacteriaceae bacterium | reverse complement strand
CCGGGCCTCATCTGGATGGTCCAGCCGGTGAAACACTTGGCGACCTCAATCACATCTTTCTGCGTGTACCCGCCGCCCACACCCAGCGTGTGCAGCTCCATCAGCTCGCGTGCGTAGTTCTCATTGATTCCGTCCGCCTTCTTCCGAGCCTGCTTCCCGTCGCTGTTCGCCATCTGCTGCTCGGCGTGTTGGGCCGCCGGTGAGTTCGGTCCAATGCTCTGCCAGTTGTCGAGATACATCAGCATGGCCGGGCTCTTGGCCGCGGCCACCAGTAGATCTTCGAATTTGCCGAGCGCGTTCGGCAATAGGGCGTCCCGCTCGTACGCCGACAGGAAGTAGGGTTCGTTCTGGTTCTTACGCGCGTACACGTTGAAGTGGTTGAGCCAGAAGTCGGTCATCACCGCCTGCAACTGCCGCTGCGAGGAGACGTCCCGGACCAGCCGGGACTCCAAGGCCTCCATCCCCACCACCCGCACTGGAGCCTGCATTGCCTCCACGACTTCAGCCTGCCGGGGTGAAAGGCCCTGCACCAGGCTCGCTCTCTGGTATGGCGGCAGCGCCTCCTGGAACGACACCTCTTGTTGCGGCGCTAGCTCCAGCAGCCTCTGATAGCGCGCATCCGGCGGCAGCGCGAGCATCGCCTCCGCCTGCTGGTCCGCCATTGGCGGCGCCGAAAGGCTGAACTTCCTTCGGGGCGCTGTCTGGAGTCCAGCGGCGTCCGAGTCGGCTCCGGCGGAAGCCGCGGGGGCTGGGTTGCTGTTCTCGGCGACCCCGGCCATCTGCAGGGAGCTGCTGTCTCCCGGGCTCGCCGCCGCTTCCGCGGCGGCCTGTTTCTTCAGCCGCGTCGCATAAGAGGCCTCCGCATCCGCATAAATCGCCCGCTCCACTGGATCGCTGGGCAGGGCAAGATCGCGGCGTTGCATCATGCGCAGGACCTGCGGGGAGGGAAACCGCTGCATCAGATCGGCCTGGGAAAGCTGCAGCGCCGGGAAATCTCGCAGCTGCGTGTCCAACGCTGAATCGTCGATGCGCTCGGGATGGAGCTGCCACTGAAACCACGCCTGCAAGCCCATCCGGGCCACGGTGGCTTCGTCTCCTGGCCGGGGACCGAAGGTAAACCGATTCAACGCCTGCAGAATCTTCTGCTGTTGCGTCAGGGGCGCCGTCTGAGTCTGCAGCGGAACCGGCGACCCACTGGCGGCATCCTGACCCGCGAGCGCTTCGCTGGCCAGCACCGGAGGGGCCGCCAGCACGCCGCATAGGATTGCCGCGACGGCGGCGTTGCCCGCTTGCATCCATCTCTCCATCCGCGTTGTCCGGTTGATCATGAACGATTCTCCGGCAGGACCAGAACCCGCGTGCGCAAGAATGAATCTGTCGCTCGCTGCGGTGTGGCCCGCACTCCTGTTTCTGGCCTCGGATCTGGATCGTTGGGATACCTATCGTCCAGAATCGAGAAACCTTGAGAGCAAGAATCTCGTGACACAGGCAGATGTTGGCGTACCCGCCACGCCCCGGCCTCTCCCGAACGCCGGAGCACTCGGGAAACACGCGAGCTTTCGTTGCCTCTCCTGCCTGAACACGGGAAGCGAGGTTGTAGTTGCGACGGACGAGTCAGGAACTCTTGAGGTTTCTGTAAATCAGAATCGGGCCAGATCGCGCATTGCCTGGAAGAGATGCTCCACCTGGGGAAGAATCACGTCCTCCAGCAGCGGCTGATAGGCCACGAAGGTGTCCATGGCGCCCACTCGCCGAACCGGCGCATCCAGGTCATGAAACAGCTCATCGCCGATGCGGGCCGCGATCTCCGCACCGTAACCCCAGCTCTGCATGTCTTCGTGGGCGACCAGGACCTTGCTGGTCTTGCGCACCGAAGCCGCAATCGCGGGCCAATCGTACGGAGTCAGGCTGCGCAGGTCGAGGATCTCCACATCCACGCCGAGCTCGCGCTCCATGCGCTGCGCCGCCTGCACGGCCCGGGGCACGACGGCGCCGTACGTGATCACGGTCAGATCTTTGCCGGGCCTCACAACGGACGCCTTGCCGAACGGCACCGTGTACTCCGGCCCAGGATAAGGTGCACGGCCGTTGATCGAGCGATAAAGATTCTTGTGCTCGAGGAAGATCACCGGATCGTCGCAGCGAATCGCGGTCCGCAGCAGCCCGAGGGCGTCCAGGGCGTTGGACGGCATAACGATCCGCACCCCCGGGGTGTGGGTGAAGATGCTCTCGCCGGACTGCGAATGGTAGATGGATCCGCCGGTCAGGTAGCCGCCCGCGGGCACACGGATCACCAGAGGACAGCTGAACTCGCCGTTCGACCTCCAGCGCATCAGTCCCAGCTCATTGCGCAGCTGGTGCATCGCCGGCCAGATGTAATCGAAAAACTGTATCTCGACTACCGGCTTGAGCCCCCGCACCGCCATGCCGATGGCGCGCCCCACGATATTCGCCTCGGCCAGCGGAGAGTTCCATACACGATCGTTGCCGAACTCCTTCTGCAGGCCCTGCGTGACCTTGAACACCCCACCCTTGCCCTTCAGCTTGCCGGCGCGCAGCTCCTTGTCGCGGGTGGCGTCCGCCACATCTTCACCGAAGACCACGATCCGCTCATCGCGCCGCATCTCGGCCTGCAGGCAGGTGTTGATCATGTCCAGCATGGTGCGCTCGGAGGAGTCCGCCGTCGTCCGCGCTTCGGCGGCGAATGCCGCATCGTCGGGCCTGAGATCTTCCGAGGTCACGTGCTTCAGGATTACCTGCGGCAGAGGCCGCGGCAGCACCGCCGCCAGGGCTCGATCCGCGGCGCGCTGAATCTCCTCATCCGCGCGGCGCTCAATGTCGTTGATACCCTGCTCGTCGAGCACACCCTCGCGAAGCAGCCACATCTGCATGCGCGAGACCGGGTCGCGCTGCGCGTCGGCCTGCAGCTCTTCCGCGCCGCGGTAGTGCGTCTCGTCATCGGACTGCGAATGCGAGTATGGCCGCACCACATGGCCATGCACCAGCGCCGGTCCCAGACCGGCGCGGCAATAGGCCACCGCTTCCACCATCGCCTCGTAGCTGGCAATCGGATCGGTTCCGTCCACCTCCGCAAAGTGGAAGTTTGGAAAGTTGGCCACCAGCCGCGAGATATTGCCCCCCGGCGTGTTCGCCTCCACCGGCGTGGAGATCGCGTAGCCGTTATCCTCGACCACATACAGCACGGGAAGGCGGTTGTTGGAGGCCGTGTTCAACGACTCCCAGAACTCGCCCTGGCTGGTCGAGCCCTCCCCGATGGACACGTACACCACCTCGTCCGGGTGGAAGATCACATCCTTGAACTGCCGGTAGTCGATCGGACCGGAACCGGGGGCCGGCTTCTTCGCCGCCTCCGGATGCTGGGTGAAGTACCGCCCTGCCTCGGCGCAGCCGACCGCATGCAGACACTGGGTCGCCGTAGCCGAGGACTGCGAAACGATGTTCAGCCGCTTGCTGGTCCAATGCGATGGCATCTGGCGGCCGCCGCTGGCGGGATCCTCGGCAGCGCCCACCGCCTGCAGCAGCTGCTCCTCGACGGTATTGCCCAGCGTCAGGCAGAGCGCCCGGTCGCGATAGTAGGGAAAGAACCAGTCGTAGCCCGGACGCAAGGCTAGGCCCGCCGCCACCAGCAGAGCCTCATGTCCGGCGCAGGATATCTGGAAGAAGATCTTCTGCTGCTTCTTGAGCAGAATCTCGCGATCGTCGGTGCGGCGCGAGAGATACATCAGCCGGTAGAACTCCACCAGTTGCGCCTTGCTCAGCCCGCCACGGAACTCCGCCGCGGATTCAGGAGGCGTCGCCAGCCCGGAAGAGTTCTCGGGGACCTGCACCGCGGTTTTCGAATTGGAACGATGGTTGTGCCCCAAGACTCAGAACCTCCTCTCCGCCAATCACTCAACCTTCCAGATTCTACGCGCAACCTCCGGCGCGCCAAAGAGGGTTTTTTCCTCCGGAGGTGGAGAGGAAATTGGGCTTTGATAGCGCTTCTCATACGGCACCGGCACTCCCGCGGCCTGTGCGGTTCACAGCGACAGCGGTAACTGCTACCAAGCCGTATTCACAGGGGTTGCAGGATTTTCACCTGCCCTCGACGCGGCTTTCTCGCAACCCGAACCACACGCACAAGAGCCGCAACATGAAAGTGGCCCTCATCGTGTTTTCAATGGGGCCTGCCGGCGTCGGTATTTCGAGGATTGATCGAGACGGTCACGAACTCTACGCCTCAACGCAGCTCGCGCTTGTTTAACTCCGGAGTTGCCGACGATGATCAGAACATCAGAATACCGTCTCTTTGGGACTCAATGAGTGCATTGCCAGACGTCCACATTTGTCAACATCTACGATTGACGGCAAGGCAAGACGAGCAGTATGCGATGCGCCAATCGGTCTACGATCTTCTGGTACATTTCATTTCATTGCGGAGGAAAATTTTGATCCTAAGTAGACGTAACGCGATGAAGTGGCTTGCGGGAGCCGCATCTGCCGCGTTGCCAATGGCGGCTACCTCACGCACGACAGTGCTCCCCAGGATCTTTGCTGCACCTGGCTCGGGTGACGGCTCCGCGCCCGATATTACCGGCGTGTTCTTCGACCTCGCGAGGCTCAACCACGACGCCACGTCCAATGGTGATACGTGGGACCACATGTGGGCCGAAGATGACATGGTTTACACCTTCAACTGCGATGGCCGCGGCTATGCGCCGCGCGGGACCAGCGGCCGCAATGTCAGCTTCAACAAGCTGGCCGGCAACGCTTGGAACGCGCTTACCGGCAGCTCAGTTAACTTGATGAACTATGGCAACGGGAGCGCCAAGGCGCCCAATGCCTCGAATTGGAAGGTTACGGGAGGCGACTCGATCGACGGCGTCCTTTACGCGTTTATTGCCAATAACTGGTATGGCAGTCAGAACGCCTTCGGCGGCGACTCGCTCGATCCCCATATGCGCCAAAGTGTCAGCAATATGAGCCTCATCAAATCCATCGACAAAGGCGTCACCTGGGTCCGCGACGCGCAGACCAACTACGATCAGCCGATGTGGACCAGCCGTAAATTCTCCACCGGTTTCTTTGTCAAGTATGGACAGAACGGCGGAAGGACGAAGCAGGACGACCAGGACCGTTTCGTTTACGCCATTTCCAACGACGGGTTCTGGAACTGCGGCTCGAACTTCTATCTCGGCCGCGTCGCCCGCACAAAAATCGGCGATCAGAACGCCAACGACTGGGAATATCTCTCCGCGGGAAGCTGGTCGCGCCGACTCAACGACGCCACCCCTGTCCCCGGTTTTCCAAATGGCCAGATGAAATGCACCAGCGGCAGCCCCATCTGGCTGGCATCCCTCCGCAAGTATGTTACGGTCACCTGGTTTGATCCCGGAACTACGCTCAAGTGGCACTATCCAGAGAACGTCACCTTCGCCTTTTACCAGGCCGACCATAGCTGGGGCCCATGGTCCTGGATCGGTGAGCAATCCGCGTGCGACTTCATCGGGGACCGTAAGCTGCGCATTCACCGCTGGTATGGGCCTTCCCTCAGCCCGAAATTCATCACCGTCAACTCCGATGGGAGCGTCACCGCGATCCTCACCTTTTCCGGCCAGACCTGGGAAGACGAGCCAGATGGTCTGTACAAGAACAACTCTCTGCCGGTGACGTTCTACACCGCGCCACAGCTGAAAGTGGTGCGTTGCGTCAACGACAGCGAGGCAAAGTACTCACCGGGATGGATGGTCCGCAAGGATGAGCTAATTGGGGACTTGCGTAATGATGTTCACATCACCACCACGCAAGGCGCCTACGCTGACTTCCAGTTCACCGGGCGAGGCATTGAGATTCTATCCGAAAAATCCAGTGAACTCGGCGACGTGGAAGTGCTGCTCGATGGTGCGTCCGAGGGTGTCTTCCACCTCTACCAGGACCCCATGCCGCGTCTCTACACGATTCCGTTCTATCGTCACATGGCTTTGCGTAACGGTCTGCATACCGTGCGAATCGTCAACAAGGCCCCGACGGGCACAGCCTGCATCCTCGATGGCTATCGTGTCTACGGAAGCTATGACTTCGATCCAGATGGTTTTTACGCCATCGTCAATCGCGTCAACGGCAAGCTGCTTGGAAGCACCAATAAGGCTGAGTCCATCGAAGCGATCGAAGACATGAAGTCTCAAGGCGTGCACTGGAGGTTGAAAGCCGACGCTGTGGGAAGCTATCGTATCCTCAACCGCCGCAGTGGCAAGTCGCTATCGGCAGGCGTGGCAGAAGCCCTCTCCCAGCAAGTTGAAGAGGATTCGCCGGCTGTTCGGTGGAAAGTGCTTCCTGTCGGCAACGGCGCCTTTTCGATCCTGAATCAGGGCAATGGACTGGCCATAACGGCGGCCGCCTCTCCCGCATCCGGATCATTCGTCCAGGCGATCTACTATGGTCGGGACGAGCAGAAATGGGAGATCGTTCCGGTCGCCTGAAAGGTATCTGGCCAGCGTCGGGCCGTGCGACCGTTTTAGAAAACATGATGCGGCTTTCCAGCTAGGAGCTTGTTGAAAATCGGCTTTTGTGGCTTCGCTAGCTTCGCGAAACC
>CAXUIM010000146.1:5840-10104 GCA_964250885.1 uncultured Acidobacteriaceae bacterium | reverse complement strand
GACCGAGGCGGCCCTGCTTGCGGCCCAGCCACTCCAGGCGGAAGGCTTCCATCGCCTCGCCCGTGGAGAGGGACCGGGACTGCGCGGTCACCTCTGCTTCCAGCTGGTTGAAGATCTTGTCGAGTTCCGCCTCGTCGTACCGGCTTGGTTTGGGAATCGCTACGCTCATGTCCTTGAATCTCTTCGCTATCTTTCGTTGAACGTTAAGGATAGAGCATTCTCCTGCGGCGGTGAGTGGGGCTTCGGGGTCCATGGCCGTTTTCCTGCGAAGAAAACGGCTCTCGCGCATTTCTCCGGGTCCCACGAACCGGAGTCGTGCGTGTAGAGCATTTCTCCTGCAGGCGCCGAGCCGAAGGGCCGAAACACTGACTCAGGAGCGCCGGTAGACCGCGAGTCTGTTGAAGGGCGGCCAGCCGAACCCATGGCCGGGCGCATCTCAGAAGATATGCCGAAGCGTAAGAGTGTGGTTTTGTCCTTGGTGTTGACCTTTTTTCTCGGGCCGTTTGGCATGCTGTACAGCACGGTGCCGGGGGCGCTCATCATGCTGGTGCTGTATATCGGGCTGGGGATCCCCACACTGGGCTGGGCGATCGCCGTTCTTCACCCCATTGCGATGATCTGGGGAGCAATCGCTGCGGATCGGGCGAATCGTTAGGATCACGAAGCGCCTGTGCCCGCCTGGGCTACAGCGCGAACCAGACCACCACGGCCATCAGAACTCCGAGCAACAAACTGCGCTTATCGGTGATGGCGAAGACCACCGGGTCGTCGTGCATTTCACCGCGGCTGGACAGCATCCACACCTGGCTGAGCCACAACAGCAGCACCGGCACCACCATCCACAGCCGCAACGGGTGGCTGTACAGGCGGTTGGTGTCGGGGTTGTTGATGTAGAGCGTCATGACCACCACCGCCGCATAGGCGGCGCCTGTGCCCAGCGCTCGTAGCTGCTCGAGATCCCCGACCAGGTAGCCCCGGCCGCTGGTCATCGTTCCGCCGCGCTCGCGCAGGCTCTCCAATTCGCTGAAGCGCTTTACGAAGGCCAGCGAGAGGAAGAAGAACACGCTGAAGCCGGCCAGCCATGCCGAGACCGGAACCGCGGTGGCGGCGCTGCCCGCCAGGATACGCACCGTGTACAGACCGCTGAGCACGAAGACATCCAACAGGAGTTTGCGCTTCAGATACAGCGAATAGCTGAGCGTGGTCACGGTATACAAGCCCAGCCACGCCAGGAAGCTATAAGGCCGGTAGAGCTTATACAGGCCGGGCAACGCGTCCACGATGTGCGGGAGCGCGAAGGCGAGCGCCACGGCCAGAACCATCAGGAGGCCCACCATCGCGATCCCCTGGAGGGCCGACAGATCTCCCGAAGCGAAGGGACGGCGCCGCTTGCGCGGATGCATGCGGTCCGCATCCAGGTCCAACAGGTCGTTGATGATGTACGTCGCCGAAGCACACAGCCCGAAGCTCAGGAAGGCGATGGCGGCGGCCGACAGCGTCGCCAGCTTCCAGGCATGCGCCAGCAGCAGGGGAACGAAGATCAGAGTGTTCTTGGCCCACTGGTGCAGGCGGATCGCTCGCAGCCAGCTCTTCACCACCGGCGCCCGGTCGCTGAAGGTCTCCGCCGCGACGGTGCCGGAACGTTTGAGCCGGGTGCGCAGCGCGCGATCGGGATTGGCCACCATCGGTGACTCGCAGGCCATCAGCAGTTCAGCGTCGGGGCGCGCGTTGCCGATATAGCAGAAGCGCTCTCCGAAGCGTTGGCGAAAGGCCGCCAGCTTGTTGCCCCCGGCGAGATTGGTCTGCCCATCGGAGGCCAGAACGCCGGCAAACAGCCCCAGGTGAGCCGCAACCCGTTCCGCCAGAACGCGGTCGGCCGCCGTCGCCAGATATAACGGACGGCCCAGTCCGTGCTGTACTCGCAGATACTCGAGCAGCGCCTGGTTGTAGGGCAGATGCTCCACATCCAGCTCCACGGCGGCGGTGACGCTGCGTTTGAAGGCGGCCTTACCCTGGCCCAGCCAGGCGGGGATGCGCAACAGCTCGCCCGGCCGATGCCGCGCCAGGGCCAGCACCGAATCGACGAGGGTATCGGACTTGACCAGTGTTCCGTCCAGATCGACGCACAACGCCGCATACTGAGACTCTTCCACCAGGGTCGAACTGCCGTCGCTCATTACTCTCCTGCACCGCGATGCGCCGGAAACCCAAAAAATGGGCCGGAAATCTGTCGAAGCTTTTGCCACCATGATACTGCTCCGCATCATCGATCCCAATGAAACTTTACCGGGCGCAAGCGGCCCGGCGCCGTCAAACTCCCCGAAGCGAAACCGTGCCCAGCCGCGGGCGAGCCAATGAGCCCCGTGAAACCAGGAGGGTCGCCAGGGATCCCGCCCCGCGCAGCCGAGAGCCGCCGGCCCACACGCCGAGCGCCGCCGGCCCACACGCCGAGCGCCGCATCCGATAAGCTTTCCCTGGAGCCTCTGGTCTGCCGGTGGGGATCCCGGTCGGCAATCGGCGGCCCGAAACGCCATCCCGGCCAAACTCGTCTAAACCGCAAGCCATGCCTCGGAGATCTTCCATTCGGACCCTTAGGACTCTCGGCGCGCTTCCCCTGCTCGGCCTTTGCCTGCCCTCGCTGCGCGCCCAGATGCACAAGGTAGAAGCTCCGGAACGCGTCACCCGCGCCATCAGTGTGTACGAGTGGACCGGAACACTGCCCAAGCCGGCCGCCGCCCGCCTGATCCCCGTGTCGGTCTTCATCGACGGCCACTTTGAGGATGCCGGCGTCTACCTGGCCCATCCCGTTCCCTTCGCCATTGAAACCGGAGACGTCTATTCCATCGACAAGGCCGGCAGAAGCGTAGGCACCCTGGACATTGACTTTGCCCGCGATGTCGTCACCCACCGCTCCGCCAGCGATGACGACCCGCTGGGCGCCTGGTACGGCTACGGCCGCTTCACGCCACCGGTCACGCTCGCCGTCAAGTCCAACCTGCATCCCAGCGCGCATCCCGCGACGGTCGTGGCCAGCGACGACAGTGACGATACCCCGCACTTCGTCCGGCGCCAGCCCGCCGGCTCCACCGGCTCCACCAGCTCCACCAGCTCCGGGAAGACCTCCGGTTCACCGACAACCGCCACGGCCAACCCCGCACCCGAGGACGATCCCGACCGCCCCACACTGCGCCATCGGGATCCGGCCGACGATGCCAAGCGCCGCAAATCCAGTAACACGGACGGTTTCGTTACACCTCCCAACGACTCGCTGAACGACGACCCCGACCGCCCCACGCTGCGGCGCGGCATTCCCGCGGAGCAGGCGATGGCCTCCCAGCTCTCCGGCCTGCCCGCCGACCTGCACCAGGACGTAGCGGTCTCCGACGCGGCGCACAGCGAGGCCCACGTCTTCAGCCGGGAGTGGGCCACGCCCGACGAGCGCGCTCAGACCCTGGCCGAGCTTGAAGTAGCCGCCCGCCCGCGCATCGCGAATTACCTGCTGACCAACAAGCTGACGCCGGCCGCAGCCCAGGCCGCTCCGGGCGGACCGGCCTTCGCCGGCAAGCCCGGCAGCTCTACTGGCTCCCAAAGCTCTTCCGCCTCGCATCCTTCTACTGCCCGCACCGCCGCCGCACGGCGCAAATCCGCGCCGCCGCCGCCCGCCTTCGTTCTGAAAAACGAACAGGTGGAAGGCTACACCCTCAGCTACGGCGGCATGCCAACCTTCATCTACACCGTGGAAACGCCGGTCGCTACGGGCGGCCCCGTTTACGTGACGATGGTGGCGCAGCGGTTGCCGGCCGGCGAGCTGCAGATTGCCCTCAGCTCCCTCACCGACGCCACCCACATGGACCGCACCCCCTGGATGCGCCCGGTCGATGTGGTGGACGCGGACTACAGCCACCGCGCCAGCCTGCTGTTCGAGCTGCGCGCCCAGAGCAGCCGCCAGTTCGCACTCTATCGCCTGGTCACCGCGCAGGCGGAGCAAACCTTCGTCACCGGCGTCATCGAGTGATCGCAGCCGGAGCCACTCCAAAAGAGCCGCTCGAAAGAAGCAGCGGCAAAGAAACGCGTGGACGGAGGAGTCCAAACCCAAGGCGCGCCAGTCCAACCTCTCAGCAGGGACCGTACGCCGCGGCGCTCCATGGGCTGCCCCCGCGGCATCGATTGCTCGATGAACTGAAGAAGCAGGAAGAGCATCGTAGTGAGACAGCATCGCGATGAGCCGGGATCAAGTTGAGTCAGGATCAAGTTGAGTCAGGAT
>CAXUIM010000146.1:4556-5740 GCA_964250885.1 uncultured Acidobacteriaceae bacterium | reverse complement strand
GGATCAAGTTGAGTCAGGATCAAGTTGAGTCAGGATTGAAATGAGTCAGGACATACCCCAGGCGGAATCCCCGCGGACCCCCGATCAAAAGCCCGCAATCCAGATCGCGCTTCTTTTCCCGGGACAAGGCTCTCAGTACGTTGGAATGGGCCGCGCTCTCCACGACGCCTCCGCCGACGCCCGTGGGGTCTTCGAGGAGGCGGACGACGCACTGGGCTTCTCTCTGTCGCGGATAATCTTTGATGGCCCGGAGGACCAGCTCAAACTCACCGAGCACACCCAGCCGGCCATTCTGACGATGTCGATCGCGGCGCTGCGCCTGCTGGAGTCCGAGCTCAAGAGTCGCAATCTGCCCATCGGCTTCGCCGCCGGGCACTCGTTGGGCGAGTACAGCGCGCATGTTGCCGCCGGCACCTTCGGGTTCGCCGACGCGGTGCGCACCGTACGCTCCCGGGGTCAGTTCATGCAGGCCGCCGTCGCTCCCGGCGAGGGCGCGATGGCCGCCATTCTTGGCTTGTCCGCTCCGCGTATCAACGACATCTGTGCTGAAGTCTCGGACGAGCTCACGCAGGCTCCGCCGCAGCATCCCGGGGACCCGGGCGAGCAGGCCTCCGCCGCCTTCAGCGCCTTGACCGACCCGGACAACCCCGTCAATACACCCATCGAAGCCGCCTCGCGGGTCAGCACCGTAGTCTCGCCGGCAAACCTGAATGCGCCCGACCAGACGGTCATCTCCGGCGAGAGGCATGCCGTCGAACGCGCCGCGGAGCGCTGCAAAGCAGCCGGCGCCAAGCGCACGATCATGCTGGCCGTCAGCGCGCCGTTCCACTGCGCGCTCATGCAGCCGGCGCAGAATCAACTGGCCAACACCCTGGAGTGCATCTCCTTCCACGATCCCTGTTTTCCGGTGGCAGCCAACGCCGATGCCCGCTTCATCAACCGCGCTGCCGGGGTCCGCGATGCGCTCATCCGCCAGGTCACCGGGGCGGTCCGCTGGACCGAGTGCATCCAGCTTCTACAGCACTGCGGCGCCACCCACTTCATCGAGGTGGGCCCGGGAAAGGTCCTCACCGGCCTGAACCGCCAGATCGACCGGTCCCTCGCCACTTTCAACGTGGAAGACCCGGAGAGCCTGGCGAAGACCCTGACCTGCCTGGGACCCTGATCTGCCTGGGACCCTGACC
>CAXUIM010000146.1:0-4456 GCA_964250885.1 uncultured Acidobacteriaceae bacterium | reverse complement strand
CTGCCTGGGACCCTGACCGGCCTGGCGCCCTGACCTGCTGGCCCGAGCCGGAGTTCTCGAAGCCGGAGCCTGTCCCGGTTACGAGAGGCTCTCCTCGAGCGCCCGCAGCCGTTGCTGGAGAGAGCGCACCAGCTCTTCGAGCGCTTCCATCCGCTGGACAAGGTCCGTCTCCTCCGTCTCGGCGGAGGACATCGGCGTCTCGGCGGAGGGCATCCGCGTTGCGGCCGGGGCATCGGCCTCCGGGCGGAGCAACTGCATCCAGCGCGCCTCTCGCGAGCCCGGTTGCCGGGCCAGCAGGCGCGTCAGGGCGGGCTGGGGCTCCTGCCGCGAAGCCAGACGCTCCAGCGTGGCCTGAACAGCGGCGTTGTCGTCAAAGCTGTACAGCCGCTCCGCCCGCCCGCGTAACTCCGCCGCGGTCTGTGGGCCGCGCAACAGCAGCAGGCAGATGACCGCGAACTCATCGCGGCGCAGGTTCAGCCCGTCGCGCGTCCGGTGCTCGAACTTCGAGACCCGGCCGTCGGCCAGCGTTCGCACCAGCCGCAACTCCTCCAGCGAAAAGAGCGCGCCCCGCACATCGCTCTCGCTCAACTCCATCACCGGATCCCGGCTGCTCTTCTGGTTGCAGGCATTCACCAGCGCGTTCAACGACAGCGGATAATACTCCGGCGTCGTCATCTCCTTTTCCATCAGCGCGCCCAGCACCCGCGCCTCCACCGCACTCAGTTCCACCATTTTTCTATGCTAGAGCCTTCTTTCTAGGGTCAGGCAAACGCGTGGCGTGAAAATCGCTGTAGTTTGTTATACGGCCGGGGTTGTTCGCTGCGATCCGCCTCGCGTACTCGATCTGCACGCTCGCGGCAGCAGAAAAGTCGAGTCGCTGCCTTCCGGAATCCCCGGTGATGTGCTTGCCAGAACCGCTGCCCTGTTTCTGTAGGAGTGCTCCCTGTCGGGAAGCGACGCATCGTTTCCTATCCCGGATGAGCCGATCTCTCCCGCTCCGAACGCCTCGCAGGCTGCCCTGCGAGGCGGCCGAATTCTCCCTTGACAGACTAGGAGAGCCGGTTGCATGCTGTCCTGGACGACAGAGGAGAGCCGGCCCGTGCCAAAGCCACTTGACCTGCTCCAGGGGACCCTGGACATGCTGATTCTGAAAGCCGTTTCGTTGGGCCCGATGCACGGCTACGGCGTTCTGGTGCGCATCGGCCAGATCAGCGGTGAGCAGCTCATCGTTCAGCAGGGCTCGTTGTATCCGGCGCTGCATCGTCTGGAGGCTTCGGGTGCGCTCCGGACCGAGTGGGCGCCGAGCGAGAACAATCGCCGCGCCAAATTTTACTCGCTCACCGAGCCGGGCCGTCGCCATCTTGCGGAGGAGACCGAAAAGTGGAGCCGCATGGCGCGGGTGGTCCGGGTGATTCTGCGGACCACGGAGGCGCCGGCCTGCCTGCTGGGCACGGAGGAGGAACGCGCATGAGCCTTGTGACGACGCTGCGGGCGCTCTTTCGCCCTAAGCGCTACGAAGCCGAACTCGATGAAGAGTTGCGGTTCCACCTTGCCGCACGCGCCGCCGAGCACGAGCGCGCCGGGGTTCCCGCCGCGGACGCACGCCGCCGTGCCCGCCTCGAGCTCGGCGGATGGGAGAGCCACAAGGACGGCATGCGGCAGGCCCATGGCCTGCGCTGGTTGGACGAGGTCATCGCCGACGTGCGTTACGCCTCCCGCACGCTCCGGCGCAGCCCGGCTTTCACGCTGGTGGCCGTGGGTTCGCTGGCGCTCGCCATCGGCGCCAACACCAACATCTTTTCGGTGACCCACCAACTCCTGTACCTGCGTCTCGGCGTTCCGCACCCGAAGGAGCTGCGAATGCTCAGCGTGGCCGGCCCTTCGCCCAGCGTGGTGCACATATTCTGGGGTAGTAACTCGGACCAGGAGGGACAGTACCGGGCCGACAGCATTCCCTATCCCATCTTCAAGCAGCTTCAGGCAAAGAGCCGCAGCCTGGCCGGCATCGCCGGATTCAAGGATATAGGCACGGTAAACGTCACAGCCGAGGGAGTCGCCAGGCCGCAGACGGCTCAACTGGTCAGCGGCAACCTGTATCAGCTGCTGGAGATGAAGCCGAAGCTTGGCCGCGGCATCCTGCCCAGCGATGAGGGGGCGGCCGGAACCGGCTTTGTAGCGGTCCTTAGTAATCGCTACTGGAAGGCAGTTTTTGGCGGTCGAAAGGATGTGATCGGAAGGACGATTCGTGTGAACGGGAACATTGTCACGATCGTGGGGGTCAACCCGGCAGGTTTCACGGGAGCCGCCTCCACCACGGTGTCGCCCGACCTCTTCCTGCCGATCAGCCTGGTCCCTCGGCTGGTCGCCTACTTTCTCAAGGACGCGAACTTCATCGACAGCCCGCGGATCTGGTGGGTGAACACCATCGCCCGCGTGCGCCCGGGTGTCGCGGATGCGAAGGCGGCCGCGGAATTGAGCCTTCTGCTGGAAAGCGCGGTGCGCTCCACGCAGACCATCGAGTCCGGCGAGCATATTCCCCACATGCAGATGGACGACGGCAGTCACGGATTGCGCTTCTTCAACTCCGAACGCACACCGCTGCAGATTCTGCTCGGGCTCACCGGCCTGGTCCTGCTGCTGGCCTGCGCCAATATCGCGAACCTGATGCTGGCGCGCACGGCGGCGCGCATGCGTGAGATGAGCGTCCGGCTCGCCCTGGGAGCCACCCGCCTACGCATCCTGAGGCAGATCATCACCGAGAGCCTGCTGCTCTCCGCCACGGGCGGCGCCGCCGGTCTGCTGCTCGGCTATCTGGGGCGCAATCTGCTGGTCAAGCTGTACATCGGCCGGGCCTATCTCTCACAACCGGTCGACATTCGCTTCGACTGGACGGTTTTTGCCGTTACGGCCGCGGTGACGATTGGGACGGGGCTGCTGTTCGGAATTCTGCCCGCGTGGCGGGCCACCCGCAGCGACGTAAGCTCTGGCTTGAAGGACAACCGCCAAGGGGCCACGCGCCGCCGCAGTGCATGGACGGGCAAGCTGCTCATCAGCTTTCAGCTGGCGCTCTCCACCTTGCTGGTGGCGGGCGCGGCGCTGTTTGTGCGCACGCTTTGGAATCTGGATCATGTAGACCCGGGCTTCCGGACGGCCAACCTGCTGGAGTTCGACATTGACGCTCCCAGCCAGCGCTATCCCGGCCCTGCCGCAACCGAGCTGTTGCAGCGCATCCAGCAGAGGTTGAGCGCTCTGCCTGGCCTCGGTCAACTCGCTATGGCACAGCCGCCACTACTGAACGGAACCCAGTGGAATGGCCTCTTCCAGGTAGAAGGCATGCCGAAGCCGAAAAAAGACCGTGATCTCGTCCTCTCGAATTTAAGCAACGTGAGCCCCGGCTTCCTGAAGATGATGGGCATCCCGCTTCTGCGCGGGCGGGACCTTACGGAGGCGGATACCGCGACTTCCACCCGCGTCTCCGTCATCAACGAGAGCGCGGCCAAGAAGTTCTATCCCGGCATGGATCCGGTGGGCCGCCGCTTCGAGTTGAGCGAAGATCCGGACGGGAAGGAGCCTCCGGTCTGGAACACGGTCGTGGGCATCTGCGCCGACACCCAGTACAGCGACCTGAAGCAGCCGCGCCAGCCGCTGCACTTCGATCCCATCGTGCAGAACAAGGTCGTAACCGGCAGTACCTTCCTGGTGCGTACATCGCTTCCCGCCTCGCAGGCGGCGCCGATGATTCGCAGAGCCATTGCCGGCATCGATCCGGACCTTCCCCTCATGGACGTGCGCACGCTCGATGAGCAGATCGCCGATTCGCTGCACCAGGAGCGGTTGATCGCTACGCTCACCGCAGGCTTTGGACTGCTGGCGCTGCTGCTGGCCTCCGTCGGCATCTACGGTTTGATGGCCTATACGGTCTCGCAACGGACGAACGAGATCGGCATTCGCCTGGCGCTGGGAGCGCGCCGCATGCAGGTGCGTGCGATTGTCCTGCGCGAGATCACGGGACTCGCGTTGACGGGTGTGATCGTGGGCGGCGCGGGCGTGCTGGTCGCGATCCACCTGATGCGCAGCATGCTCTTCGCGACCGAGGAGAACTTCCACCAGGGCATGCTCTTCGGAGTACGTGAGTACGATCCGGCAAGCCTCGCGGCCACTGCCACGGTGCTCTTCGCCGTAGCGCTGCTTGCGGGCTGGATTCCGGCCGCGCGGGCCAGCCGCGTGGAGCCCATGGAGGCGCTGCGGCATGAGTAGCCGAGGCGTCTCTTCGCTGTGACAAGGCCTTCAGTCGAATCAGCCGAAGCGGGGATGCAGCTCGAGCAATAACAGGGGTACCGTGCCCTCGGGAGCAATGTGCAGGGTGGCTTTTCCTGGTAAGAAGCCACTTGAGGACCGCGCCCGGGGGACAGCAACCCTGATATTGCTTTAGGAGCTTGTTGAAAATTGGCTTTTG
>CAXUIM010000145.1:8510-10132 GCA_964250885.1 uncultured Acidobacteriaceae bacterium | reverse complement strand
CTTGCTTCAAAGCCTGTCTCCTTGCTTCAAAGCCTGTCTCCTTGCTTCAAAGCCTCTCTCCTGTTGAGCGCCTCTCTTGCTATTGTGCAGCCGGCGAGGTACACAATTGCGATCTTCGTCGCACAAAACCGCGAGGAGCAAAAGGGCTGTCCCGTTTCCGTGTCTCTCATTGTCTGGCCGGAAGCGGGGGCACCGGGAGCGAGCGCTGCCCGGCAGCATCGACCGAGCGCACACCGAATAGTACGTTGTCCTTGCTGACATTCAATTTGAGATGAGTTTCGCTGCCCGCGCTCTGACCATGCTGCCACAACGTGGCATCGGTATCGCGCCACACCACCTCATAGGTGGTTCCGGGTGGAGCGAAGGCAGCCGGCTCCCACTCCAGTTCGCTGTTGTTATCCAGCGTCTGGGTCAGGATGCGCACATTCTGCGGTTCGCTGGGAGCGGCGGCCAGCGCGGCCAGCGTAAGTGCATTGAGACGCGCCACCTGGGCCACATAGTCGAAGTCCACAAACTTCAGCAGGTCTCCATATTGCACGCCGTTCTCGGTGCGGACCGTTTGATGCTGATGGTCGAAGTTCTCGCGCCACTCCGTGAAGCGCACCGCCGCGAAGCCCTGCTTGTTGAAACTGCTGTGATCGCCGCCGCGGAGATAGCGGTCGCGGCGTAGCACCAGAACCGGACGAAAGGCGGGAACCAGCCGCATGAGCATACTGTGCGGACGTCCCGGCACGTACGGGGGGTGCGAGGCGCCGGGCCGGAAGTACACCGGCGCGAGTTCAGCGATGGAACGCGCCAGCTCGCGCGAGGGTGAATCGTCTTCAGCTCCCAGCCCCAGAATCTGCCGGCTCTGCTCCGGGGTGGCGGTGGCGGGCACGCTCTCGGAAAAGACCCGGACCACATTCTTGTTCTCCATGGTGTCGCCGGGCGTGGTGTCGCCGCCCACGATGTCATTGTTGAGCACCGCCTCCAGGGGCCATCCCTGGGCCCTGGCGAGCTCGGCCAGGTGTTGCGAGCCATACAGGCCCTGCTCCTCCCCCGGAACCGCGACAAACACCACGGCGCCGGTCAACTTCAGCCCCGCCGCGCGCGCCTGAGTCAGCGCCCGGGCGCACTCCAGCGAGACCGCCACGCCGCTGGCGTCGTCATTCGCGCCCGGCGCCCCTACATGCGAATCCAACACATCCGTGGCGCGGGAGTCGTAGTGTCCGGTCACCAGCGTCCACGGCGCGGCGCGATCCGCGGATGTGCCATGAAGAATGGCATAAACATTCACCAGACGGGTCGGCTTCGGAATCCGGCCACCCGGCGTGGTGGAGGCGGGCTGTACGAACTCATCTCTTTTGACCTCCAGGCACCCGCCGCACTGCGCCGACATGCTCTGAAATTCCGACTCCAGCCAGGCCGCGGCCGCGTTGATGCCCTGCCCCGGCGGCAGATCCGTGTCCATGCTGGAGAGCGTGTTGCGCGTGCCGAAGCTCACCAGCTTTGCGATATCCTGCTGGATCTGCGCCGGTTGAATGCGGGTCAGAACGGCCGCGATGGCCGGGTCGAACGGCGGCCGGGCCAGCGGAGCCTGATCCAACGACGCAGGCGGCGGAGCCGGGGCAATGGGAGCCGGA
>CAXUIM010000145.1:1425-8410 GCA_964250885.1 uncultured Acidobacteriaceae bacterium | reverse complement strand
AACGGGAGAACCCGGAACGGGAGAGGCCGGGGCCTGGCGCCAGCCCGCGGAGCCAAACGCAAGCAGCACCAGCAGGGCCACGCGGAAGCGTGCCGGCGGCCATTTCTCCCGCGGACCGTTCCGTCGGCGCATCCACTCCATGCATCCCTCCGTTTTTTGTTCCAGGCCAGCCAACCGTAAACCGCTGGGGCGCCGTCCACGTCCATGTCCATGTTGATGCATGTAAGCATCCAGCAACCGCCGGCGAAGCTATCGGCAGCTGCTTGCATCATCGTACTAGAGCCAAAACAGGGGTACCGTGCCCTCGGGAGTAGCGTGCAGGGGTGGTTTCTGGGAAAGAACCACTTGAGGTACACGACCCCGGGGTTACAGCAACTTGATATCGCTCCAACGTGAACAGCGGCATGGATCATTTCTCCTGCAATTTCAAGGGGGAGCTTCGGGTCCATGGCCGTTTCCTAAAAGGGGACGGCACTCGCACGAATGTCCGCGTCACCGCAGCAGGAGAAATACTTTGAGACCGTGTATGCTGCATTTCTCGGAGTACGTACAACTTGAACTTGAGGAGAGCACCTATGTCAGTCGTGTGTCCGGAGTGTGACAACCCGTTGGATATCGACACGGAGGACGTTGAAGAAGGCGAAATCATCCAGTGCGACGAGTGCGGCACCGATCTTGAGATCGTCTCCAGCGATCCCCTGGAGTTGGCCGCCGTGGACGAGGAGGGCTACGATGAGGAAGATGAAGGCCCTCATGCTGAAGACGAAGAGGAAGAGTAACCGGGCCATCCGCCTCGCGATTGCCCTCTCGCTGGGACTCAGCTCCACCGTCCCGGCAGGGGTTGCCGCGCTGTCATGCGTGATGGCTGGAAGGCCCGCACGTGCCGCCACCAAAGTCATAGAGCGCGTTGCCGACGGTCAGGTCGTGACCAAGAGCGACGCTCCTATCTCAGGCGCCGTCGTGTTTCTCAAGGACTCTCACAGTCAGGCGATTCGGACCTACATCTGCGATCAGCAAGGCCACTTTCACTTCGGCCAGTTGGCTCAGAATACGGATTACGAGCTCTGGGCTGAATCAAATGGCGTGCGTTCCCACAGCAAGAGCATCAGCTCCTTCGATAGCAAGAACGATTACATCTTCACGCTCAAGATCAACACCGGGCAGTAGCCGCTAAAGCATTCTCCTGCCGGTGTGCAGCGAAGCCGCGAAGTTTGAGTTCGTTTCCTCCATGCAAACGGGACCCGAAACTTTCATTACTTCCACAGCGACAGGACAATGCTCTCGCAGGCTGTCGAAGAGGGCATCCTGACAAAATCGCCATGGCATCTCAGCCGGCATGAGCGATCCACTCCACGATGCCGGCGTTGCCGGCGCTACATCCGCTTCCGATCGCCCTGCAGTCCACGACAGCCGCGGCTCGCAGGCGGTCTCCGCGGGCCGGCGACAGTTCCTGCAGCGAGCCGGCGGCGCATTCGCCGCCACAACGGTGGGTGCGGGGCTTGCGCCCTTTGCCGCATCTCCCATGGAGGCCCAGCAGAAGCAGATCCCGCCCTCGCTGCCCAACGCCGCGGACTTTGTCGATCTGCCGCAGCTCCATGCGGCGACCGAAGCTCCAGAGCACGCCCCGGGGCCCTTCGATGCACCCGATCAGCGCGCCGGCTATGCCATCGTCGGCCTGGGCCATCTCTCCATCAATCAGATTCTTCCCGCCTTCGGTCAATCGAGGTACTGCAAGCCCGTGGCGCTGGTGAGCGGATCTCCCGATAAGGCCCGCAAGATCGCCGCTCAATATGGCATAAAACCGTCAGCCATTTATGACTATCAGCACTACGAGCAGCTTGCCCGGAATCCCGAGGTTCAGGTCATCTATATCGTTCTGCCCAACTCCATGCACGCCGAGTACGTGATCCGCGGAGCCAAGACCGGTAAACAGATCCTTTGCGAGAAGCCCATGGCCACCAGCGCCGCGGATTGTGAGCGCATGATCGCCGCCTGCAAGGCTGCAAATATCAAGCTGATGATTGCCTACCGCCAGCAGTACGAGCCGATGAACCGCGAGATCGTCAAGATGGTGCGGGGCGGGAAGCTTGGCCCTCTGCGCAGCTTTGTCGCCACCAATTCGCAGAACACCGGCCCAGTGGACCAGTGGCGTCTGGACCGGACGCTGGCCGGCGGGGGCTGCCTTCCCGACGTCGGCGTCTATTGCCTGAATGCCGCCCGCTTTCTCTCCAATGAAGAACCCAGCGAGGTCTTCGGCGCCACGTTTCAGCCCCAAGACGATCCCCGTTTCGCCCAGGTGGAAGCTACCTGCAGTTTCACGCTGCGCTTTCCCAGCGGGCTGATCGCGTCCTGCAACTCCGGCTACGCGGGCCATCACTCGCAGATGTTTCGCCTGGAGGGTGCCGATGCGGTTGCCGAACTCAACCCCGCCTTTGGCTATCACGGACTGAAGCTCCGCACCTCGCGCCTGGAAGACGAGCATGAGAATGTCAGCGAACCCACCATACCGGACAAGGACCAGTTCGCTCTGGAGATGGATCACATGGCGCTCTGCACTTTGCAGAACAAGCAGCCGCACACGCCCGGCGAAGAGGGTCTGGCCGATCAGCGGCTGATCGAAGCGATTTACGAATCCGCCCGCACGGGCCGCGCGGTCAAAGTTCCGCCGCCTTCGGGACCCACCCGCGGCCCCGCACCCGAGGAGGCCTGAGGGCTGCTGCGCGCCAAGCTCGCGCACCCCGTTCGACAAGCCGGGAGGCGCAGGATTGCAGGTACAAGCGCACGCCGTGAACGTCCCCGCCGCGAATACAATTTGAACAGCCGCCGATGTCCGCCGCTCCCCATCCCGACCTGTTCGCATTCCTGCACGTCGACCTCAACTCCTTCTTCGCCTCGGTCGAGCAGCAGCTTCATCCGGAGTACCGCGGACGGCCTACGGGTGTGGTTCCCACCATCGCCGACACCACATCCTTGATCGCCGCCAGCTACGAAGCCAAGGCGCTCGGCATCAAGACGGGCACGCGCGTAAGCGAGGCGAAGAAACTCTGCCCGGATATCATCCTCGTTCACGGCAACCACTCGGAGTATGCCGCCTGGTCGCACCGCATCGCCGCGACCGTGGAAGGCGTCTGCCCGGTGGCCCACACTCCCTCCATCGACGAGATGGTCTGCCAGCTCATGGGGAGCGAGCGCCAGCCGCCAAACGCACGCCGGATCGCCCTGCAGATCAAGCAGGTCATCCGGGAGCAGGTTGGGGAGACCCTGCGCTGCTCCATCGGTATGGCTCCTAACCGCTACCTCGCCAAGATTGCCAGCGACATGCAGAAGCCGGATGGGTTGATCGGTCTGCTGCCCAGTCAGCTTCCCCGCGCGATCGCTCATCTGGAGCTGCGCGATCTGCCCGGCATCGGGGCGCGCACGGAGCGGCGCCTGAATGCCAAGGGCATCTGTAGCATGCCCGAATTGCTGGCCCTGGACCGTCCCGCCATGCATGCGCTCTTCGACTCCGTGTGGGGCGACCGCATGTACCATTGGCTGCGCGGCGGCGACACCGGCGACGATGGCGCGCCCGTGGCTTCCGACGTGCAGAAATCGCTGGGCCACTCTCACGTCCTCGGCCCCGAGCATCGCAGCCCCACGGGAGCCTGGGCGGTGGCTCACAAGCTGCTCCACAAAGCGGGCATGCGCCTGCGCATGGAACACTTCCACGCCTCCTCCCTTGCGGTCACCATCAAGTACGCCCTGACGCGCGAGCAGACGCCGCTCGTCGCCAAGCCGAAGCAGCACACCAGTGGCATTCAGCAGACCGGCTGGGGCATGGAGGCGCGCTTCCGTCCCTGCCAGGACACGCTCTCTCTGCTCGAAGCGCTGCAGGGTTGCTGGAAGCAAGCTCCGAACGATGCCCTGCACCAGAAACCGTTCTTCGTCGGCGTCACGTTGCGTAATCTGATTCCGGAATCGGAGCTCCAGGCCACACTCTTCGAAGAGCCCGGCAACCGTGCTCAGCTCTCCGCCACGATGGATAAGCTGAACCTGAAGTACGGCCACACCACGCTGCATTTTGCCGGAATGCTGCCCGCGCGCGACTCCGCTCCGACTCGTATCGCCTTCACCCAGATCCCGGTCCAGTACGGCGTGGAGTACATGTAGCGCATTCCTCCTGTCGCTATACAGCAGCCCGGTGCGCCGGACGCGGTGCTTTCCTGCTGACGGCACGATCGTTACATGCGGCTAGGTGGCCGGGGTCACTGTGCGAGACTAGAGCAATACCAGAGTTGCTAACCGAGGGCGGAAGAGGCTGAGTGGCTTTTTCCTTGAGGAAAAACCACCTGGCACGATTCTCCCAAAGGGCACGGGAACTCCGGTATCGCTCCGGTTTCGCTCTGGTTTGCTCTGGTTTCGCTCTGGTTTCGCTCTGGTTTCGCTCTGGTTTCGCTCTTTAAGAGCGACACCGTCTTTCCTCATCACCCGCTTCGTGACGATTTTGTCGCTGCAGCGGCGCCGCAGGCCAGCTTGGGGCGGCATCGCCGTTTCCCGAACAACGGCACTCGCAGATCCAACCGCAGCATAGGAACAGGAGAAAGCTCCAGGTCTATGAATCGATCGCAACTATCGCGCCGTTTGCTGTTCTCTTTGTGTGTGTTCGTGACAACCAGGTGTGTGTTCGTGACAACCAGCGCCGCGGTCGCACAGGCGGACTCTTCGCCGGCCGCCTCCACGTATGATCCCCGGGTTACGTTTGCCCCGCTCACGCTGCCACAGCCGGTCAACGCCTTCCGTTCGGGGTCCGGCGCGCCTGGCGCACAGTACTGGCAGAATGAGGCCGACTATGTCATGCATGCCAGCATCGACACCGCCAGCAAAACGCTTCGCAATGACGAGGTGATCACCTACACCAACAACTCTCCCGACGCCCTGGATAGCCTCTGGATTCAGCTCGACCAGAATACCTATCGCAAGGACTCGCGGGCCAGCAACCTCGGCAATCCCCCCTTCGGCCAGCGCCGGAGACGTCCCGCGGCGGCGGCCGGCGGGAGCGGCAATCCGGCCGCGGCCGCGGCATCGCCCGCTCCGGATGCGGCGGCGGCGCCGCCATCCACCGAAGGCTATGTTCTGGAATCGGTTGAGATTGAAAGCGGGCCAGCCGGGGCTGCACCCGCCCGCCAGGCCGACACTGTGATCTCCGATACCCGGATGCAGATCCGCCTCGCGACGCCGCTGCCGCCCCATGGCGCGCAGCTCCGCATCCACATCAAGTATCACTACACGATCACCGGGCCCTGGGGTGGGCGCACCTCCTGGGGCACGGCCCAGCATGGGGACATCTATGACATCGCCCAGTGGTACCCCCGCATGTGCGTCTACGACGATCTGCGCGGCTGGGACACGCTGCCTTACATCGGCAGCGAGTTCTACCTGGAGTACGGCCACTTCGACTACTTCATTACCGTTCCGTGGAACTTCCTGGTCGCCGGCGGCGGCGAGCTCATGAATCCCACCGAGGTGCTGACGGCCCAGGAGATCGCCCGGCTGGAGCAGGCCCGCCACTCCGATAGCACCGTCCTGATCCGCACTCCGGAAGAGACCACCGACCCCGCCAGCCGTCCCAAACAGAGCGGCACGCTGACCTGGCACTTCATGATGGAGCACACGCGCGACGTGGCCTTCTCCGCCTCACCCACATTCGTGTGGGACGCGGCGCGCATCAACCTGCCGCCCCGCACCGATCCCGGTGATGACCCGCCCAACGCCTTGCCTCCCAACACCATTCCGCTGGCCATGTCCTTCTATCCCGTCGAGAGTGTCGGCCCGCAGGGCTGGTCGCGCTCCACGGAGTACCTGAAGGATTCTGTGCAGAATTTCTCCCGCCGCTGGTTTCCCTTCCCCTGGCCCACGGCCATCAATATCGCCGGCTTCTCCACCGGCATGGAGTATCCGGCCATGGCCTTTGACGGGATCACCGACCAGGGTAAGGACCTCTTCTGGATCACGGCTCATGAGATTGGCCACTCCTGGTTCCCCATGCTCGTGGGTTCCAATGAGCGCCGCTGGGCCTTCATGGATGAAGGCTTCAACACCTTCATCGACATCTTCGAATCCGACGACTTCGAGCATGGCGTCTACGGCCCCAAGCGCGACAGCGAATACTCCGCTGGGGGCGAGCCGGCCGACACCATTCTCAAGGTCCTCGACAACCCCAATGCGCCCAATATCCTTTCGCCCGCCGATGCCTTCACCTGGCAACTGGGCCATCCGGTGCAATACTTCAAAGGCGCCTACGGCAACGTCCTGCTGCGCGAGCAGATCCTGGGACCGGAACGCTTCGATTGGGCCTTTCGCAGATATATACGCGAGTGGGCCTACAAACATCCCAGCCCATCCGACTTCTTCCGCACCATGGAGAGCGAAGGCGGCGAGGACCTCAGCTACTTCTGGCGCGGCTGGTACATGCACAACTGGACGCTCGACCTGGCGGTGGACTCGGCGAAGTACGTCAACGGCGATCCCCGGCAAGGCTTGACTGTGGCCGTTTCGAATCTGCGGCCGCTTGTGCTTCCCGCCACGCTTGAGGTCGAGTACACCGACGGCAGCAAGGACCGCATCCGCATTCCGGCGGAAGCCTGGCTCTCCAAGGGCACGGCCAACTTCGTCTTCCACGATGACAAACCCGCCACCAGCGTCACCGTAGATCCAGACCACGTGCTGCCCGATGACAATCGCAGCAACAACACCGTCAAAATGCCATAAGGAGCGCGGCGCTGCCCGAAAAGGCGCAGCAGCGATAGCATAGATGTATGCTGCCGGACCGGGAGCCCGGGCTGCCACCGCTGCCGCATACAAGGAGACGGGCCGGTCGCTATGAGCTTCACCGGCTGCTGTAAGCTTCACCAGGCCGCTGTAAGCTTCACCAGGAGAGAGAGCTTCTCTCAAAAAATGGGATCGAACAGTGCTGTGGCGATGAAGATCGGCCACGCTGAAAGGTTGA
>CAXUIM010000145.1:0-1325 GCA_964250885.1 uncultured Acidobacteriaceae bacterium | reverse complement strand
AAAATGGGATCGAACAGTGCTGTGGCGATGAAGATCGGCCACGCTGAAAGGTTGAGATATATATGCGGATCGGAATGTTGACCGGAGGCGGGGACTGCCCCGGTCTGAACGCAGTGATTCGGGCAGTGGTGCGCAAAGGCGTATTTCATTACGGAGACCAGTTTGTGGGATTTCTGGAAGGCTGGCGAGGCGTGATCGAGAACCAGACCATGGTGCTTGATCTGGAATCGACCAGTGGAATCCTGCCCCGTGGGGGAACGATCCTGCGGTCCTCGCGTACGAATGTGAAGAAGATCGAGGGCGGATTCGAAAAGTGTCTGGCGGTACTGGCGGAAAACCAGATCGATGCGCTGATTGCCATCGGCGGAGACGATACGCAATCCATCACAGTGGAGCTGGGCAAACATGGAATCCATTGCGTCGGGGTTCCGAAGACCATCGACAATGACCTGAACGGCACCGATGCCTGCTTTGGCTTCGATACGGCGGTCACGGTGGCCACGGAAGCGGTGGATCGCCTGCATTCCACGACCGAGGCGCACAGCCGGGTCCAGGTAGTGGAGGTGATGGGCCGGGATGCCGGGTGGATCGCCGTGACCACCGGCATCGCAGGCGGAGCGGACGTCATCCTTGTACCGGAGCTGCCGATTGACATGGATGAAGTCGTGCGGTTGATACAAGCGCGATTCGAGAGCGGCAAGCGGTTTACCCTGGTCGTTGTCGCGGAGGGGGCGAAACTGCCCGAGCAAACCGGACAGACCTCTGTCGGGACAAAGCTTGATGCCTTCGGTCACGTCCGGCTCAGTGGAATCGGACAGGCCTTGGCGGAGGAGATCGAGGAGCGTACGGGATACGAGACCCGTAGCGTGAACCTGGGGCACACCCAGCGCGGTGGAACGCCTACAGCCTACGACCGCATGCTCGCCACCCGATACGGCGTAGCAGCGATCGACCTGGTGCATGCGGGACGTTTTGGACGGCTGGTGGTGCTGAAGGGGACCGAGATCAGCGACATTCCGCTCGAAGATGCCATCGCAAAGACCCGGACGGTAGGAGAAGACCTGCTCGCCGTGGTTCGGGGATTACAGCCGAAGGCCTGACAAACCGATCGGGCTCGGGCTGATTGCGGCCGGCCCGGCTGCAACCGGCCCCGGCCCCGAGGTCTGGAAAATCCACGGTCTCAGCGCTTGTGATGACTTTGTCTACATACATGCCGAGGCTGGAAATCGAGAGGCAGCCGCCGACCCTCACCATTCCCCTGAGAGAATTGAAGACGGCTCCTGGACCGCGGCAATGACGTGGCTGCATGCTGAATTGGTGGGTTA
>CAXUIM010000144.1:0-10140 GCA_964250885.1 uncultured Acidobacteriaceae bacterium | reverse complement strand
CGTCGGCCCAGAACTCGATTGCTTCCGGTTTGAGCCGGTACCCCTTCCAGAACACCGGGCGGGCTATTTCCTGCCCTTCGTGCTCTGCCGAAAAGGCAGCCACATCGGATTCCAGCTTGTTGCGGCTGACCAGTGGCGCGCTTTGGATCGATACGGCCGCGGCGATCTGGCTGCCTCGGGAACGGCTATGGAAGTAGCGATCGACAAGAGGGTCCGCGAGTGCTGAAACGGAGCCTTCGACGCGAACCTGACGCCGGAGCGACTTCCAATGGAAACACAGCGCAGCCTGAGGATTGATGTGTAACTCCTCGCCCTTGCGGCTTTCCGCGTTGGTGAAGAAGTCATAGCCTGCTTCGCCAAATCCCTTGATGAGCACCATGCGGACGCTGGGACGGCCCTCCCGGCTTGCAGTAGCCAGGGCCGCAGCGGTGGGATCGTTCGGCTCGCTGCTGCTCGCCTCGTCCATCCACTTGCCAAACAACTCCAAAGGGTCCTCTCCGTTGAGTTCTGCCGGTTCTGCCATGTCGCCATTCTGGAGAGTTGTCGTTGCCGTTGCAACCCGCCTTGCGCAAGACGTTCGCAGGCTGAACAGAGTTGGCTCCTGCTGCCGGTCACAGCAAAGTAGTCGTGCAAAAGGGGAAAGAGGCGGGAACGAGACTCGTCCACGGCAGGAGGCCAACTCGCCATTTAGAAAATTCCAGGCAAGCCGGAGAAATCTTTGACTGGCAGTTGCGTCGGGTGAACGAAACAACCGGAACCTGGAGAGCATATTTTTCCGTATGGAACACGCAGACAAGTCGGCTCTGCATCGTAATCCATGTCAAGTGTCTGGAGTCCAGAGGCGGTTATGCCCATCATTCGTGCCTGCAGCCATTGCAAGCAAAAGAACCGTGTCGCAGCGAAGAACCTGAGTAGCACCGGCCGTTGCGGAGCCTGTAAAGCGGAGCTGCCTTCCTTGGCTGAACCGCTCTCCGTCGACGCCGTGCTCTTCAACGAGATCATCGCTAACGCCACGGTTCCTGTCCTGGTCGACTTCTGGGCAAGCTGGTGCGGTCCGTGTCGAACGGCCGCCCCGGAGGTCTCCCGCACCGCCGCGGAGATGGCGGGCAAGGCACTCGTCCTAAAGGTGGATACGGAGGCTCACCCACAACTGTCCGCTCGATTTCAGGTGCGCGGGATTCCCAATTTTGTGGTTCTTTCGGCGGGCAAGACCGTCTTCCAGCAGGCGGGGCTGGTAGGACATCAGCAGATGGAGCAGTGGTTGCGGTCTGCGATTGTGGCCGCCTAGCGTTGAAGGTTGGCTGGCAAGTTCCTGGAGCAATAGCAGGGTAATCGTGCCCTTGGGAAGCTTGTGCAAGGTGGCCTTTCCTTGGGGAAAAGCCACTTGAGGTCTGCAGCCCTGAGTACAGCAACCCTGATATTGCTCCTAGTGCGCGGCCGCAGTACCCGGCGCAGGATGTGCCAGGTGTGAGAAGTTCAGGATTGCATTGAAAACCAGCGGATAGCTTCCCACCGTTTCGCCGCGATATACCGGGTTATTGGCAAACAAGAGTACATTCCCCTGGCCAACATGCGCGTCCACGACGATGGCATGCTCCGCGATGGAGGCCGGAGTCGCCAGCAGACCGGACAGTAGAAGATCCTTCGCCTCCGAGAAGCGCAGAATGACCTCAGGCCGGAGTTGTGCGGGTATCACCGAGGGATTGTTTCGCATCTGCTCTTCATTCAGCGGCGGCGCCTCCCATGGCTTGGCCTTCACCAGCGGCTCGGGTGCGACCTCCTTGCGTCCCTGCACCACGTCGCTATCCTCTACGCTGCCGCGGCCCGTCGGACGTTGCGAGTAAGGATCCATCAACGTGCGCCCGTAGCCGGACCTTCCCACGGTATTGCTCACGTTGAAGATCAAACCGTCCGCGCTGATCACGGGCACAGCCGCTCCATATCCCCAGGCCACCGGATTGTTCTGTGTGACGAAGACCGTGTTTAGCACCGTGCCGACTACTCGCGCCTCGTCATGCCCCACTGAAACGCCCGGTGCGAGTCCATTGTCAATCGCAAACTGTGCGGTATCTTCACAGGTAATCAGCAGGCCTCCCTGCTCGACGAATTTGCGCAGGTGCTCCAGGCCTTGATCTCCCAGACCGGGCCGGGTATCCGCAGTTGAGTCCAGCAGGCCCAGGTTGGGCGTGAGTGACGTTTTTTGCCACGGTGTGGCGTTGCGGTACATGGGGGTTCCGTCCAGGATGCTTTGTGACGTGGCATGTCCCACCGGTGCGAAGATGATGACATCGTACTTGGCGCGTAAATCGTCCTCTGCCGCAACCGATTGCGTGCTCATGTAGGAGTAGGGCACACCGACATGGTCGAACTCGTACCGCCACCAGCCCTCCGTCTGTGTCGCCTGCCAGGTATGCATGAACGCGATGCGAGGCGCGGTTGCCGGATGCGTAGGAACAGAAGGCGCGGCAGTCAGCCGCACGGCATCGAGCGACGTGGCCTTCAGCAGCGGCGACAGTGGGCCTTCGGCGGTATCGCTGATCAACAGGGAACCGGCGCCAAAGTGTTTCCCTTCAGCATCGAAGCTCTGCTCCGCCACGGCGATGTGGGCGTCTTTCAGCTTATAGACCAGGGCAAGCAGCGAACTTTGTCCGGTGTTCGCGATCGCGAATACTGAGCCTGAGCCGCTCAGCTTACCCGAAAGGCTCGCAAGATCCTCAATGGGCGTCATCTTGGCGGCCAGGATTGCTGGATCCGCGAGCCGCGCCACTTTCAGGTTGAAGAGCTCCGTGAACGACCACCCTGTATCGTCGTAGGGATGCTTTTGCGGGTCATCGGGAGCCCAATACTGGTGGTCCAGCAGAGCATCCGCAACGCGGGAGTAGGGCTGGTCCATGCGTACGACGAAGCTGCCGGCCGGGAATGTCTGCTGAGTCGGTTTCTCTCCGCGTTTCGCAGCCGGCACCATTGCAGTCGTGGCCTCACTCAGTTGATTCACCTCCACATGCTGTTTCTTTAGCGCCTCCAGCAGTTGGATCTGGCGGTTCGACTCCGCCTCACTCGCCGGCAGAACATATGCGGCTGGTCCTTCTATCGTGGGCTTCAATATGGACCGCTTACTCTTCTCGTAATAGTCGTCGAGGAAGTGGTGCGTGTTCCTGGAGAAGTATGAAATCGTTGAGAGCAGAGCACTCTCTTCATAATTGTTGTTATCGCGCTGCGACCAGGTCACCACCGGGTACGGTGGATTCTGCCGGTACCAGGTGCGCGAATACTCCTCCGGGCTCAGGATGCGTTTCTCCGTATCAGCGCCACCGTTGCCGAACGTCTCATAGAGGCGGCTGATTCCGTTGTGCATGCCCGCCAGAAACATGAGGTAGCCCGGGCTCCAGGTGTCAAAATCGCCGTGTGTGAAGACGCCCGGCATGCCGAAGTTCTGCATCTGCGAGACGTTATTCCAGGCGAGTTCCTCCCACTCTCCAGCCAGGATTGGATCGATCCAGGCGTTGTAGGGACCGTCACCGACCGTGTTGTCATAGAGGAAGGGCACCGACTCATGCAGATCGTGAAGCACCTGAGCGTGCCATCCCAGATATGTGTTGAGTACGTTGTTGGTGAGGTTCAGAGTCATCCCCATGGCGTCGCGATTGTTGTCATGGGCTACGTAGTGGCCCCAGTACACCAGCCTCGGCCAATCCTTATCGGGATTTGCCTTGTGCCACTTATAGATGTCCACCATGCGGTCTCGGCCATCCACCTCAACTACCGGTGTAATCAGCACGATCATGTGCGAGCGAATGTATTTGATGTAGGGAGAGTCATCCACCGCAAGCCGATAGGCCAACTCCATCAGTGCGGTCGGCGCTCCGGTCTCCGGCGAATGAATTGTGCCGGTGATGTAATACACGGGATAGGAGGCGTCGATGAGAGGTTTAGCCTTCGCATCGTCCATCCCGATGCTGCGTGGATCTGCGAGCTTCGCCAGCCGCTCATCGTTTTCCTTCGCACCTTTGAGCAAAGCCTCGTCGGCTATGGCGGCGGCGATCATTTCGCGGCCCTCCTCGCTATGGCCGATGGTAAAAACCTGCACGCGCGGTGTGCTCTTGGCCAGCATGCGGAAATACTGGTAGACGTCTTCGGCATACGGAAGCATATTGGGCGCGCCCGCCACGTCTCCTAGAACTTTCTCCGGCGTTGGAACCGTTTTCGAAGCCGGCAATTGGTCGATGAGCGGCGACAGGAAAGCTGGATCGGTGGTGTAGTCATGAATCTTCCTGGTGTACTCCTGATCGATCGGCTGATGGGGATCTCGTGCATAATCGCCACTGATCGTCTGTGCTGAAGCGAATACGCTCGCAGTCAGCACGTAGAGTGCGACCCAGGTCCTGGCGGAAAGAAGAGATGGCATACTGTTTTATATATCGAAAATCGGCTTGCCTGGTCTTGATCTTTGCTTGCAGGGGTTCCAGGCGAACGCTGCTCGCTTCGAGCAGCCCGGAGTTGATGGATACTTTGAACTGCTCCAATTGCTGTTGCATCCGAGGAGCCGCCGCAGGCGAAGGGATCCGTGCGTCTGACGTTGGCGCGATTGCTGGCAGTGGTCGTCGAAATTTGCAACTCGGCGCAGAGGCGTTTCTGAAGAAACAGGACACTCTTCAATTGTCAACAGTGACTTCTTGATCCAGAAGCGAAGAATCGGCGCACTCTCCAAGTCGACGGCAGGGCGCTGCAACGGCAGTTACACTAATTTCATGACCCGATCTTTGTCCCTGGTGCTGTTTGCCATCCTCGCGTCGTCCGCCGTAGCCCAGAACGAGCCTCAGCCGCAGCCGGAACCTGTGCCGATGCCGCCACCGATCGCGGCTCCGGTCGATAAGCCGTACGCCGGTCCCATCGAACTGACGGTGGATCTTACGAACAACGTGGACCGGATCGAAGCGGTACACGAAGACATTCCCGTCGAACCGGGCGCTAAAGAGATGGTGCTGCTTTATCCGCAGTGGATCCCCGGCGATCACTCGCCTACCGGTCCCATCGAGAAGCTGGCGGGTATTGTCACGACCGTGGACGGGCAGCGGGTGCAATGGGTGCGGGATCGGATCAACGTGTACGCCTTCCATGTCCCGCTGCCGGCCCGGGCCAGGACTGTGGGGCTGGACTTCGATTACTTGTCGGCGGTAAGACCAGCTGCAGGCCGGATTGAGGTCTCCGATGCGATGGCGGATCTCGAATGGAATGAGGTTTTGATGTACCCCGCGGGATACTTTTCACGCGATATTCCGGTCAAGACCACTCTAAAACTGCCAAGTGGATGGAAATACGCCACCGCGCTTGAGGCCACCTCCAACCAGGACGGCGCCATCCAGTTTCAGCAAACGCCGCTGAACACGCTGGTCGATTCCCCGCTGTATGCGGGACTCTACTATGAGCAGATCGATCTCTCACCCACTGCGACCGATATCGTGCACCTGAATATCTTTGCCGATGCGGCAGCCGATCTGAAGATGACTCCGGAGCAAATGGAAGGCCACAAGAAGCTCGCGCTTGAGGCAGACAAGCTCTACGGCTCGCATCACTACAAGCACTACGAGTTTCTGCTGCTGCTCAGTGACATCGTGGGCGGCGTTGGTCTGGAGCATCATCAATCGAGCGAGGATGGCGCTCCCGCGGACTATCTGACGGAGTGGTCCAAGGGAGTGGCGGGGCGCGACCTGCTGGCCCACGAGTATACCCACTCATGGAATGGGAAGTTTCGTCGGCCGGCGGATCTCTGGACAGCAAACTTCAATGTGCCGATGCGCGATGACCTGCTGTGGGTCTACGAGGGCATGACTCAATATTGGGGCAATGTTTTGTCCGCGCGGGCCGGTCTGCGCACGCCGGAAGACACGCGCGACGTGTTCGCGGAGGTTGCGGCAAACTTCGTCGCCAGTTCAGGCCGGGACTGGCGGCCTCTGGTCGACACAACCAACCAGCCGACCGTGTCGCAGCGCCGCCCCGTCGATTGGGTAAGCTACCAGCGGCCAGAGGATTACTACACCGAAGGTGAACTAATCTGGCTGGATGCAGACACCAAGATCAGAGAGCTGACCGGTGGAAAGAAGTCACTGGACGACTTTTGCAAGAAGTTCCTGGGCGTCTACAACGGCAGCTTCATCACCGATCAGTACACATTGGAAGATGTGGTGCGGGACCTCAACGAAGTAGTCGCGTACGATTGGAAGGGTTTCCTTCAGGAGCGTGTATACGATCTGCATCCGCAGGTTCCAATGAATGGGTTCACTCAGGGCGGCTACAAGCTGGTGTACACCGACACTCTTCCGGCGTGGCGCGCGCAAGAGGAGAAAGAACGGGGATATGCAGATTTCTCTACGTCGCTGGGATTCGCGGTCGGCTCGCGGCGTGGACATTCGACTCCGGGCGCAATCTCCAACGTCTGGTGGGGCAGTCCGGCGTTCAAAGCCGGCGTCACTCCGGACATGACGATCGTCTCGGTGAATAACACTGCGTACGCCGCCAAAGTGCTCCAACAGGCGATCGTGGCCGCGGAAACGGATAAGAAGCCGCTGCTGCTGGTATTTCGCCGCGGCGACCAGTACCAGACGATTTCGTTGCCGTACTTTGACGGTTTGCGCTATCCCTCACTGCAACGCGTGGAGGGCACGCCGGGCCGTCTGGACGACATCCTGGCTCCGAGCCAGAGCCCGCTGCCTCCAATGTAGGCGGTGGCCCATTGGGCCGCATCCACAGAGCAGGAGCTTCCTGGTTGCTCCGCCCGAGTTCGGTAGCCTGCGATTGCTGAAGTCAGCTGTGGCTTCGACGACTCTCTTAAGAAAACGTATCATCAGGAAGTCCGTGGTGTTTCTTGCATCACGCTAGACTGACGAGCTGATTTGGACGGAACTTTGGGAGCGAACTCGCTTGGCTACACTGTGTTTCGGAAGTGAGCGGAGAAGTGCGAAGTAGCAGGCAGGCACCTGCGCCGGGCCGTGCGTTCGATGCATTCGGTCGACGCGCGCACATGGCTTGAGTAGAACGGAAAAACGTCGTAGCAGTGGTTGTGCTGATGAAGTTCGAGCCGTAGCCGCTTCGCCGGGGCGGTATGATCGTCACAGCACGCCGTGTCCATCACGAATCGAAAGCACAACAGCGCCTTTTGGTTTCCAGAATGAAAGCTAGATCGTTCCAGGTGCCAAACGGTAATTGGGTCTTGGCTTCGACCATCCTCGGCTCGAGCATGGCATTCATTGATGGAACCGCCGTTACGGTTGCATTGCCAGCTTTGCAGACGGCCTTACACGCGACCGCAAACCAGATCCAATGGGTTGTAGAAGCGTATGCTCTCTTCCTGGCTTCGCTCCTGCTTGTCGGAGGCTCTCTAGGCGACCTCTTTGGCCGGCGCATCATCTTCACCGCCGGAGTTGTGATATTCGCGCTGGGTTCGGCGTGGTGCGGGTTGAGTCAGTCCATGACCTGGCTGATCACCGCGCGTGGGTTGCAGGGCGTCGGAGCTGCATTGCTCCTTCCGGGCAGTCTTGCCCTGATTAGTGCAACGTTCGCGCAGGGCGATCGTGGACGAGCTATCGGTATATGGTCGGGCTTCAGTGCCATGACGGCTGCGGTTGGACCGGTGCTGGGAGGCTGGCTCGTCGATCATGCGTCCTGGCGATGGGTCTTCTTTATCAATCTGCCTATAGCCGTCGCCATCATCGCGATCACGTTCTGGCGAGTTCCGGAAAGCCGCGACGAAACGATGGGCCGCCGCCTTGATTGGCCTGGGGCGCTGTTGGCCACCATTGGTCTCGGTGGGATCACTTTCGCGTTGATAGAAGGCCACCGGGCGCCTCTTCTCGTAGTCTTCGTCGCAGCCGTCGGCGTGATGTGCTTTGTCGCCCTCCTGGTGGTCGAGTCCCGTAGTCCCGCACCCATGCTGCCTCTCGGCTTCTTCCGCTCGCCGACCTTCACCAGCGCCAACCTGATTACCTTGTTTCTCTATACTGCGTTGAGCGGTCTGCTGTTTTTCTTTCCCTTGAACCTCATCCAGGTTCAGCACTATTCGGCTACGGAAGCGGGTGCGGCTCTGCTCCCGCTGATCCTGATCATGTTTCTGCTTTCGGAGTGGTCGGGTAGTTTGATCGGCCGTTACGGAGCCAGAGCGCCCTTGACCATTGGTCCGCTGATTGCCGCCGTGGGATTTGGCCTAGCGGTGCGGCCAGGAGTCGGGGGCTCCTACTGGACCACATTCTTTCCCGCGGTGGCTGTGCTGGGGTTAGGCATGGCGATCAGCGTGGCGCCCCTTACTACGGCAGTGCTGAACGCGGTTCCGGTGGCTCAGTCCGGGATTGCCTCTGGTATCAACAACGCAGTCTCCCGCCTTGCCGGCTTGCTCTCGGTAGCGGTCTTTGGCTTGGTGCTGCTACCGTCGTTTCACAATGATCTGGGACAGCGGCTCAACCAGCTTCATCTTCCCCCAACCGAACAGCTTGGTATTGAGGCTCAGCGTTCGCAGCTCGCTTCGGTGCGAACCAACGATCCCCGCGTGGAACATGCCGTAGCCGAGGCATACGTTTTCGGTTTCCGCCGCAGCCTCTGGCTTGCTGTTGCGCTCTCGCTCGCCAGCGCACTCAGCGCTCAATTGCTGAAAGACTCGCCTGAATGCCCGGTGTCGGAACCCAACGAGAACACTGTAAACGATCCCGGGGTTGCGGTAGAGCCCTGACGTTACCTGTCTCGCAGCCGACGTGTCGGCGAGACTCTTCTCTGGTTTCAAAGGGAACGGTACTCGCACAGCGTATCCGCTGTACAGCAACAGAAGAAATGCTCAGGAACCTGCTTCTGCGCTGGCGGCCGGCGTCGCAAGCGCGCCAGCGGTAGCGGACGTATCCATAGTCTTCGTAATGTTCAAGCGCAGCCAGAGTATGCGAAGCATCGCCAGCAGCGGGACGGAAACCAGAGCGCCGACCACGCCGCCGATTTCACCGCCCGCGAGCACAGCGAAGATCTCGACCAGCGGCGAAATCTCGAGCGATTTGCCCATGATACGGGGAGCATTGACATAGTCCTGAATAATCCGCCACGTTCCTAGAACTAGAAACAAGATAAGGAGATGGTTATATCCGATGATGGCAGCCAGGCCGAAGATGACCGTGCATGCAACGGCTGGCCCGACCACAGGTATGAACTCGCAGATACCTGCGAACGGTGAGAGAACGAACGCATACGGTACACGCATAAAGGCAAGCACGATAGTCAGGACGACGGCCGTGAGCGCCGCCAGGATCAATTGGGCGCGAATGTAACTACCCAGCATTAAATTCACATCATTGATGATGCCCCGGAGTATTGATTTCTGGGCCCGGTCGTCCCCGAGAAGCACAATGTTGATCGCCATGGCCCGGGCGTCTTTTAGAAAGAAGACGCTGAGAATGGGTATCAAAAAGAGCCACCAGATATGGGACAAGGGAGCTTCAAGATTGCTTGCCAGGCCCTCTACGCGGGCGAGGATCTGGTCGCGATGGCTCATGAAGAATCGCTGGATCTGAACTTCACGTTCGTTCGTCCAGCCCTGACTCTTTCCCATCCGGAAGATGAAGTTGCCCGTGGACATACGATCGACAAGTGCGGGCAGGCTGGACATCAGGGATTTACCTTCGTTGGCTATCCGCGGCCCAATTAAAAAGCCCAGGCCGGCCGCAACCCCGGCCAGGAGAAGGTACGTGGCCACGATCCCCTTGATACGACCCCGAAGCAGCCGGGAGAGGAAACTCACCAACGGATCCACGAAGTAGGCGAAGAGAACGGAGAACAGGAAAAGAGTGAGGGTCTCCCGAGCGCCGTTCAAAAATGCGAGGACCAGAGCAAAGATGAGGGTTGTCGAGAGAACGCGGGCGGTCTTTGGATCCCAAAAGGTTGAGAGCATAGGTACCCTCCTGTGAAATGTGAGATGAGCATAACAACCCTACAGTGACCCCCGTCCGCGGACGCATTCCACGTATGGTTCCCCAATTCCACAACGGAATCTTCCGCGGTAAGGCGAGAGCTCGCTCGGGATTGCCTGGGAAAGATCATTGTGATCCGTTTGTGGGCGTCAACGCACCTCATATGCGACGCATCGCTGTCTGCGATACGGTGTGGTGAATTTGG
>CAXUIM010000143.1:0-10185 GCA_964250885.1 uncultured Acidobacteriaceae bacterium | reverse complement strand
TTCGGCACGTTCGGGAGATTGGGCGGAGTCCTTGAAGGTCAGCAGGAACAGCACGAGCACCACGCCGGAAGCGAGTGCCGAAAAGATCCAGATCGCCTGCCAGTTGTGCGCCACCGTTCCGGCCGCCGTCGTGGTTGCGTAGTGTTCGACCACCGCACCGGAGAGCCAGGAGCCGACGAACATGCCCGCTCCGTAGGTGATGAACGTGATGAGCCCTTGCGCGGCGGCCCGCAGGGCGACGGGCGATTTGCGGTCGATAAAGATCTGTCCCGTGACGAAGAAGAAGTCATAGCAGATGCCGTGCAGCAGGATGCCGGCCCACAGCATCCACATGCGGTCACCCAGGCCGCCATACGCGAACAGAACGTAGCGCACCGTCCACGCCAGCATGCCGGCCACCAGCATGTACTTGACACCCAGGCGCCGGAAGAACCAGGGGATCAACAGCATGCAAAACAGCTCGGAAAACTGTCCACCGGTCATTTTGCCGGCGGCGTCGACCACGCCTTTCTCATTTAGAAACAGGTTAGTGAACGCGTAATAAAACTGCAGTGGGATACAAATCAGAAATGACGCGATGGCGAATACGGCCATCGAGCGTTCGCCCAGCAGGCCGATCGCTTCGCGGGGAAAGACACTCGCAAGTGTCAGGCGCGCGTCTTTTGCAAGTGGCGGGGTTGCCGGCAGGGTCAGGCAATAGAGCGCCATCAACAACGAGGCTGCGGCGGCGAGCTCGACGGTCCGGCCCGTCTTCTCCCACGCCAGCGCGCCGACCAGCAGGCCAGCGACAATCCAGCCGGCTGTACCCAGCACGCGAATGGGCCCGAACTGAACTTTTGCGTCGTGCATCTGGCGGAACGCGAGTGAATTGGTCAGCGCCAGCGTAGGCATGAAGGCCAGGCAGTACAGCAGCACCAGACCATAAAGAGGGCCGAAGGAAGTCTGCCGCGCAACGAAGAAAAGCAGCACAGCGCCGAGGCCGTGCAGGATCGCCAGCACCTTCTCGGTCGCGAACAGTTTGTCGGCAATGAGGCCCACGAAGAAAGGCGCGATGATCGCGCCCACGGCGGTGGCGCCGGCAGCGAGGCCGATATCGCGCCCGCTGAAGTGCAGGCCTTCGCCGAGCCATGTGCCCAGCGTGACGTACCAGGAGCCCCAGATGAAGTACTCCAGAAACATCATCGCGCCGAGGCGAGACCTCATGGGCCACGACAAGCGTGCGCTGGTTCCCAATGCAATGGGCGAGGGGGCGTTCATACGGGCAGCCTCACAGATTGATGTGACGATCTAGGAGCTTGTTGAAAATCAGCTTTTGTGGCTTCGCTAGCTTCGCGAAACCCCCTTTGATTGCGGGTTTCGTACTTGCCTCGCGGACATCCGAGGTGCTTTTTCAACAAGCTCCTAGGGCAGTGCAAAGGCGACATACGCGGCTCCTTGAGGGCCCTTCGGATTACGGGAATTGCTGGTAGCCATCAGGACATACTGCTTTCCGTCGATCATGTAGGTGGCTGGCGTGGCGACACCGGAGTAGGGCAGATCCGCCGACCACAGCAACGCGCCAGACCTGCTGTCAAAGGCGCGGATCAGATGGTCATATATCGTCGCTGCAATAAACAGAACGCCGCCGGCAGTTACTACGGGACCACCGTAGTTCTCTGAGCCGGTGTCCTTCAGACCCTTTGCAGCGAGTTCCGGGTAATCGCCGAGCGGCACCTTCCACAAGTACTTGCCGGTGCTCAGATCGATGGCGTTCAGCGTGCCCCAGGGCGGCTGCACGGCAGGGTAGCCATCGGGGTCCAGGAATTTACGGTAACCGGTAAAGCGGTAGCGCGACTCGCCGCCAGGAGGTGCAAGCGCGGACTCCACTTCACGCTTCGACGTGTTGCCGGAGACGACCGCGGCCTCTACGGCCGGTGCACTGCGTGCGCCCAGGAAACGCAACAGGGCGGCCGCGTCTTCATCGCTCAACGTGCGGAATGCAGGCATGCGGCCCTTGCCGTTGTGGATGTTGCTCAGGATCTGAACGTCGGCCAGGCGGCCTCGGACCCCCACCAGGGCGGGATAATTTGAGGGCGCTCCCAGCAGATCGTCGCCGTGGCAGATCGCGCAGTTTTTCGCGTACACCCGGGCGCCCGTGAGTTCCTTGCGGTTCGGCGACAGCATCGCCGCCGCGTGTACCGCCCCGCCTGAGTCCTTGCCCGATTTCAGGTAATCGAGCAACGCGGTCAGGCGCGCGTCCTCGACGTTGGGAAAGGCCGGCATCCTTCCCTTGCCGCCGTGAACGATGGCCGTGATTTGCCCGTCGCTCAACCGCTTTTCCACGCCGACCAGCGAGGGAAACGCAGGGGGCGCGCCGCGCCGGTCTCCCCCATGACACACCGCACACTGGCTCTGATAGACCGTTACGCCCACCCCACCGCCGAACTTGTTTTCGGTGAGGCCGCCGGTCCACGCCAGGTCGTTGGCATTGATGTAGATCACGCCCGTGCGTACATCTACGGCCGAGCCGCCCCACTCCGCGCCGCCGTCGAAGCCGGGAAACACGACCGTCTGCTTGTCCACACTCAAGGGGACGAACTGGCCTGCGCTGCGAAAGGAGCGAAACTGCTCGACCGCATACGCGTGCGCCGCCGGCGTGCGCTCGGTGAGCATGTCCGCGGTCAACAGTTGACGCGCAAAGGGCTCCGGTCCATGCGGCACCGGTTGTGTGGGCGAGGCCTTCTCACCCGGTACAGTCGAGGGGGGAAATGGCGTCTCCACCACGGAGTACAAAGGCTGGCCCGTGGTGCGGTCGAACAGATACAGAAATCCCTGTTTCGTTGTCTGCGCGACGGCATCGATGCGTTGGCCCTTCATCTTCACCGTCACCAGCGACGGAGGCGAGGGAAAATCACGATCCCAGATGTCATGATGCACGCCCTGAAAATCCCAAAGACGCTTCCCCGTGTTGGCGTCGAGCGCCAGAAGCGTATCGGCGAAGAGGTCATTGCCCAGGCGGTCGCCGCCATAAAAGTCATCGACAGCCGACCCCGTCGGCGCATAGACGATTCCGCGCCTGGCGTCGATCGCCATGCCGGCCCAATCGTTGGCCGCGCCGGTGTACTTCCAGGCGTTCTTCGGCCAGGTGTCGTAGCCCGCCTCTCCCGGCCTCGGCACCGTATGGAAGATCCAGCGCAGCGCGCCGGTGCGCACATCGTAGGCGCGAATGTCACCGCGCAGGGCAGGCTTGGTTTCGGGCGCGCGGAAGCCGACGATGATCATGTCTTTGTAGATCACGCCCGGGGTGGTCAGGGCGGCAAAGCTCTCCGTCACCTTGGCAGCATCCAGATCCTTTCGCAGGTCGATGCGGCCGCCATCGCCAAAATCCGCAATCGGCTTCCCGGTCGCGGGGTCGAGCGCGTAAAGGTAGCTGAGCAATCCCGCGAACAAGACGCTGTGCGTGCCGTCGGTCCAGTACGTCAGGCCGCGCGTGGGTTGCAGGCCCGGTGTCCCCTCGTCAAATGTCCATAGCTTCCTGCCGGTCGCGCCATCGAGCGCAATCACTTTCTGAGACGGCGTGAATCCGTACACGGTGCGCCCGATCACCAGCGGATTGGTCTCCAAACCTCCCTCTTCGCCGGTATCGAAGGTCCAAGCAACCTTCAACTGCCGCACGTTGTCGCGGGTGATCTGTTTCAGCGGCGAGTAGTGCTCCCCGTCCACGCCGCCGTACTGCGGCCAGTCTGCACGAACGCCGGCGGGCGCGCGGCCGGCCACAGCAGCCTGCGCCGGCCCCCAGGTACGCGCGCCGAAGACTGCGAGAGCCACCAGCGCCACGCCGGCGGGACCGATCAGAAAGCTCTTCAAGGCGGGGCGCATTGGTCTAAACGGCATACTTCACGATCTGCATAAAGCCGTAATCCATATGCAATTGCTGGTGGCAGTGGAGGAGTGAGTCGCCCGGATTGTCCGCCGTGAAGTCGACGGCCACCTCCTGCAGCGGCATCACGTTGATGGTGTCCTTGATCAGGCCGCTCAGGTGCTGATCTCCGATTCGCGTTACCTCAAAGCTGTGGCGGTGCAGATGCATCGGGTGCTGGTCCCCGGTGGCATTGCGAAAGAGCAGGCGATAGCGTCCACCGGCGCGCACCATGAGGGGCGTGACCTTAGGCCAGGCGTCCCCGTTGATGGTCCAGGTATCGAACTTGGGGCTGTCGATCGTGCCGGCATCGCGAAACGTCAGGACGAAGGTCTTCTCGGGCTCGGCGGCGGGAGCCTGGGTGGCAAAGGCGCTGTACTCCCAAACGGCGCCGGAAGGATCGCGCCACACGGCTTCGCCCTTCGCGCCCCCGTATTCAACCACGACGCCGAGCCCCATATCGCGCGCGGCCTTCAGTGTGGAGCCCAGCACCCAAACGCCCGGGGCATTCATCTCCACGATGGCGTCCACACGCTCGGCCACACCCAGGGACACTACCTCCACACTCTGCGGGTTGGGTACGGGATTGCCGTCCATGGCCACGACCTGGAAGCGATGCCCGGGCAGCGAAAGCACGACATTCTCTGTCGCACTCGCATTCAGCAGCCGGAACAGCACTCGCTGCCCCGGCTTCACGCGAACCGGCTCACCCGAGCCGAGCATGTGCCCATTCATCGTCGCCCACGTGTAGCCGACATCGGACCCTGAGGTCTGCGGCGCATTTTGAGAGTCCGCCCGCATCGTCTCGACCATCGGAACGAAATGCGCCCCCCAGTGGTGAATGGCCAGGTTGACCTCCTGGTCGTAGTGGCCGGGATCGGGGGCGCCGTCCACCAGAAGAAATCCAAACTGCCCGGAGTATGTCGAGGCGTTCAGATCGTCCATCGCCATGGCGTGGGAATGGTACCAACGCGTGCCGGACGGCTCCGGCGCGAGATGGTAGAGCAGGCTGGCGCCGGGCTTGATGATCGGCGAACCCTCTTCGGTCGCGCCGTCGTTCAGGGGATCGGTGCGCAAGCCATGCCAGTGAACGAGATCCTCCCGGGGCGAGGCGTTGGTCACCTCAATCGAGACCGGCTTTCCGCGGCGCAGCCGCAGGGTGGGCCCGGGCACCTGACCGTTATAGGCGGTCGTCGGGACGGTGATGCCCCTTCCGATGTCGAGATTGCAGCTCTCCAGCCGCAGGCGTATGTCGGGGGCGGCGGCCTGCGGAGCGGCGACCGTCCGGCTCACCGCCGCACCGTAGCAGCCGGCGGCGACGGTCATTCTTACGAAATCGCGGCGCGTCGGTTTCAGGTTTCTCTTAAAACTGACCACAATACTCTGTAAAGTGCGGGGCTATCTCGTGTCAAATCCAGGTGTCCCGGGACCGGGTGAGCCCCTCCACTTGTCGCTCCATCAGCACGGTATTCAACGGCCCTCAAGCTCTAATTGACCTCAGGCGTAGGCCGAAGCGCGGCCAGCTCCGCAGCGCAGGAGCCCGCCGTACGCGCCACCAGGCGCAGGTTGTCGGCCGCCATCCAAAGCCAGAATGCGGAGCCCGGCGCTTTTTCTGCTCCGCCGAAAATCTCCGCCGCCCGCAGCATGACGATGATTTCACCCTTGCCCGAGACACCGTCGTTGCTGGCGGACTCTTCGCCCGAAACCACGTGCACCCCCGCCCCGTCGAGAGCCTGGCCTACGGCACTCTCGCCTGGCGTTGCGGCCAGTTCTACAAACAGCGAAGCGGTCGAGGCATGGAAGACCGGCGCCTGCAGCACCTGCACGGCGAGTTGTGCCGCTGTGCCGCCGCCGGCCAGCTCCGCCGCCTCGCGGCCAATCCTTGCCGCGGTCGCTGCAAGATTGACCTTGGCTGCTTCGCCGAGCGCCGCGCGAAGGTTGAACGCAACCTGCCCATCGAAGACGTCGCGCTCGAGGGGCTTGAAAGACAGCAGAGCCACCGTCTGCTGATGCATCTCGTCGACCCCCGCGCTGCCCTGCGCCGAAGCCGGCTCCAACACAGTTGCCGCGATTCGCTGCAACCCAAACGGCTCCAAGCGCTGCGCGACCGCTGCCAGCATCAATGCGGCAGGATGTGCTACACGCACGGCGACCGTAGCCAGATCGGGAGCGCCGGCGGCGCGAAGCAACGGTGAGCGCAACAGCACGCCCGGGCCGCTCTCCATTGTTCCGGTCAGGTCCACGATGGCCGCTCCCGCCGTGTGGGCCGCTTTCCCATATTTCCGGACTGTGGCGGCGTCTCCGGCGAAGAACACAATGTCCATACCAGTGAAGGAGTCCTCCGAGATCGGCAGGATAACGGCCGCCTCATCGCCGGCCGCGGCGACCTGGCCGGCCGCTTCCGCAGTATCCACCAGCGTCAGGTCCCAGGCGGTCGATGCTCCATCGTTCAACTCTTCCACCAGATCCTTGCCCAGCAGCGTCGACGCCCCTACGATCACACCGCGTACCATTCTTCGCGTCATCGAACTCCTTTATCTTTAGAACGAAATGCCTGCGGCCCAGCCACTTGCTGCATCGGCGCCCACTGGCTTATCCGCACGTCTCCTGCCCTATCGGGACGCCTGGCCTGACTGTAGGATGCATGCGCGCAATTTTCCCTCGTCGCGACGGCACGCTCTCGCCGGTGAGCCGAAGGTCCGGGCGCTGTCTGTAGAAGGCCGGGCTGTTCAGGCAGCCTGGCGTGCCCAAGCGAACTCAGGTCTGGGTCTTCACAAGCTTGCAGCCGAGCGCCGCTGCCACGAATAGGCGACGCGCGCCACCACCCCCGAAACCAGATACCCGAGCGCGATCACGATCAGCGCCGTGCCCGACCACTCAATCGCGACGCAGATCACGACCATCAGCAGCACCAGCATGCGGCCGGGCTTGCGTTCGCTGATATCGATCTCCTTGCCACTCCAGAATCTCCAGTTGCTGACCATTAGAAATCCGGTGAAGGCCACCAGCGCCAGCCACAGGAGCGACATCCAGGAGTTGTAGATGGGCGAGCCGCCCTCGAAGTGAATGACGGCCCCGATCACACCCGCTCCGGCGGGTATCGGCATGCCGACGAAGTACTTACGGCCCGGGCGGCCGGGATTGCGGGGTTGTGGGTTGATGCTGATATTGAACCGCGCCAGCCGGCAGGCACCGCAGATCAGAAAAAGAAAGCAGATCAGCATGCCGAAGTGGACCATGCGGGTGTCGAGCACGGGATGTCCCGACGGAATCACTTGCCGAATGCCCCACAGGTACGCCAGCAGACTCGGCGCAACCCCGAAGGTAATCACATCGGCCAAGGAGTCCAGTTCGCGGCCAAAGGCGCTGGAGGTGTTGGTCAGGCGAGCAATGCGCCCATCCAGGCCATCGAACAGAATCGCAATCACGATGGCGACAGCAGCCCGGTCAAAGGACTCCGGGTCCAACCCGGCGGAGCCGCGAATGCTCTCCAGGATCACGTAGTAGCCCAGAGCGATGTTGCCCGCGGTGAACAGCGAAGGCAGCACATACATGCCGCGCCGCGCGGAACGTCGCTCGATCCCGTTACCGGCCTCCGCCATCAGCTCCGTCCGCTCTTACTCCTGCCCCCTGCCCCTGGCGACGCCAGAGGAAGCTGGCCGATGACAGAGCTTCCACCCTTTACGCGGTCTCCCACCTTTACCCTGAGCTCCGTCTCGGCCGGCATCAGGACGTCCACCCGTGAGCCAAACTTGATCAGACCCATCCTCTGGCCACGCTGCACCTGCTCCCCCGGCCGCAGATTGCAGACGATGCGGCGCGCCAGCAGCCCGGCGATCTGTTTAAAGCTCACGCTGTGATCCCCATCTGCGATAGCGATCATCGTCTGCTCATTCAGCACGGCCGACTCGGGCTTCATCGCGTTCACAAAGTGGCCCTCGCGATAATCCACCAACGTCACCACGCCGCCGATCGGCACGCGATTCACATGTACGTTGAAGACGTTCAGAAAGATGGTCACACGCAGCTTGCTGCCGGCTGTGGTCTCGATCCACTCCGCCTCTTTCACCGTTCCGTCTCCGGGAGAGACGATCAGACCCGCGCCTTGAGGTACTTTGCGCGACGGATCGCGGAAAAACCAGAGGAAGAACGCTGCCAGCAGGACTGGAATTGCGGTGAGACCGAGGAAATGGGTGCTGTACCAGACGATGGCGGCCACCGTCAGCAGAGCCAGCCCATATAAATATCCGTCCCGAACCATAGGGCCGATTATACCTTCGGGCCTGCTCCGCAAACAGCATGCCCAAGGGCGGGGGCGGGGATGCTCGCGCTATTCCGCTGCGTCATCCAAACGGCGCGCCATAAGTACCGCATCGTCCAAAGGGTCCTGGTAATAGCTCTTGCGTCTTCCCTGCTCGGCAAAGCCCAAAGCGGCGTAGAGCTCCAGGGCCGCCGCATTGCCAGCACGAACTTCCAGGTGCATCGCCGGGGCTTCGATCATGAATCCGGTCAGAGACGCCCCGCGCTGCGCCGCGGCGTGAACGGCAGCCCACTCCATGGCGTGGTGGCAGAGAGAGCGCGCCACGCCCCGCCGCCGGTACTCGGGCCGGACCGCCAGATTTTCCAGCTCCGCACCCCCGACCAGACAGTGCACGACGGCGAAACCGGAGGGAGCCCCTTGGATTTTGGCGGGCCAGACTACTTTGAGCCAGGTCTCTGCGAGCCACACCGCGCGCATACTTCCATCCCTCCCGGGCGGCTGCAGGATGCCGCGCCAGACCGCCTCACTCCAGTGCGAGGTCTCCGGGCAGTCGCGCTGTATCGCAAGCAACGCCTCGAGATCAGCGAGGGCAGCGCGTCGCACCGTCCATGCCGCGTTCATGGCCTCTGCCTCGCAGGCGACGCCGCCGGCTCATTCTTCCGGTAGATATCGTTTTCTCCGCGCACATAGTTGGCGTCGACCATCGCGGCGTCGCTGCCGCCCTGGGCCAGGCAGCGACGAACGGGCGCCAGAGCATCCGCAACCGTCAGCGGGCACAGGATCATCTCGCATCCGGTCAGGCCTTCGCCCAGACGGGCCGCCAGACTTGTCGCCAGGAGCGGCTCGGCAATGATAAGCCTCCGATTGGTACAAGCGGCGCGCAGGTCTTCCAGGCTGCAGAGCCACTCACGCGCGGCTTGACCCGCAGGCTGCTCGCGCACGTACACCTCGCCACGGCCAGCATCGAGCACCGCAAAGGCCGAAGGATCCACTCTCGCCTGGGCGCCCGAAGCGTTGCCGTCCGGAACGCCCGCATGTTGCAGAACCTCGAGCCGCGAAACCGCTGCCATCCTCAGGCCGGTGGCCTCGCACAGACCCTTGGCAGCCGCCAGCCCCGCGCGAACTCCGGTGAACGACCCGGGCCCGCTCACCACGCCGACGGCGCTCAGCTCGTGCAGGCTCCAGCCTGCGGTTTGCAGCAAACGCCGCACGGCAGAGATAATCTCCGCGGAAGCGGCGCGCGGCGTCAGCACCTCGATCGCGCGCACCTGATCGTCCAGGCTCAGCGCCACACCCGCCCCCTCCGCGCAGGTGTCCATGAGCAGCAGTCTGGTATGTTCCCGCAGGGGCGCCTCCACTGCCTCGAGCATATCGCCCTTGGTCCATGCGCGACATTGTGCAAGGGGCCGAATTCCCAGACGCCCCTCTGAACCCGCTTGATCCGCGCGGCATCCTACGGAAATGCAGGAGAGGTTCTTAGCTGCTGGCAAATCCATTCGCATGGAAGCGTACGACGCGCCCCAGGCTTCGGTGAAGGCCGCGGGTGCATCGCCTGCCGGAGGTCCCGCCATTCTTCTGCTGCACGGCGCGGGCGGAAGGATGGGTTTCTGGCTGGATCGCCTTGCTCCTCATCTTCTCTCCGCCGGGATAGCTTTGTATGCCCCGCATTATTTCGACCGCACCGGCACGCAATATGCCGACCTCGCTGTGATCACGGATGGAGTTCACGTGCCGCAGTGGCTGGAGACGATTGAAGCTGCGCTCCAGTGGGTCGGCGCCCGGCCCGGAATCGATCCGCAACGCATCGCTCTGGTCGGCATCTCGCTGGGCAGCTTCCTGTCACTCTCGCTGGCCGCCACAAACTCCGCCTCTGCCGACCCGGCTCTCCGCACAGCGATTCGCTGTATTGTCGAACTCTCCGGTGGCCTTCCCGAGCCCTACTCCGGCGCCGCAACCCGCGACTTCCCTCCCACGCTTATCCTGCACGGGGAAGACGACACCGTCGTCTCGGTCTCGCATGCGCGCA
>CAXUIM010000142.1:4582-10218 GCA_964250885.1 uncultured Acidobacteriaceae bacterium | reverse complement strand
ACCACGCTCTACGCCGCGCTCAATGAGATCAAGAGCGAAGAGGACAAGATCATCACCATCGAGGATCCGGTGGAGTACCAGATCCGTGGCATCACGCAGATTCCGGTGAACGAGAAAAAGGGCCTGACCTTTGCCCGCGGTCTGCGTTCCATTCTGCGCCACGACCCCGACAAGATCCTGGTCGGCGAGATCCGCGACGCGGAGACGGCACAGATCGCGATCAACTCGGCGCTGACCGGGCACCTGGTCTTCACGACTGTCCACGCCAACAACGTGGTCGATGTGCTGGGCCGCTTCCTCAACATGGGCGTCGAGCCGTACAACTTTGTGTCGGCGCTCAACTGCATCCTGGCGCAGCGGCTGGTCCGCCAGGTCTGCGAGTTCTGCGTGCAGGATGTCCATTACACCGATGCAGAGCTGGAGGCCAATGGCCTCAATCCGGCGGAGTGGCGCGAGGTGGCTTTCAAGGAAGGCCCGGGCTGCATCGAGTGCGGGGGAACAGGTTACCGCGGTCGATCGGCGATCCACGAACTGCTGGAGCTCGACGACGAAATCCGGGAGATGCTGCTGGAAAAGCGCCCGGGATCGGAGATCCGCAAGAAGGCCAGGGAGAGGGGAATGATGTTTCTGCGCGATTCGGCTTTGGACCGGGTGCGTGCCGGCATTACAACCATGCGCGAGATCAACAAGGTAACCTTCATCGAGCAGGGACGGTAGAGCAATTCTCCTGCAAGAGGAAGGGAGCCGCGCGCCGGAACTGTAAAAAGGCGGCCAAAGCCGATCTCGAGCCCCACCGTGCCGCCCCTGCAAACGCTTGACCCGAGGTAGTCTAGGTAAAGTTCGATGAACCTTCTTCCCAAAGCTGCCGGAACGCGCCCCCGCCTGGCGTGCGAGATTACGCCGCAGGGCGTGGTCGCGGCGCGCTCGGTGGAGGCTGCCGGCCCGTTGACGGCGGTCGCCCGGGTGGTATTGGAAGAGGGTGCGATTGCGCCCAGCCTGAAGCCGGGCAACGTTGCCGACCGGGTTGCGGTCGCTGCTGCCGTGCGGCGGACGCTGGAGCAGGTGGGTGCGCGGTCCAATGCGCGCGGCGGCGACCTGACTTTGGTGATCCCGGACTCGGCCGTGCGCGTGCTGTTGCTGGATTTCGACGCGCTGCCCAACCGCTTGTCGGAGGCGCTTCCCCTGGTGCGCTTCCGGCTGAAGAAGCTGCTGCCCTTCGACGCCGATGAGGCGATGGTCAGTTTCCAGGTGATGAGCACCAGCAAATCCGTGGTGCGGGTGCTGGCGGTGGCGATTCCGCGCGATGTGCTCAGCGAATATGAGACCGCGGCGCGCGAGGCCGGCTTTGAGCCGGGCGCCGTGCTGCCCAGCACCCTGGCGGCCCTGGCCGGGCTGGAGGAGCCGGAGCCCGTTCTGCTGGTCAATGCGAACTCAATGGGGGTGACGACCGCGATCATGCGGAGCGGCATTCTGCTGCTGCATCGCAGCGTGGATCTGCAGGGCCCCGCCCGCGGGATACCCGCCGAAGGGCCGCCCGCGCTATTCGAGCCGACCATCGCGGCACTTCCTTTGGTCAATGTGGAGGAGTCCGCGGCGGAGTGGGCCGCGCAGGAGCCCCTGCCGGAGCATGGCCGGAACCCGTACCTCGCGCCCCGCGCGGCCCATCCCCCGGCGCTTGAGGGGTATCCGCCGGCTCCCGAAGAGTTCCCTGCCGCTACCAATCATCTGGAGCCGCTGCTCTCGGCCGCTCCGGACAGTATCGCGCCGCAGCCGCAGCCGCTGGCTGAGGAGATCGCGCAGGCCGTCAGTGTCGCCGCGGCCTATTTCGAGGACACCCTGGCGGCCGTGCCCGAAGCTGTACTCAGCGCCGGTCCTCTCGGCGCAGAGCAGTTGCGCCGCATCCTGGTGTCACAGGGCGTGGCCGAGACCGACGGTCTGCGCGTGCGGGAGATGGTAGACGGCGCCGTACTGGGCGCGGAAGCCGCCAGTGCGGGAGTCCCGCGGGCGTGGCTTTCTGGCGTGGTAGGAGCGCTGCGAGGCTGATGCGCATCTCTGTCAATCTTGCGACCCGGCCGTTCGTTGAGCTTCGGCCCTTCTTTCTGCGTCTGCGGCTGGTGATGGTTCTGCTGGTGCTCGCCGGGATCGGCGCCGTGGTGGCCGCGCACCTGCTGCAGAAACAGCTGGACCGCGCCCAGGCCCGGATGACTGGACTCCAGGACCAGATGTTCGCCGTCCAGCAGGAGAAGCTGCACAACCAGCAGCGCATGCGTGAGCCCCAGAATGCCGCGGTGCTGGAACGGGCGCACTTCCTGAATGCGTTATTTCTGCACAAGAGCTTCTCCTGGACGGCGGTGATGATGGACCTGGAGACGGTGCTGCCGGCGGGCGTGCAGGTTACCTCCATCGAACCGCAGGTCGCCGGTAATGGAGATGTGGTCATTCGCCTGCGCGTCTCAGGAGATCGCGACCGCGCGGTGCAGCTGGTGCGCAACCTGGAGCGCTCGCGCCGCTTTCTGCGGCCTCGGCTGATGGGAGAGAGCGTTCAGGCTCATGGGGCGGGACAGGGCAATGCGGCTCCCGGGGCTAGTGGTGCTGTGCCCGGTTCGGCTCCCGGTACGGCGGCTAATCCGGCAGCGAATGCAACCCCCGCGGGCGTCGAGTTTGAAATTCTGGCCAATTACAACCCGCTGCCGGCGGGGCAGCCCTTTTCACATCCCGCGCGGGCAAAGGCCGCCCTCGTGGAAGAGCCGCAGCAGCCGGGAGTGTCGCGACGGGAGCAAGCTGCCGGCAGCGGACGATACGGTGTGGTGCTGAAGCCACACTCCCCGACCCGTCCCGCTGCCTCTAGGGCATCTGGCCCGGCGCTGTCGGGCGCGCAGCCGGCCAGGGCGCAGGGAGGTGCACAGTGAGCACGACGGTGATCGTCCCGCCGCCCAACAGCTCTTCTCTGCTGCGCCGTGTGCCCCGGCTCACCAGCCAGGCGCGTGCGCTGTTGACGGCGATGAATCTGCACTTTGCCGGGGTCGCCGCGCTGGCGGTGCTGGACCTGTATCTGCTGATCCATCTGGCCTTCGTGTGGCAGGCGCTGAGCGCGCGCAATCCGGATGCCATCGATCAGCAGCGGGTGATGGTTCGGTCGGCTGAGCTGGCGGCGCGGCCGTTGCGCGGCCTGGACCAGAAGCTGGTTACCTCCACGGCGAAGGCTGACGGCTTTTATCAGGAGCGCCTGCCGAATGCCTCCTCCGATGTGATCGCCGAGGAAGGAGCGCTGGCCCATCGCGAGAGCGTTCACTGGACCCGCGCCCAGTACTCCTATGAGCCGGTCCTCTCCGGCAGTCCCTACGAACTTACGGAAATGCACACCGACGCCAGCATCTCCGGCGACTACCGGCCCGTCGTGCAGTTCATCAACGCGGTCGAGCGCGATAAGCTCTTCTTCGTCATCACCGGCGTCAGTCTCTCCGGCGAGCAGACCGGCCAGGTAAACCTGCGCATCCGGCTGACGACCTATTTACGCACCCCGGTCCCCCAGGAGGAGACTGGCGAGCCCCCGGCCGCGCAAATCAATCCAGCGCCGGCACCAAACCCGGCCGCGGCGCCGCCTCCGGGAGGCGCGCAGTGAAGGGTGGAGCCGAGAATCGCAAGAAGACGATCACGGCCGGCGCCCTCGGAGCCGTGGCGCTGTGCTGCGTTTTGTACGCCTACAACGCGCTGTTTGGCGGATCGTCGCCGCCGCCGTCAGCGTCCGTGACTCCTGCGACCTCTACAGGCGCGGAGGGCAGCCGGACCGCTGGGCGGACGAGTCAAGCTTCCGGTGAAACCAATAGCAATGGGGTGGGAATCGGCGCGGCAGCCGGCGTGGCCGCACAGAAGATGGCGAGCACGTCCGCCAGCCTGGACCCCACGCTGGACGAGTCGGCGATGTTGCGCACCGAGAACCTGGTCTATGCGGGAACGGGCCGCAATATCTTCTCGGCGAGCTATACCGCACCCACCGTGGCGCTGCCCGGGAACGTGCCCAGCGCCCGGCCCAGATCGACGGCTCCGGTCTATACGCCTCCGCCCGGGCCGCCTCCGCCCCCGCCCATCAATCTGAAGTTCTTCGGCACGGAGACCCGGCCCAACGGGTTGCGCCAGGTCTTCCTGTTGGGGGGCGATGACGTGTATCTGGCGTCACAGGGCGACATCGTCGCGCGCAAGTACAAGATTCTGAGTATTTCGGCCAACTCGATCCAGGTACAGGATCTGGTCAATAACAACACGCAGACCCTGTCGCTGCAGACCCAGTAGAGCTTTTGTCCTGCAGGCGGGGAGGGAAGCTTCGGTTCAAGGGCCGTTTTCAATCGAGAAAAACGGTACTATGCTGGAAAAACCGGTCGAAGCCCGGCTGGTATGTCGCACCAGCTTGGTACGTCGCAATCACCTGGTACGTCTAAAGCGTATGGAACCGCATTCTGATTTCGACTTAATCCGTGCTGTCCCGTCCAGAATGGGGGAGAGGGCCGCGAGTGTCGCCGGAGGGCACGCTCCCGACCTCACGCATCGGCTTTCAGCGGTCCGCGACCGGGATTGCGGCGGACAGGGTTGCGGAGGACAGGATTGCGGCAGACAGGATTGCGGCAACCCCGAGGCGGGGTTCATGCTGGTCGCCGCCATCGTGATGTCGGCGCTGGTCCTGATTGCCCTTGCCGTGGCCGCGCCCATCATCGCGCGGGAGCTGCGCCGTGACAAAGAGATTGAAAGCATGCATCGCGCGAACGAGTATGTGCGAGCGATCCAGCTGTATCAGCGCAAGTTCTCCGGGCAGTATCCCGCCTCCATCAAGATTCTGGAGAACACGAACAACATCCGCTTTCTGCGCAAGCAGTATGTCGACCCGCTGACCGGCAAGGCAGACTGGCGGCTGATCCATCTGGGCGAGCAGAAGACCAAGATCCACGTTTTCTTCGGCAAGGAACTGGGCGATGCGGTGGCCGGCCTTGGTTCGGGCGCCGGGTCCAGCGCGGGCCTGAACGCAGGCGCCGGGCTGGCCGGAACCGCGCCTACAACATCCACTTCGACCGTCGGCGCGAGCACCGCGCTGACCAGCGGCTTCAACGACGCGAGTATCACCACCACCACGGGTGGAACGACCGGCAGCAGTGCCGGCCTGTCCGGCGACAGCTCCCTGGGGGTGATCGTGGGCGTCGGGCCGGCCCGGACAGGCTCCTCCGTCAGTCAGCCGAACGGCCAGTCTACTTACGAAACCTGGGAGTTCTGGTATGACCCGCGTATCGAGCTGCTGAGGAGCGGGGTGAGCCTTACCGGGGGTGGAATGTCTTCCACCTCGGCTGGCAGCTTCGGCCAGAACGCCGTCACCGGCCAGTCCAACAGCGGCTCCGGCGGAAGCTCCAACAGCTTCGGCGGAAGTTCCAACAGCTTCGGCGGAAACTCCAACAGCTTCGGTGGAAGTTCCAACAGCTTCGGTGGAACATCCGGCGGTTTCGGCACGTCCGGGACATCGACTACGGGAAGTGGAAGTACCAGCAATACGAGCGGCAGCGGTTCCAATAGCACCAGCCCAACCGGCGGTCCGTAGCTCGATTCAAATTAGCTCGCAATGTCCGCGCGGCGCAAGGGGTCAGCAGCGTGGCTTC
>CAXUIM010000142.1:2019-4482 GCA_964250885.1 uncultured Acidobacteriaceae bacterium | reverse complement strand
GGGCCGCCTGCGATGGCCCGGCTCAGCGCTTGATGGCCCACATGATCCAGCTACCGACAATAACCGCTCCGATGAACAGGACGAAGCAGTAGGCGCCAAAGCGGACCATCATGCGTGGCCGGGAGCGTTGGGTGATGCCGAAGACCACCGAGGTGAACAGGGCGAAGAGCAGAGCGGCGCTGAAGTGAGTGAGCATGCGGTGCGAGGGTCCTAGGAGGGCTTCCTGCCATTCGCCAGCGAGTGCGCGTCGACCGCGGCGATCAGATTCAACAGGCCGGCGACAACCAGGAACTTGGTTCCGTAGTCCGCCAGCGTGTTCACGACCGAGGCGGCGCCCCAGCCGAAGAAGCGCGCCAGGAAGTAAAGCACACCGCTGCCCAGCTGCCCGGCAAAGCCGAGGATGTCCAGAATGTCGCCGGTGTTGGGCGTGTAGACTTTGCCGGCCAGACCCAGGCCGATCAGGTACATGCCGAGTATGGAAAGGAAGAGCAGCAGCGCGCGAATCCATTTGCCCACAAGCAGGTGTCCGGCTCCCGGAACCAGCCAGCCGACCAGCAGGACCAGGGCAGGGAAGCTGGACCGCTCGCCGGGAACCCGCTGGGCGATCTCCCGGTTTTTATCCGCGACCGTTTGTTCCTGGTCGGTGGGTTTCCGCAGGCTGTCGGGACTCTCTACCTGTCTTGCGCTGGCCATCGTGGTCGATTCTATCAGTGCGGCCCGCTCTGCGCTGGAGGGCGGTGATTCGCTGCACCGTAGTCGTTTCCGAATCAATCAGCAGTTCTTCCGCGACATCTTGTCGCTCTTCCCCTTGCAGGGCGAAATAGGCCTGTAATCTTCGCTGAATCGCAGTTGGCCACTTGTTGTGAACATCCAGCTCAACGAAGTGCTCTAGGAAGCAGCACGGCCATGATGGTCGCGTCCGCCATGACGTGGGCCAGATACGTGGCCAGCATGCCGTCCGTCCTGATGCGTAGAAGAGCCAGAACGACGCCCCATGTCCCGGCCATCGCGATTCCGATCGCGCCGCCAGGCACGCCCGAGTAATGGCCAAGACCAAACGCAATCGAGACAGCAATCACGACTGGAACCGGACGCAGCGGTCCCGATGCAGCGGTTAGCAAGATGCCGAAAGGATCGCGTCCTCTATGATCCCGTTCACGATCAGGAACATCACGCCCCCGCTCGCGGCTGCCCATCTCGGAACGCTGCGAGCAGCAGAAGCGTAAGCCGCAGGCAGCTGGCCGTGAAGCAAGAAGATCCATAGCAGAAGTCCGCCAACCGTCAGGGCTACGATGACGGCGAACCAGCTCCACACCGCCGCATCGATCCGTCCTGCACGGAACAAGCCACGCCAGTCATAAAGGGTTTTCCTATGCCAGGCGATCCGGCCGTTATCGCGAGGCTGAGAGCTCCAACCATCGGCCACATGCCGACAACCGGAATCATACCCAAGGCGTAAAGCAGTATCACGAGGATGACCGCATCCTGGAGGCGCGAGCTCATCCACCGCCGACAGAAGATGTACATAGCGACCAGGACCGCGACCGCTGCCACGGTGATCGCGAGCTTTCCACCCACGGAAGGCTCAAGGCCCGTAAAGGCAAGCACGCCGAGCGTCAGGAAGGCTTCCGCTCGTCGCCCTGCTGGGCTGATCAACGATAGGCGGCTGTGCCTGGCAGGCGGGTTTCTATTTTCCGGATAGTCCTTGAAGAGAATCTCAGATTTACTCATGCGCCTGCCGCGTCGGCCCGAGTAGTAGCATGTGCTTTCAGCCATGTGGTCCCTGAGTTCATCGGACAACAATAATCGAGTGCGTTGAGCCAGACCCGCAGCGAGCGGAAATTAGATACGCAGCAGCGCCGTCTGCACCGGGCCCGTCACCTGCGCCTTCCCGGGCCGGGTAATCATGTTCACTTCACTGCGCACACCGAACTCGCCGAGGAAGTAGAGTCCGGGCTCCACGGAAAAGCAGGTGTGGGGCAGAAGCAGACGCTCATCGTGGGTTTCCAGATTGTCCAGGTGCGCTCCGTTGCCGTGCAGCGAGAGAGCGATGTTATGGCCGGTGCGATGCGTGAAGAACTCGTCCATCCCGGCGGTGCGGATGACGTTCCGGGCGGCCTCGTCGGCCTGCCAGCCGGCGATGGGCTGATGGGCGGCGTAGGCGTCCTCTATCGTGGCGACGGCGGCGTCCCGGGCCTGGCGAACGGTATCGAAGACGAACTGCTCGCGGCCGGTGGGTTCGCGCCCGATAACACCGGTCCAGGTGATGTCGTACCAGATAGCGGCCGGGTCGGGCTCCCGCGGATTCTCGGGGGCGGCGAGCTTGGCCCAGATGTCGATGAGGATGAAGTCCCCGGAACGGATCGGTTGCGCGCTGGCCGCGGTGGGCTCGTAGTGCGAATCGGCGGAATGGGCGCCGACGCTGCAGTTGGGGCCGTGATCGGTCCAGAGGCCGGCCCGCTC
>CAXUIM010000142.1:0-1919 GCA_964250885.1 uncultured Acidobacteriaceae bacterium | reverse complement strand
GTTCCCGCATCCACCATGCTGACGTACATGATGGCATTGCGAGGGGAGTACTGCATCGCCACGGTCTCCGCTCCACGCAGCATGACTTCCAGCTGCGCTTCGAGCTCCTGCCAGGAGGAGTATTCGCTCTTGCCGCCGGGCAGCGCATCCAGCTTGCCCGACTCGATACGGTGCACCAGTTTGCGCGGCTCCGCGCCGGGTTGGGCCGGGATGTAGTAAAACCAGCGGCGGGAGACGAAACTATTCTCGTCCAGGCCAAGGATCCGGTAGGCGATCGGGTCGCGATGGTGGTGATCGTAGAAAAGCCAGCCGTCGAGATGCTGGTCCTGAAGCGCGGATTGAATGGCAGCGAGATTCATCGGCTCGATTCTACGTGGTGCCGGCCGGCGCCTCGACTCGCACGATCGTGAACACTCCCATCGCGGCTGACAGAGACACAACCTGCACCATTGTTGCGTCTTATCCAAGGGTAAGCGGGGAACTTTTCCGCATCTAAATTTGACATAGGCGAAACCGGATCGACCCAACACAAGTCGAAGTATGCGTCGCCTGGAAAATAGCAGCTGGAAACTAACCGAAGCCTGGTTGTCAGGCCCGCACACGCAGAGGAGAAGAGCCATGGCCACCAAGCCTCGTTTTCAGTCGCAGGAGCGAGTACCACTCGCCGGCAGCGGAAAGAACCGATTCGCGCTGCCGGAGCAGTCAAAGCCGGCCGGCGGGATCAAGGCGCCGCGCGGCGCCAGCAAGATCACCGTATCGGTCATTCTCAACCCGAAGCAACCCGTTGAGTTTACGAGTGCCGGCATCCCGAAGGCACGGCTGAGCCGGGCGCAGTTTGCCAGCCAGCATGGCGCCGATCCCGAGGCCGTGAGAGCCGTGAAAGCCTTTGCCAAGGAGTTCGGCCTGACCGTGGACAGCGTCCATCCGGGGCGCCGGACGGTGCACTTGAGCGGAAGCGTGGCGGCCATGCAGAAGGCCTTTGGCGTGGAGCTCAAGGAGCAGAGAACCGATGCGGGCGTCTTCCGCGTGCGGGAGGGAGAGATCTCCCTGCCGGCGGAGTTAGCCGGGCATGTGGTTGCCGTTCTGGGTCTGGATAACCGCCCGCAGGCGGCCCCACATTTTCGGATCGTCAAGCCGAACGCGGCGAATGTCTCCTACACGCCGGTGCAGGTGGGAACGCTGTATGGCTTTCCCGCAGGGGCAACGGCGGCCGATCAGACCATCGGCATCATCGAGCTGGGCGGCGGGTACCGCACGGCGGACCTCACGGCGTACTTCAAGACGCTGGGGCTTCCCGCTCCTAAAGTCACTGCCGTTTCGGTGGACGGTGGGAAGAACACGCCCGGGACGGCGAGCGGCTCCGATGGCGAGGTGATGCTGGATATCGAGATGTCTGCCTCGATCGCCAGCGGCGCCAAGATCGTAGTGTATTTCACGCCCAACACGGACCAGGGATTCATCGACGCGATCTCAACCGCGGTGCATGACACCGTGAACAAGCCCAGCGTGATCTCCATCAGCTGGGGCGGCCCGGAGTCGACCTGGACCTCGCAGTCCATCACCGCGCTCGACACAGCCTGCCAGGGAGCCGCTGCCGTCGGGGTCACCATAACGGTGGCCGCAGGGGACAGCGGGTCCACCGACGGAGTCTCCGGAACCGCCAATCATGTGGACTTCCCGGCGTCCTCGCCGCATGTGCTTGGCTGCGGAGGAACGAAGCTGGTCGGCTCCGGTTCGACCATCACCAGCGAGGTCGTTTGGAACGAGTTGGCCAGCAATGAGGGCGCGACAGGCGGCGGCGTCAGCGCGGTGTTTCCGCTGCCGTCGTGGCAGGCAAACTCCAAGGTCCCGGCGGCGCCCGCCGCTGGTGGAGGACGCGGCGTGCCGGATGTGTGTGGAGACGCCGACCCGGAGACCGG
>CAXUIM010000141.1:4566-10251 GCA_964250885.1 uncultured Acidobacteriaceae bacterium | reverse complement strand
GAGCCTCCGCGCTCGAGGCTCCCCGGGCTGGCGGTCTCCCCAACTATACGGTCGACACTCTCACCCACTTGCACGCCCAACTCTCTGCGCTGGACTCTCTGTTCGTGCTGCTCGGTGCGGATGCGTTCCTTAGTCTGCACCGGTGGCGTGAGCCGGAACGGCTCCTGTCGCTGGCGGATTGGATTGTGGTCAGCCGTCCTGGCTTTTCCCTGCGGCCGGCCGAGGCGCTGGCTCTCAGTCCCGAGCAGGGCAGCCGGGTTCATCTGCTTGAAGGGGTGGCAGAACCGGCCAGCGCCACTCAGATTCGGCAGCAACTCCGTAACCGCGAGGATTGCGCAGGTCCGCTGCCACCGGAGATTCTCAACTATATCCGCAGCCATCATCTCTACGGCGCCTGAGGTCCGTTGCTCGCCGGCCCACTTGGATCCCGCGCCATCTGCTCTGAGGAAGCAGCAAAACCCTCCTTCCGGGGCCCTGCTTGGGTAATACCGGCCGGCTGCCCTCTACACCCGCAGAGAATGCTCTAGGATGTAGGGTGGAACAAGGAGCCTCATGGCGAAAACCGAAGTGAACCAGATGCTGGCCGCCGCCGCCGCGGCCTGCGAAGACAAGAAAGGCGAGGATATTCGCATTCTCGCGCTGGATCCGGCAGAGAGCGGCCTCACCGACTACTTCCTCATCTGCAGCGGCAACAGCGACCGCCAGAACGTAGCCATCACGGACGCGATTGAACTGCGGCTGAAGCGCGACTTCAACACATATCCCAATGCAGTCGAGGGCCGCCGTCAGGGTGAGTGGATCCTGATGGACTATGTGGATTTCATTGTGCATGTCTTCTCGGCGGAAAAGCGCGCATTTTACGGCCTGGAGCGGCTGCGCAAATCCGCCACGGTCCTGAGCATCGACGACCTGAACGCCGAGATCAAGGCAGCCATTGCTGCCAGCCGGAAGCCGAAGCCGGCGCCCGCGAAGGCGCCTGTTAAGCGCACGCCCGCAAAGGCGGCGAAGAAAACCGCCGCAAAGAAGGCCGCGAAGAAAGCCATCAGGAGGGCTTCCGAGACCAGGAAGGCGTCTGCAGCCAGAAAGTGAAGCCGCAGCGGCTACCTAGATGTGTGCGTACGCTGCCGCAAACGCAACGTGAATAGGCGAACCGAAGAATCGCTCCGGTGCAGTGCGAACGGGAGGGGTCCGCAAGCGCCGTTCGGCCGCAGAGAGCGGCAACCCTACTCGTCCAGCGGTCTTGGAGACAGCTACAGCAAAGCCCGACAGCAATAGTCTTCGAGCTCACACTTTTATGCAATTTGACATCCATACACGCAAAAGCATGAGGCGGAACTGTGAGAGTTCCGCCTCATTGATCGTCAGACACAGCAGCTGCTTCTCAGAACCTCACGGTCGCCGAAAACTGTCCAAACCGCCGCTCGTCGTGATTGCCGCCGAGAGCGAAGCTGTTGAGGCCGCCCTTCTCGGCGATTACATTTGTAGCCGGCGCAATGGCTCCAGGATCGTCGATATCCAGGGCATATTCCTCTGTATATAGATTGTGGTGATTGAAGATGTCGAATCCCTCGGCACGGAAATCTACGCCGACGCGCTCTGTGATTTTGAAGGTCTTGGCGGCGGCGGCATCAAGGTTCCATGCTCCCGGTCCGCGCAAGGAGTTCCGGCGCATCATTGTGGAGGGAAACGGACCAAAATCCGAGATCCCGAGGGTGGGGTTGAAAGGAGCCAGATCATTGGCTTGCGGGAGGCTCATGATCTGGAACTGGTTGGCCCCTACGTTTACCGGATGGCCTGCCTTGTGCTGGGTGATCGGAGTGATTGGATTGAGCCTCGCGACGCCGCTGTAGCCGTTTTCGTTGTAGCTATAGTCGAAGACCGAGAACGGCGTTCCGCTTCGGGCGCCAAAGATGCCTGAGAGACTCCACCCTCCGCCTATCTCAGACGCCAGACTGTGGCTGCTCTTCAGCCAGGGCGTTGCCCAGATCGGCGATAGAACAATGCGGTTCGTAACATCGTAGTCGGAGCTGCCCCAATCCAGCATCGGGTTGGTCGGGTCCAGGTATCCAAGATTGCCGATGTAACCCGAGCCGCCCTGCGAGCTATCAGAGAACGTTGAGCTTAGATCGTCAAGAGCATGCGACCACGTGTAATTCGCGATCATGCTGAGACCGGTATTGTGGAAGTTCTGCGTCTGAAACTTTACGTTCATGGAGTCATAAGCACTCGATCCACCACTGCCACGGACGTTGATAGCCGCATACTGCTGATTCGGCCGCGTCAGGCACAGATTAGAGATAGTGAGGCTCGCATCGAGGCAGGTCTGACTTCCAGTCGCGTAGGTCAACGCTGATCCCAAATACGCTTGTGCGCCACCGATAGGATTTCCAGCAGTGATGTCATAGAGATGGACGCCATGGGCGCCGCTATAGGAAAGCTCCAGCACCGAGCTGCGGGCAACCTGGCGTTGCAGCGCCAGGCTCCAGAACTGGGTCTGCGCCACATTGATGTTTTCGTTGACGTTACGCAGTTCGCTCGGAGGCAGCCCTTGAGAGGCTCCCGCCGTTCCCAGCGGACCAAGATTGCTGTTCGTCACAGGCGTGCTGTAGGTCTCCAGTGTGGCAAAGGATGGCACGTTCTGGATCGTATTGAAGGTGACGTTTCCGAAGTTCCGCTCATAGCTGATGCCATAACCACCGCGCAAGCTGGTTTTGCCATCCCCGAATACGTCGTAGGCAAAGCCTACGCGCGGAGAAACCGTGCCCCATCTTGGCTTCCAAAGCTGGTGAACAGGACTGTCGGGAGCGATCTGCACCTGGCCATCAGCGACCTGCTGGAAGAGATTGCTTCCCGCACCGTAGTAAAAGTTGGAATCGAGGTTCTGGTTGTCGTTGTGCTGTACGCCGTAATGCTCGTAGCGCACGCCGTAATCGAGCGTTACCCTCGGTGTTACTTTATAACTGTCCTGGGCATACGTGGCCCAATCCTTATATCGATCGCTGCGGGCAAAACTCGGCGAAGTTACGGGGGTTGTTACGGTGCAAGCCGGGGTCACGGTCAGATTTCCAAAGGCATCTTCGACGCAAGGCAGCTTACCTTGAGGATCCACGGCTGCTTCGTAATATTGCAGGCTGCCGTTCGCCATCGCCTGCAGGCCAGTCTGCGAGCCCGTGCCCAGATACTCCACCGCCTGAGCATAGGCTCCATAGGCGATGTTCATCTGGATGTAGGTCCACTGCCCGCCGAATTGGAAGGTATGTTTGCCCTTGCTCCACGACAGATCCTCCTGCAGCTGCACGGTGTCCTGCGGACCACCATAGGGATTGCCGCCGTCACCCGGCTCATCGGCGTTCTCCAGGCCCGGGAAAGCAACGTCCAGCGAAGTGGTCGAACCCGCGAACATCAACATCGGCACGTTTTGCTCGGCAGTGTTATAGCTATTCACGGTTTGGAACCTGGAGAAGCTGGCCTTGCTGTTGCTCAAAATTGACGTACTGAAGGCGTGGCTCAATGACAACAGGAATGTATTGTTATCGACACCGCTGCCCACGTCGTATTGGGAATAGGGGCTGTAGAAGGTCGTACCGTCAAAGAGATCCTGGCTCTGCCTTCCATAACGGAAGAACATCTGAGTCTTCTCACTAAGGTTGTAATCCACGCGTCCCAGCACGCTGTAGGTGTTCTGCGGATAGTCACCACCGGCGTCCGCATTGGCCTTGAAATTGACTTGCCCGAGAATGGGAGTTGCCGCCGGAATGCTCGCGCCGGACGCACTGGTCAGGGAAACTCCTTGCGCGGATCCGGAGGATGCCGGTATTTGTGCCTGCGTGAGGGTGCTGGTGATGGGATAGGCGGTGCTGGCGTAGGCATTGTAGTAGGCCTGGGTGTTGGCCGCTGTGTAAGCCAGGAACTGCGGCGTCGCAATCAGCTCGGATTCGCTTGCCTGGCTGCGGACGCGGGTCCACTCCGTGGACCCGAAGAAAAATAGCTTGTCCTTCTTGATTGGACCACCCACCGTAAATCCGAACTGGTTTCGTGTGTAGGTCCCTTTCGGCAAACCAGTCACCACATTCTCATAGGTGTTCGCCGTATAAGCTGACAGACGGTTGAACTCCCATACGCTTCCATGAAACTTGTTCGTGCCGGACTTTGTAGTGAGGTTCACCACTCCACCGGCGGCGCGTCCATACTGCGCGGCGAAGTTGTTGGTGACGATGCTGTATTCCTGCACCGCATCAATGGGCACACCTTCTCCCACCACGTCGGAGAACACGCTCAGGTTCTCCACACCGTCCAGCAGGACTTCGGTGCCGGACTCGCGTTGCCCGTTGATCGCGTACCCTACGCCGCGTGATGAGAGATTCTGACCGCTGTTGCTGTTCGGGGTCGTGTTATCGCCATTGCTGACGTTTCCGGAAAGGATTACGAAGTCGTAGGGGTTGCGGGTCAAGCTGGGGAGGTTCGCCAACTGCTGCGTGTCCACCACTTGCGACAGTTCCTGCGTCTGGGTGTTCACCTGAGCGCCGCCCGCACCGGTCACCTCGACCTCGGTAGTAGCCGTGGTCACAGAGAGCTTGGCATCGAGAGTTGCGCTTCCGCCTACCGTCACCTCGATCGCGGCGCTGAAGGGTTGAAAGGCGGCCGATGTCACCGTGACCTGGTACGTTGCCGGCTCGAGACCTGTGATGAGGTAGGTGCCGGCGGATGACGCCTTGACGGTGCGCTCAGCGTTTGTAGCCAGGTTTTTGGCGGTAACGGTGCCGTTCGGGACTAACGCTCCGGAGGGATCGGTGATCTTACCCGTGATCTGTCCGGTGTTCACTTGCGCCCAGGATAGCGGTGGAGAGATCACAACGGCGGCAGCGCCGAAAAGTAGCGTGTATCCGAAGAACAGGGTCCTAAAGGTTTGCTTCCCGATCATGCAGGTCTCCTAAAAGCGCTGAGAGCGCGCATCTGGCTTTTTGAATCGTAGGGGGCATCAAACACTATCTCGTATGTAGAAGGTTGAAGACTTCTAGGCCGGATAAGGGAACTCTCCCGTTGCCGGTCATGGCGCCGGTGACCTGGCCTGTACCAACTTGGCATGGAGGCTGGACGGATCAACAAAGGCCGTTGCCAAAACACTTCAGCATCACAGACTGCTTCTCATTTCCTTACCCCTGATCAGGATTAGGGCTTGCGGACCGTCGTCGGATGGAGCTTGGACTTGCGCTACGTCGCGTGAGGCGCAGTACAACCCCTCGGCGTCTTCACGAGGTTGCGCCTGCCACCCTCGAAGTCGAAAGCCGAGGTGTCACCATTTGCCGCCGGGATCACGACATGGATAATTGTGAGTTTTGCTCGAACAGTGATGTGAGTGCACTTCGGGTACCAAACCGCGGGGTCAATAGAATCCGCGATTTAGGCCAATCTGGACTCGCAAGTCACGGCGAAGCTACGCTAACAAATAGGAAGCTATGACTAATGGAATGGAATTTGCAGGTCGCAAGGTCAGATTGTGCCACTTCAGGAGTGGTTCTTTGCGAGAGTGCTCTAGCGGAGCAAGTCAGCGGAAGCGTTCGTGGGCGAGCACTACAGCTTCAGACATGTTGCGCGACCTCGAAAGTAAGAAGGCGAGGCGGAGGATCTCTCCGCCTCGCGCGTGAGGTTTGGACGGCCGGGTAGAAGTTGAGTTTTAGCTGGAAC
>CAXUIM010000141.1:0-4556 GCA_964250885.1 uncultured Acidobacteriaceae bacterium | reverse complement strand
CGAAGTTGGGCTTGCAGCCTTCGGCGGAGCTACGCGAAGAAATATCAACTCTATGATTATTAGAATCGGAAGAAAAGACTCCTCCGTTACGCGCTCCAGGAGTCGCTCTTTGCGAGAGCGCCGGCGAAACACCCGTCAGCGGAACAGATTGTGAATGAGCGCTACAGCGTCAGACACGTTGCGGAGGAGTCAAACTTAAATAAGCAAGGCGGAGGGTGCCTCCGCCTTGCTTATTGTGGTTGGACTGCAGTTAGAAGTTGAGTTTGAGCTGGAACTCTGTCGTGCGTGGACCGCCCTGATCGAAGGTGCCCGAGGAGCGCTCAACACGGTTGGCATTGAGGTTCGCCTGGCCGCCCGGACCGTTGAGGTAACCTGGCGTCCCCGCATCCGCCGTGTTCAACAGGATTCCATTTGTGAAGCTGTTGAAGTTGCTCATATTGAATACGTTGTACATGGATACACCGGGCACAAGGCTCCAGCCTTCATGAAAGCGCTTGAAGTATGTGATCGGGTAACTTGCACTCAGGTCAAAGGTCCGCAACGCAGCGTTCTCCAGCGCATTGAAAGGCGCCGGGGCCAGCGGCTGCTGCACCGCACCGAGTTGCGTGAGCTGCGCCGGGGAGAAGAGACCTGCGCCTACCAGTGCTTTACCGGCCGGAGTCTCCTGTCCCGCGTCCGTGCTGTTGTAGCTGTTAATCAACCTGTTCAAGCCCGCGCCGCCCTTGTACTGATGCATGTACGCACCCGGATTGGTTCCCGGAACCAGGTCCCCGTAGGTTCCGTCACCGTCCACGTCCGTGGTAAAGATCTGGCCGGTTCCACCCGCCGAATCATCCAGTGTCAGAGAAGTCGGAGGAGCGGAGAAGAAATGAGCAATGAACCCGACCTGCAAACCATACTTGATTCCAAGGCTGCCGCCCATGCTCAACTCATTGGTGTGATCGATGTTATTGCGGCCGATGTACAGGTTGGGATTGTCGTTATTCCAAGGCCGGGCGCCGCCGAAAAACTGGTCGGAACTGGTTGCGGACGAGGCGTCCGGATCACCTGTTGAGCTCACGATTCGAGACAAGGCATAGGAGATCTGGATGTTACTGCTCACAATTCCAGGAGCCGGATGAGCTTTCTGTTGCTGCAGCACGAACTCCGCTGCATCATAGCCCGAACGCCCGATAGGAAGAATGAACAGACCCTCACCGACGTTGGGGTTCACGCCGGGGAAGGCGCCGCCCGTCGCCGGGGTCAGACCAGCCGCGGAAGCTGCAACTCCGCCGAGATAAGTAGCGCTGCTATCCAATCCCATCCCGGCAAAGGTAGAGATGGTCGCACCGTTCGCGATGGCACAGTTGATGGAGGCCGCAGAGTACCCCTGCGGACACATCGGATATCCGGCATAACCCGTCGTGGCATTCGGCGCCAGCGTCGCCGCAATCGCGTTCTGCGCCGCAGCCGTGTTCAGCGTGTTCGCCGCGCCCACGCGATTTTCGTCGATGGAAAGCGGGATTTTATACGTCGAATTATGAATGTAATCGACGCTCAGGATAAGACCCTGCGCCAGTTCCCGCTGAACCCCGCCGTTGTACTGAAGGGAATAAGGGGTTTTGTAGGGTCCGGCATAGATGCCCGTCGTGGAGCCCAAACCATCTCCTGAACCGATGTAATCGGGGTTGGAGGTCGACTTACCAGCCACCTGAGATTGGTAGTAGGCCTTCAGCGCACTGAGTTGGGGCGCTGCGGTATAGATGGACTCGGTGCTGATCGTCGAGATCGCCGTGCAGCCGGCTCCTCCGGTGCAGGGAACACCGCCGCTGGTAATGCCGGTGACCGTGCCTAGGCCGGGCAGAAAGACGTTGCTGCCGCCATTCTGGAGGATACCCTCATTTTGGAAGGCTCCCGCGGCCTGGATCGACTCGGTGCGGGCGTTGCCGGTGTTGTTGAAGATATCGCTCTCGTAAAAGATGCCGATACCGCCGCGGATCGATGTCTTATGATTTCCGGGGCTGACCACAAACCCCAACTGCGGCCCGAAGTCGGCATAAGGCTGACGCGTCCTGTAGCCGATGGTTCCGGACCCCGTCGTGGATCCATACTGATCGAACAGCGGCGTGTTTCCCGTGCAGCCGGGAAACTGGAGAGAAGCTTCCACGCTCGAGCAGAGAGGTGTGGGTAGATCCTGGTTGGCGCGATCCGTATCCACGCTCCAGCGCAGCCCCGCGGTCATCGTGAAGACGGGGCTAACCTTCCAGGTGTCGGCCAGGTACGCTCCGAATCGCCAACTGGGGTCGCCGCCACCGCTGAGCCCGAACCCGGGGCGCTCCGAAAAGAGCGAGTTGCCATTGCCGATGTCATATTGAGCGGCGGAGTACCCCTGGACGGGATTATTCAGGCAGGCGGCCGCACCCGCGACTCCGTTGCAGTCGGTCAATGCGTTCGTGGTGGAAAGGACAGCAAACAAGGATGCGCCGAAGAACTCCGCGAACCCGCCGTTGAGAATCCGGTTCATGCTGTAGCCGAACTTGACCGTGTGGGTGCCCTTCGTCCAGGTTCCGTCGTAGCGGAACTGCTTGTCAGACTGGTACGTCTGTTGGGGCGCCAGGTAGTTGGGACCGGCGTAGAAGGCGCCGTACAGCGTGACCTGGTTGGCAGGGCCGGTCGAGGGATTGTAGATCGAGCTTCCCAGCCCGGCGGTCTCGTCGCCGAGGATGTTGTGGAACTTCTCATAGCCCACGCGGAAGGAATGGGTAAACCTTCCCGTCGTCATGTCCGCGCCGCCCACGAGGGCGGGCACGTTGTCGCGGTTGTCGTACACCGAGTATGGGACGAGGCCGAAGGTGGCGGCGTCGGAGTTGACACTGTACGAGCCACGTGCAAAGAAGTGGATCCCGCGCGGACCGTTGTAATCCAGGCGCGCCGTGCTGTAGGTATCACGGAACGGAGCCGGAACCAGCGGATAGGCAGTGGTGATCGAGTCGAAGATCGAGGAGGGCGACTGGGCGGCATCCTGCTCATCCTGCTTGATCCGCTCGGCTCCCCCAAAGAAGAACAGCTTGTCTTTCAAGATCGGCCCGCCCGCATAGCCACCGAACTGATTGCGCTGGAACGGCGCATCTACGCCGTTCACATTGGCAAACCCAACGCTGTTGTCCTGGAAGTTATAGAAAAGGTTGCCGTGGAATTTGTTGGTTCCAGATTGCGTCGAGAACAGGACCGCACCCGTGGAGGTCACATCACCCGAGACGTCCTGGGTCGAGCGATTCAACTGAAACTCATCGATTGCGCCCGTCGGCACGTTGAAGATCGTCGTGCCCACCGTCTCGTCCGTGATGTCCTGGCCATCCAGAAGGATGCGGGTCGTTCGTCCGCCGACGCCGTCCACCGAGACCGCGGAGTAGCCAGCCTTGGTGGGATCGAAGCTCTCACCGGTCTGAAGAATGACTCCGGGCTGAATCTGCGCCACGTCCAGAATGTTGCGCCCATTGATGGGCAGGCTCTCGATCTGCTCGCGTGTCACCACGCCCGAGACGCCAATCTGATCCGTGTTCACCTGCAGCGAGCCGGCATTCACCTGAACCGTCTCAGACTGACTCCCGAGGGTCAGTTTCTCGTTGCCGCTGGTCGCCGTTCCCGTACGTACTACCGTGGCTACATCCAGGCCCTGGAAGTTCGGGGCAGTGACGTGGATCGTGTAGGAGCCGGGAGTGAGCGGCCCGAGGCTGTAAAAACCTCGACTGTCGGTAGTCAGAGTGTGGTTGTATCCGATGTCCGGATCCGAGATCACGACGTTCGCGCCCGGAATGGCAGCCCCCGAGGGGTCCGTGATCGTGCCCTGGATCGAACCGCCGTTGGTGGAAATGGCCTGGGGAAAGCAAGTTGCCGACGTTGCTAGAACAACAAAGGCGGCCAACAACAACTTCTTCATTCGCTGCACTCCTGGATTGCTCGGGGACGACCCAATTTGACGTTAATGTCTCTGATGCACGTGAAGGACCAAACCCATCGTCAATAGAATCAAAATTTTACCGGCTCTTCCCGTTTGGGAATTCCTCCGAAATCCGTAACCTCAGATTAATGTATGAATAATGGGATACTTCGGGAGGCCTCAGCAATGAAGATTATGCTTGCGTTCATCTCGGCACGGGCTCTTTCAAAGGGCCCCATAGCGGACCTATTGGGCCTCTACGAAAAGAGAATTGGCGCCTGTGACTTCTTCTCCCGGAGAAGCTTTGCGACGGAAGCCGCCCTGCTCCAGTTCGTTGAAGATTCCGCCGGCCGCACCCGGCCACTGCTGCTGTTAGCCGATAGCCGGGGACAGCAGATCTCTTCGGAAGACCTGGCCCACATTCTCGGGCGCGCGCAGGACGACGGAATCCAGTTGTTGATCCTGGCGATCGGCCCGGCGGACGGCTGGTCCGCGACGGCGCGCGCCCGGGCGCAGCGCACGATAGCGTTTGGCCGGATTACCTTGCCGCATGAATTGGCCGCGGTGGTCGCCGCGGAGCAGATCTATCGCGCTCTCACCATTCGTGCCGGTCATCCCTACCACTCCGGCCATTAGG
>CAXUIM010000140.1:7332-10323 GCA_964250885.1 uncultured Acidobacteriaceae bacterium | reverse complement strand
CACTGCCTGATCGATACGCTGGGCTGTGGCCTGGAGGCGCTGCAGTATCCCGCCTGCACCAAGCTGCTAGGTCCGCTTGTTCCCGGCATCGTTGCCGCCAATGGAGCCCGGGTGCCCGGCACGTCCTTCGAGCTGGATCCCGTGCAGGCGGCCTTCAACATCGGGACTCTCATTCGCTGGCTGGACTTCAACGACACCTGGCTGGCGGCCGAGTGGGGACACCCTTCAGACAACCTGGGCGGCATCCTGGCGGTTGCCGACTGGCTCTCCAGAACGGCAATCGCCGCGGGCAAGGCGCCCCTGTTGATGCGGGATGTCCTGACGGCCATGATCAAAGCGCACGAGATTCAGGGCTGCCTGGCGCTGGAGAATTCCTTCAACAGGGCCGGACTCGACCACGTGGTCCTGGTCAAGGTCGCCTCGACCGCCGTGGTGGCGCACATGCTCGGTTTGACCCGCGAGCAGAGCCTGGCGGCGGTCTCGCTGGCCTGGGTGGATGGACAGAGTCTGCGCACCTATCGTCATGCGCCCAATACGGGCTCGCGCAAGAGCTGGGCGGCGGGGGATGCGACCAGCCGCGCCGTGCGCCTGGCGCTGATCGCGCAGACCGGTGAGATGGGAGTCCCCTCCGTGCTGACGGCCCGGATCTGGGGCTTCTACGATGTCTCCTTCAAGGGGCAGGAGTTTCGCTTCCAGCGGCCGTACGGTTCGTACGTGATGGAGAACATACTGTTCAAGATCAGCTTCCCGGCCGAGTTCCACGCGCAGACGGCCGTGGAAGCGGCGATGACGCTGCGGCAGCGGCTGCTGGGTTCAGGCCGATCTGCCGCGGACATCAGATCCATACTGATTCGCACCCATGAAGCCTGCCTGCGGATCATCGATAAGACCGGGCCGCTGAACAACCCGGCGGATCGCGATCACTGCATTCAGTACATGATTGCGGTCCCTTTGCTCTTCGGGCGTCTGACGGCGGCGGACTATGAAGATGACGTGGCTTTCGATCCCCGCATCGATGCTTTGCGAGCGATCATGGCCACCGTGGAAGTTCCGCGGTTCACCGCCGACTACCACGATCCGGAGAAGCGCTCCATCGCCAACTCGCTGGTGATCGAACTGACCGATGGAACGATTCTTGAGGAGACGGTGGAGTATCCCATCGGTCACAAGCGTCGCCGCAAGGAAGGCATCCCCTTGCTGGAAGCAAAGTTCAGGACCAATCTCACGCGCGTGTTTCCGCCGGAGCAGCAGGCCCGGCTGCTCGAAGTCTCACTCGATCAAAGCCGGCTGGAGCAGATGCCCGTACCGCGGTATGTCGGTCTGTATGTGATCTGATACAGCGGGCAGGTAAGCGGCGACACAATTCCGGAGGCAAATCTCATGGCTCTCGCACTCCCCGATTTCGAAACCCTCCACGTCCGCTTCGAGCCGGGCAACATTCAGGACTCGAGCGAAGTTGCCGCGCCGGGTGGCGCTCCGACGATCGCGATCGTTACCCTGAACCGGCCGGCGGTCCTGAACGCACTCAATGCGGCGGTCTTCGACGAGCTGGAAGCGGTGTTCACCTTACTGCCCGAAGAGACTTCGCTGCGCGCGATCCTGATTACCGGTGCGGGTGAGAAGGCCTTCGCCGCCGGAGCGGACATCGCCGAACTGGCCCACACCGACGCGGGCTCCGCCGAAGCGCTGGCGAATCGCGGCCACGCCGTGATGCACCGTATCGAGACCTGCGGCAGGCCCGTCATCGCCTGCATCAACGGCTTCGCGTTAGGGGGTGGATGCGAGCTGGCTCTTTGCTGCCATCTGCGTCTGGCCTCCAGCAGTGCGCGGCTGGGTTTCCCGGAGGTCAAGCTGGGCCTTCTTCCCGGTTACGGCGGCACCCAGCGTCTGCCGCGCCTGGTGGGTCCCTCGGCCGCGCTCAAGCTCCTGCTCACGGGTGCTTTGATCGACGCGCCGGAAGCGTTTCGCATCGGCCTGGTGGACGAGGTGGTCCCGCGCGAAGAACTTCTTGCCCGGGGCCGCGCTCTGGCGCTGCAGATTGCCGCCCACGCGCCGCTGGCCATCGCGGCTTGTTTACAGGCCGTCCGCGAGGGAGCCGATCTGCCGCTCGCGGAAGCGCTCGCCCTGGAAGCCAGAATCTTCGGCCGCCTCAGCGACTCCGCGGATAAACGCGAGGGCGTCGCGGCCTTCCTGGAAAAGCGGGCCCCGGCATTCACGGGTAGATAGAGCGAATCGCCCGCGGGCTGGTCGTTATGATTGAGCCTATGCAGGGAAGCATTCGACTGGGTGTGGATACCGGCGGCACATTCACCGATCTGGTGCGGCTGGATGCCCGCGGCCTCTCCGTGCACAAGGTGCGCTCCACTCCGGAGAACCCGGCGCGCGCCATTCTCACCGGCATCGCGGAGCTGATGGGCCGCGATACAGTCTCCGAGGTGGTGCACGGGGCTGTGATGCAGCGGTCCGTGGTGCACGGGCCTACGTCCGTGGTACACGGGTCTACCGTTGCGACCAACGCGGTGCTGGAGCGGAAAGGCGCGCGCGTTGCCGTGGTCACCACGGCGGGGTTTGAGGATGTGCTGGCGATCGGCCGGCAGACACGCAGCGAGTTGTACAACTTCATGGTGCAGGGCCGGCGGCCGATGGTGGACCCCGGCCTGACCTTCGGCCTGACGGAGCGGCTGGACCACCATGGGCAGGTGCTGGAGCCGCTGCGGCCGGCAGAGCTGGAGGCGCTCCCGGACCAGCTGCGCCGCGCCGGGGCGGAATGCGTCGCGGTGTGCCTGCTGCATTCCTACGCCAACCCCGCTCACGAGCAACAGGTCGCCGCCCATCTTGCCCAGGCCGGGTTCACGGTCACCACGTCACACAGCGTTCTGCCCGAGTACCGCGAGTTTGAGCGCTGGAGCACGACGGTGGTGAATGCGTACGTGACACCGTTGATGTCGCGCTACCTGGCCTCGCTTGAAGCCGGCCTGCAGCAGACCGGCC
>CAXUIM010000140.1:5542-7232 GCA_964250885.1 uncultured Acidobacteriaceae bacterium | reverse complement strand
ACCGGCCCGCAGGAAACCGGCCCGCAGGAAACCAGGCTGCACATCATGCAGTCCAACGGCGGCTCCATCTCCGCGGGCGAGGCGCGGCGTTCCGCGGTCCGCACCATTCTCTCGGGGCCAGCGGCCGGCGCCGTGGGAGCGCAGGCGCTGGCGCGCGTCTCCGGTTTCGAACAGGTCATCCTGTTTGACATGGGCGGAACCTCGACCGACGTCAGCCTCATCAACGGTCAGCTGGGAATCACCCATGAATCAACCGTGGGAGACTTCCCGGTGCGTCTGCCGGTGCTGGACATCCACACGGTGGGCGCGGGTGGCGGATCCATTGCGTACCTGGATCGCGGCGGGTCGCTGCGGGTCGGGCCGCGCAGTGCCGGCGCCGACCCCGGCCCGGTCTGCTACGGCAAGGGGGACCAGCTCACGGTGACAGACGCCAACCTGCTGCTGGGCCGGCTGGATGCGGACCACTTCCTGGGCGGCCGCATGCTTCTGGATCCGGCGCGCGCCACGCAAGCCATGAGCCGGTTTGCCGATAGCCTGCGGATCAGCCCCACGCGGCTGGCGGAGGGTATCGTGCGGATCGCCAACGCCAACATGGAACGCGCCATTCGCGCGGTCTCCGTGCAACGCGGCTTCGATCCGCGCGGCTTTGCGCTGCTGGCGTTTGGAGGCGCCGGGGGGATGCATGCCTGTGAGATTGCCGACTCGTTGGAGATGGACACGGTTCTTGTTCCCCGGCATGCCGGTGTGCTTTCGGCGTTGGGCATGCTGCTTGCGGACGTGCGCAAGGACTACACGCAGACCATCCTGCGTGCCGCCGACACCCCTTTCGCGGAGATCGAGCACATGGCTGCCCCGCTGGTTGCCCGGGCCAGGGAGGACCTCACCGCCGAAGGCTTTCAGGAGCAGGATCTCGTGCTCGAGTGCTGGCTCGATATGCGCTACCGGGGACAGGCGTACGAGATCCAGATCCCGCTCAGCCCAGACTGCGTCCCGGAGTTTCACCGTGAGCACCAGCGGCTCTATGGCCACGCGAATCCATCCCGTCCCACCGAGATCGTGAACGTGCGGGTCAACGCCGCCGGCATTACAGAGAAGCACACATTCCCTTCGGCGGAGGCCGTTCCCCAGCCGCTGCCGCAGCCGGTGGACATACGCCCGGCGTGGTTCGAGGGCCGCCTGTGGGACACCGCTGTCTATCATCGCGAGTCGCTGCTCCCGGGCATGGAAGGCGAGGGCCCCGCGATCGTCAGCGGAAGCGAGGCGACCGTTGTCCTCACACCGCGCTTCCGGTTCCGCATCGACGGCGTGGAAACGCTGATCGCCACGCGGTGGGCAGAGCGGCTCGGGGAAGGCAGCTCCAGGTGACTCCTGTCTTCGATCCGATCGAGTTCGAGATCTTCAAAAACCTCTTCCTGTCGATCGCGGAGGAGATGGGGATCACGCTGCGCCGCACCGGCTTCTCGCCGAACATCAAGGAGCGTCTGGACTACTCCTGCGCGATCTATGACGAGGGCGGGCAGACCATCGCGCAGGGCGACCACATGCCTGTGCATCTCGGGGCTATGCCGCTGTCGGTGCGGGCGGCCATCGATCATGTGGCGATGGAGCCCGGGGATGTGGTCATTCTGAACGATCCCTTCCGGGGCGGAACGCACCTGCCGGACATCACCCTGGTGCAGCCGGTCTTTCT
>CAXUIM010000140.1:0-5442 GCA_964250885.1 uncultured Acidobacteriaceae bacterium | reverse complement strand
GGCGTTCTATGTGGCCAACCGCGCGCATCACTCCGACGTCGGCGGCATGAGCCCGGGCTCGATGCCGCTGGCGCAGGAGGTCTTTCAGGAGGGGCTGATCCTTCCTCCCATCAAACTGGTGCGCCGCGGAGAGATCTGTCCGGATGTGCTGTCGCTGCTGCTGGCGAACGTGCGGACTCCTGTCGAGCGCGAGGGCGACCTGAGCGCGCAGCTCGCGGCCAACAACGTAGGAGAAGCGCGCCTGCGAGCCATCGTCAGCCATTACGGTCTGGCCCAGGTTCACCACTATGCACGCGCCGCGCAGGAGTACGCCGAGCGGATTCTGCGCGACACCATCTCCCGGATTCCCGATGGCCAGTACAGCTTTGAAGATGTCATGGACGATGACGGCTTCAGCCGTGAGCGCATTCCGATTCGAGCCACCGTGCGCATCGCGGGCGATTCGGCCGAGGTCGACTTCAGCGGCAGCGGTGCGCAGACCAGGGGCGGTGTGAACGCCAACTTCGCCATCACGCTGGCGGCCACGCTGTACTGCTTTCGCTGCCTGGTTCAGGAGGATGTGCTGTACAACTCCGGCATCTCGCGTCCGGTCCGGGTGATCGCTCCGGTGGGCAGCATCGTCAACGCGCAGCATCCTGCCGCGGTGGCCGGCGGCAATGTGGAGACGTCGCAGCGCATCACCGACGTTGTGCTGGGAGCCCTGGCGCAGGCTCTGCCGGACGTGATTCCCGCCGCTAGCCAGGGCACCATGAACAACGTGACCCTGGGCGGAAGCCGCCCTGGCGATGGCTCGGCCTTCGCGTACTACGAGACCATGGCGGGAGGTATGGGGGGGCGCAAGGGTCTTCCCGGTTTGAGCGGTGTGCATACCCACATGAGCAACACCCGCAATACGCCCATCGAAGCCATCGAGGCGTATCTTCCGGTGCGGGTTCGCCGCTATGCGCTGCGGCCGGGAAGCGGCGGCGGCGGCCGCTTTGCCGGCGGCGACGGTATCCTGCGCGAGTACGAGATGTTGACCGACACCGCGATCACCCTGTTGACCGAGCGGAGATCCAGCCCGCCGTACGGCTTGCAGGGTGGCCTGCCGGGAGCCCGCGGCCGCAACACGCTGTTCCATGCCGACGGTTCTGAGGAGCCGCTGCCCGCCAAGGTTCGGCGGCAGCTCCAAGCAGGAGACCGGCTGCGTATCGAGTCGCCCGGCGGCGGCGGTTTCGGAGCGCCTCCGGTGCACGACGCGGAGCAAAATCCGGCCTCTTCCGTCAAGCGGGAAGAGGCCGGATGAGACAGGAGACCGGATGATCAGGGCGCCACTCGAACGCCAACCGGATCGGTGGGGTGAATGGTGGCGCGAGTCCACGCCGGCGGCCCGGCGGGCGCTGGCTGCCGCTTCCTGCGGCTGGATGCTCGACTCCTTCGACGTGATGCTGTATGCCCTGGTGGTCGCCTCGCTGATCCTGGACCTGGGGATCAGCAAGCAGACAGCCGGCATTCTGGGGTCCATCACGCTGATCTCGGCGGCCGTTGGCGGTCTGGTCTTCGGGGTCATCGCGGACCGCTTTGGACGCACCCGCGCCCTGATCGCCAGCATCCTGATCTACGCGATCTTCACCGCCGCCTGCGGTCTGGCGCGCAACATCGCGGAGCTCGCTATCTTCCGTATCCTGCTGGGCTTCGGCATGGGCGGCGAGTGGGCCAGCGGCGCCGCCCTGGTGGCCGAGACCTGGAGCGACCGGCACCGCGGTAAGGCGCTCGGGATCATGCAGAGCTCCTGGGCGATCGGCTACGCGGCCGCGGCCGTGGTGGCGGGCCTGGTGCTGCCCTGGAAGGGATGGCGGGCAGTCTTCTTCGTGGGCCTGCTGCCGGCGTTTGTCACCCTGCTGATCCGCCGTGGGGTGCCGGAGCCGGAGATGTGGACGCGTTCCCGGTCCTTGCCGGCCGCGGGCGCGAAGCTGGGCTTTGCCCGCATCCTGCGGAAAGATCTACGCCCGGTCACGATAGCGGTCGCCGGCATGAATGCCTGCACGCTGTTCGCCTGGTGGGGCTTCAACCTGTGGGTCCCGGCGTTCCTGGCATTGCCGCGGGCGCGCGGCGGCGTTGGCCTTTCGGTGCATGCCATGTCGGGTACCGTGGTCGTGATGCAGGTTGGAATGTGGTTCGGCTACATCAGCTTCGGTTTTCTCAGCGACCGGTTCGGGCGTAAGCGTTGCTACATCGTTTACCTGGTCACCGCCGCGCTGCTGATGTTCCTGTACGGCCGGATCCACACTCCCTGGCTGCTTCTGGTATTGGGGCCTTTGCTGGCATTCTTTGGAACCGGCTACTTTTCAGGTTTCGCCGCGGTCACCGCGGAGCTGTATGAGACCCGCATACGCGCCACCGCCCAGGGAGCCACCTACAACGCCGGCCGCCTCGTCAGCGCAGCGGCTCCGTTCACGGTCGGAAGCCTGGCACAGAATCACGGCTTCGGCGCGGCGTTTGCCGCATCGGGGATCGCCTTCCTGCTGGCCGCCGGCTGCTGGTTATGGATCCCGGAGACGCGCGGCAAGGCGCTGCGCTGAGCACACCCACCAGCAACTGAGCCCCCGCCAGCAGGAGAAGATTCTCCGGCGGGGCTACCGGCAAGTCCGGAGAGGTATCCAGCCCGGGGAGATTACGGCGCCGACAGAAACGCCGGGCAGCGTGCCCGGCGTTTCTGTTCAAGTTGACCGAGGCTAGCTTAGCTAGAGCATTTTTGCTTTTACCGTGAACTGGAATCAGGCGTGCAGTGTCGTTTTTTCGGGGAAAAAACGACGTTGAGGTCGGCGGCTTCGGTCTACACCTAAGCAAAAATGCTCTAAGCTACGGCGTGAAGTAATTCGTGAAGCCCTTGGGGTTGGGGACACCCACACCGGTGACATTGTCCCATCCCTTGGCTACGACCAGGCCGGTGTCGGCGCCAAAGGTCAGGATGTACGCGGTGTCCTCCTCCAGGGGGTAATCCCAGAGCACGCTGATGAAGCTGGTGGTGTTCTCCAGGGGGCCGGCCAGGTACGCCGCCGAATAAGTCGTAGCCCCCAACGAATCGACGATCCTGCCCGTGACGTTGGTCTTGGAAGATACGGGCACGATGTCCGTGATGACGGAAGCCGGGAGGCCGTAGAGATAGGGAGCGGCTTGCCCGAGAGGTGCGCCGGCAATCTGGTTGGCGATCGCCCAGAGAGCGGAGAACATGGGGCAGGAGAGGCTGGTTCCACCGTAGACAGCATATTGAATTTCGGGGATGGCGCCAACCTCGGAGAGGGCGATGTAGGCTCCGGTGTAGGGATCGGCCAGCCAGGAGACATCTGGAAGCTGCCGTCCCGTGCCGGGCAGGGAGTCCTGGAAGGCGGGCTTCGCGAAGGCGGCGCTTTCACCGCCGCCGGATCCAAATTCGAAGAACCCGTCGTCCGGAGGATCCGCGATGTAATCGGCGGAAGAGACCAGGTTCAGGTTCGTGCCCCAACCGGTCTGCCAGGCGATGGAACTGTCGGACTTCAGGGCCAGACTGACGCCACCCACGGCGGTCGCGTAGGGTGAGTCGGCCGGAGCGCTGACCGAAGCCGCGTCGTACTGCGGGTAGTCGAGGGTGTAGTCGCCGTCGTCCCCGGTGGAGAAATTCGCGGAGATACCCAAGGAGGCAGCGATCTCCGTGATGAGTGATTCAGTTTCAAGAACGGTGCTGGCGGTCTCCGACTCTTCGCTCGCGTAGCTGCCGGAGATCACATTGCCCAACTGGTAGTCGACGGCATAGAACAACCCTTCGTCTATATCCTGAAAGCTGGAGCTCGGGGGGACGACCAGGTCGATGGCGGCGCCCGGTGCGATCGCATGAGACCATTCGACATCGATGTTGATCTCAGGATCGGGCGCCGCGCAATACGACGGAGATGTATTGATAATGCTGAAGTTGGTCGACGTGAGCTTAGGCAGGCCGAATTGCGCCGAGAAGGCGTTGGCATCGGCCGTGATGGTGGGTGAACCGCACCAGTCGATGATGACGATGGTTTGGCCGGCTCCGTCCAGCTTTGCGGCATAAAGAGCATTGAGCCCATAGGCCTGCCAGATGTTTTGAGGCGTGTAGCCACACAAGGCAGGATTGGTTGTGTACTCGTTGCCTTTGTATGTGGCCGTAGGCAGGGAGCCGTCGGTGGTGAAGGTCTGGTCCACGGCGCCCGGGAAGCAATTCGGGTTGAAGGCGGATACCGGAAGGTTGGCAGGCGCGACCGAAGCCATGGACGCGGTATGTACCGCAGCCGGTCCGCCCGCGGACGCGGCCTTCATGGCTGCCATCTGGCTGATGTACGGATGGGTGTAGCTCATGGAGTCCAGGCCCGCCACGGACGCGACCAGCGGAGCCGCCGCACCGGATACGGAAGGATCCTCCTGGTTGGCTCGGACGACCTGGCCCTTGAATTGATAGTTACTGAGAGTCACATGGAAGGCCGCACTGACGGCGGACGCTGTGCCGGTAGCACGCACATAGAAGTTATCGGGACCTATCTTGGAGACCTTCAGCCCGCTGCCGGAGAGAAACTTGCTTACTGTCTCGGCTTCGGCGGCGGTAGGAGCGTACTCCGCAATGAATTGAGCCTTGGTGAGCCAGCGGTGGTAGCTCGAAGAGTCGTGGTTGTAGAGACGCTGCACAAGGGCGTCGAGGCCGGCTTTATTGTGCGGTTTCAACCAGATGCTGACATCCATAACCGTGGACGGATCCACGGGGCCGACTCGCTCCGCGGAATTGACGAACCTGGGTGTATTGTTCGCGACACGGACCTGGGCGGATCCAGAAACGGTAGACATTGCGAAAACGGTGGTTAGAAGACATAGTAAGAAACGTGTTCTCAGGAAACAGCGTGCCTTAGCCACGGATGGCCTCTCTCTCTGCGGTGGAGTGCCCACCGAGCTTAGCCGAAAAGCTCTGCTGTGGATTAAGTTTTTTTTATGTCTCCTCAAGACATAGGAGGAAGCGGTTGTTTGCACGATCTAAGAGCTTGTTGAGAACCGGCTTTCGTGGCTTCGCCAGCTTCGCGAAACCCGCTTTGATTGCGGGTTTCGTACTTGCCTCGCGGACATCCAAGGCGCTTTTTCAACAAGCATCTGAAGCTCGCGAGCAAGACAAGGTATGCCAAGGATAAGAGTGTTGTCGACGCTGCTTACGCTGTTGCTGGCGAGTCTTTGGGCCTCGGCTGCGCTGCCTCCCCACGCCCAGTACACGCGCAGCCTGTGGAGCGTGCAGGACGGCCTTCCGGAGGCGACAGTGCAGTCCCTCGTGGAGACGCAGGACGGCTCACTCTGGGTGGGAACGACCGGCGGCCTGACCCGCTTTGACGGAACGCACTTTGTCCCGTTCGGCTCCAACCTGCAAGCCACGCCGGCGGTCAACAGCATCTTCTGCCTGGCGGCGGCGCCGGATGGAAGCCT
>CAXUIM010000139.1:0-10330 GCA_964250885.1 uncultured Acidobacteriaceae bacterium | reverse complement strand
GAGCTCTGCCTGATCAAGGTGGCCGCCGGGCCGACCGCGCCGCACGGCCTGCACTCCCGTTCGCAGATCTTCGAGCTCGCACAGGTCTTCCGCGCGCGGGTTGTCGACCTCGCACCGGAGTCCATCATGCTGGAGATGACGGGCTCGGCCTCAAAGATCGAAGGCCTGCTGCAGGTACTGCGCGAAAGCGGCTACCAGGTTCTTGAAGTCTCCCGAACCGGGCGTATGGCCATGCGGCGCGGACAGCACACCTCACGCGTGCTGAAAGCACTGGGCACCGCGACCGCGGAAGCCGGCGGGCGGGTCGATTCGGATTCCGACGCCCTGGCCGATCTGGATCCCGATGCGCTGCCCGGCGAGGACATCCTGCCGAGCCAGTTTGGGGATTACAGCGCATGAGGCGCTCTACCGTCTTGAAACTCGCGGACCGTGCGGGGAGTCGAGCCTCTCATCCGGGCGCGAAGGCCTGCACGTCTCGGGACCTGCAGCCCGCCGCGTAGTCCAACGTTCGAGCCGGGAGCGGGCTTGAGCTTTTCTCCTGAACAGCACCCGGAGAGAGAGTCCGCACTCCACAACTCGATCACAACCAATTCATCAGATTTCATCAAAGGAAGAAGACACCTAATGGTAAAGACGCACCACGACAAAGATGCAGATCTCTCGCTGATCCAGGCCAAGAAGGTGGCCGTCATCGGCTACGGTTCCCAGGGCCATGCCCATGCGCTCAATCTCAAGGACTCCGGTGTCCAGGTGAAAATTGGCCTTCGTCCTGGATCTCCGGGTGTGAAGAAGGCGGAGATGGCCGGCCTGGACGTGGTCTCGGTCGCCGACGCCGCCCAGTGGGCTGACACGATCATGGTCCTGGTGCCCGACCAGACCGCGGCCAAGGTCTACAAGGAGATCGAGCCGGGGCTGCAGTCCAAGGGCAGCGACGGTCAGCCGAAGACGCTGATGTTCGCCCACGGCTTCAACATCCGCTTCCGCACCATTACGCCTCCGGCGGATGTGGATGTCTCGATGGCCGCGCCCAAGGCCCCGGGCCATCGCGTGCGCGAGATCTTCACCGAAGGCGGCGGCGTTCCCGCCCTGGTGGCCGTGGAGCAGGACGCCAGCGGCAAGGCACTGGCCAATGCGCTCAGCTACGCGAAGGGGATCGGCTGCACCCGCGCCGGCGTGCTCGAGACCACCTTCACAGAGGAGACCGAGACCGATCTCTTCGGCGAGCAGGCGGTGCTCTGCGGGGGCACAGCGGCTCTGGTCAAGGCCGGCTTCGAAGTCCTGACCGAAGCCGGATATCAGCCCGAGCTGGCTTACTTCGAAGTGCTCCACGAGCTGAAACTGATCGTCGACCTCATGTATCGCGGCGGTCTCGAGTACATGCGCTATTCCATCTCCGACACGGCGGAGTGGGGCGACTATGTCGCGGGTCCACGCATCGTCACACCTGATGTAAAAGCCGCCATGCGTTCGCTGCTGGACGATATCCGAGATGGGAGCTTCGCTAAAAGGTTCATCGAGGAGAATGAGACCGGACGCAAGGTATTCGAGGAGACTCGGGCGAAAGAGCGCGCGCATCCGATCGAAAGGGTCGGCGCCGAACTGCGCGCCGGAATGCCCTTTCTGGACCCAGTGAAGGTGGAAAACGGCTCGGTGGTGAAGGCTTAGAACACTATTGCTGTCGTTGCGCCAGTTTGAAGTGTACGAGTGCCGTTTTCTTGGAGACAAACGGCGTTGAGACTTGAAGCGCTGGAACGCTATAGCAATACTGCGCTAGCGCAGCCGGTTGCCGACTCAGGTTCAGGGTCGCCTTGGCGCGATAACCTGGGTGTAGACTTCTGCTCACATCACGTGCCCTATTCATGCGGTTTTTGCGGATGAATAGGGCACAGACGTTTCTGATTCAACTCATAAATATCGAGGAACCGGGAAAGGAACCAGGTCTTTAGAAGATTTCGAACCGTCTCGCGGCACGGACACCACGCAGCGCCGATCTGCATCCAAGCTTTGAACCAGGGTGTTTTGCCTGTTGCCTATACGGCGGATGGCTCGTGCGAGTGCCGCTTGATTCGAGGGAAAACGGCTTCAAGGGAGAGCGGCCACAAAACCCGAAACTCCCTCTCCACCCGCAAGAGAAATGCTTTACCCATGAGAGGCTTGAGGAAGTGAAGAAACCCTGTAGCGCGACGGACCCGCTCTGGTACAAAGATGCGATTATCTATGAACTGCACGTGCGTGCCTTCGCCGATTCGAACGGCGATGGGATCGGCGATTTCCAGGGGCTGATCTCGAAACTGGATTACCTGCAGGAGCTGGGCGTCACCTGCCTGTGGCTGCTGCCCTTCTTCCCTTCGCCGCTGCGCGACGATGGCTACGACATCGCCGACTACACCAGCGTCAATCCCTCCTACGGCACCATCGCCGACTTCCAGCAGTTCCTGGACGAGGCACATGCGCGCAACATGCAGGTGATGATCGAGCTGGTCATCAACCACACCTCAGACCAGCATCCCTGGTTTCAACGCGCCCGGATGGCGCCCAGGAACAGTCCCGAGCGTGACTTCTACGTCTGGTCCGACAGCAACGAGCTTTACAAGGACGCCCGCATCATCTTCACCGACACGGAGAAGTCCAACTGGAGCTGGGACGAGGTGGCACAGCAGTTCTACTGGCACCGCTTCTTCTCGCATCAGCCGGATCTGAATTTCGATAACCCCGCCGTGATGCAGGAGGTGTTGACAGCCATGCGCTTCTGGCTCGATATGGGCGTGGACGCCATGCGCATGGACGCCATTCCCTACCTTGTGGAGCGCGACGGCACCAACTGCGAGAACCTGCCCATTACCCATGTCAAGATCAAGGAGATTCGCGCCGCGATCGATGAGGGCTATGAGAACCGCCTGGTCCTGGCCGAAGCCAATCAGTGGCCTTCAGACGTGCGGCCCTACTTCGGCGACGGTGACGAATGCCACATGGCCTTCCATTTTCCGCTGATGCCACGCATCTACATGGCGCTCCGGCAAGAGGACCGTCTGCCCATCACCGACATCATGGCCCAGACCCCGGACATTCCGGACAACTGTCAGTGGGGCTTGTTTCTGCGCAACCACGATGAGCTCACCCTGGAGATGGTGACCGACGAGGAGCGCGATTACATGTACTACGCGTACTCGGCGGATCCGCGCATGCGCATTAATGTCGGCATTCGCCGGCGTTTGGCGCCGCTGGTGGATAACAGCCGCCGCCGCATCGAGCTGCTCAACTCCCTGCTGCTGAGCTTTCCCGGAACGCCCATCATGTACTACGGCGACGAGATCGGCATGGGCGACAACATCTACCTGGGCGATCGCAACGGTGTGCGCACACCGATGCAGTGGAACTCGGATCGCAACGCGGGCTTCTCGAAGGCGGTGCCGGCGAAACTCTACTTCCCGGTGATCATGGATCCGATCTGGGGCTATCAGGCCATCAACGTGGAAGCGCAGCAGTCCGACGCCTCCTCGCTGCTGCACTGGACGCGGAACATGATCGCGCTGCGCAAGCTGTTCAAGGTCTTCGGCCGCGGCTCACTCGAATTTTTGCATCCGGAGAACCGCAAGGTGCTGGCGTACGTCCGCGATTACACCGACGGCAGCGACGAAGAAGGGACCGGACACGCCGAAACAGTTCTCTGCGTGGCCAATCTCTCGCGGTTTGCGCAGCCAGTGTCGCTCGATCTGTCGAAGTTCGCCGGCCGCCAGCCGGTTGAGATGCTGGGGTACGTGCCCTTTCCGGAGATTACAACTCAACCCTACGCGTTGACTCTCGCGCCGTACAGCTTCTTCTGGCTGGAGGTGCAGCCCGCCGCCGCCCGTCCGGCGGCTCCGGCTCTCGAACACGGGTCCGCTGCTTCAAATGGCCGCGGAGCGGTCGCATCTGAGACCATCTCTGTACATACATTGCTGAAGGGGCGTGGGCTGTCCTTGCTGGAATCGGTGCTGCCGCGGTTTATCGCGCAGCAACGTTGGTTCGGCGGCAAGTCCCGGGCGATCGCATCGACGCGAATCGTGTCCTCCACACCGGTGGGCCAGAATGCGGTCATTGGTCTGGTCGAGGTTGGCTTTGAAAGCGGCCCGCCCGAGCTCTATCAGCTTCCGCTGGCCATTGCGCCGGGAGCGCAGGCTGCCGCATTGCGCGAGAGCCGTCCCCAGGCCATCATCGCCACTCTAAGCTCGGCCGACCAGTTCTCGAGCGAGCAGCCCGCGGTGCTGTTCGACGCCGCGGCAAGTCCCGAATTTCAGAAGACGTTGCTGTCGCTGATCCTGAACTCGGATGGCAGCTCAGAGGACGCCCAGAGCCCAGGCAAAGCGGAGATTGTCGCGGAACGCTCCGCGTCGCTCAATCCCAATCGTCTGGTGGATCTGCCCTCGCGTCTGGGTTCGGCCGAGCAGTCCAACACCAGCATCCTCTACGACGACATAGCTATCCTGAAACTGTTCCGGAGATTGCGTGCGGGGGAAAATCCCGACGTCGAGATTGCGCGGTTCCTTACCGATGTGGCGCACTTCCCCGCAATCCCAGCCTACCTGGGCGACCTGCATCGACCGTCTGACGGAACGACCTTCGCTTTCCTGCAGACCTTCGCGCGCAACGAAGGCGACGGCTGGGCCTGGACGCTGGAAGAACTGGGACACTTCTTCGAGTCGGTGGCCAACTGCCCGCCGCCGCGCAGCGCCGGCCCTGCGCTGAACTTCATTGACCCAGGCATGCCGGAAGAAGATCTGGTCGAGCACGCCGGGGTGTACCTGGATGCCGCTGCCCTGATTGGCCGCCGCACAGCGGAGCTGCACCTGGCGCTGGCCACACCGACCGATGGGCTTAGCCCCGCGGTGGCGGCGGCCTTCGCCGTTCAGCCGTATAGCGCCGGCGATCTTGCCGAAGACCGGCAACGGATCCAACGCCAGACAGCAGCAGCCCTGGCCGCTCTGGAGGCCGCCATAGCCGGCAGCCTTCCGCCGGAGACCGCGGCGCTCGCCTCGTCGCTGCTCCAGCATAAAGAGAATCTGATGACGCGGATTCAGGGGCTCGAGGGCGAGCCCACAACTTACGGCTCGCGTATCCGCATTCACGGGGACTATCATCTGGGCCAGTTGCTCCGCTCACGAACAGATTTCCTGATCGTCGATTTCGAAGGGGAGCCGGCGAAGCCTCTCGAAGAGCGCCGCCAGAAGCAGTCGCCCTTGCGGGACGTTGCGGGGATGCTGCGGAGCTTCAGCTATGCAGCGCGTTCGGGGCTGGATCGTCACCTCCAGCGTCATCCCGAAAATCAGAGCACGCTGCAGGCCTGGAGCGCCGCCTGGGAGAACGGAGCCTGCAATGAGTTTCTGCGCGGCTATCGAGAAGCGGCTTCAGGAAGAACCGATTTGTTGCCGCAGCCGGCCGAGGGACAGTGTCTGCTCCTCGCCCTGCTGCTGGAGAAAGCGATGTACGAACTGTTATACGAGTTGAATAACCGCCCCACCTGGCTTCCCATTCCGCTCAAAGGACTTATCGCGATTGCGAGCAGCAGCTCCTGAATTGGGTCTCAATGAACCGTCTCAAAGTGGGTAGCGGCGCGCCGGTTGCACTTTGGTTTTCCTCGTGGGAACGACGCGAACAGCAGGCGTTTGACCGTACACTTACTGTGAAACCGTACCGGACGAATAGATCGATTCCACATGGCCCCTATCCCCAGCATTGACGACGCAAATACTGCACCGGAGCTTCGGCTCACGGAGCCGGACACAGCGCTTTCTCCCGCTCCCGCTGCGCGCGCTCGTGTGGTGGTCTGCCTTCCGTCCTTGGACGCCGGCTCTCTGCAGACGGTTTTGGGCACCATTGCCGCCGCCCTGCCGGGAGAAGACGTGCAGGTGGCCACACCCGAGCATTCTGCCGATCAAACCTCTACCAGTGTGCAGATGATCTCCTACACGGGAGAGCGCTCACCGGCCGGTTGGGTCCTGACCGCCGCCGATTATGCGGCCGCTGGCGGCCTGGCTGGCGACGGCGCGGCTCGCATCGTGCTGCTGCTCGGAGATGACGGCGCGGCGACTCACCCTGAACGAATGCAACGGCTGGTCGCCTGTGCCCGCAACAGAAACGTTGATCTGGTGCTGCCGCGGTTCACTTTCGGACCCGGCGATGGACTGGTGAACTCGGCGCTGCTCTATCCTCTGACGCGCGCTCTCTTCGGAACCGATATCCGGTTCCCGCTCCCCACCGAGGTGGCACTTTCGACCCGCATGCTCGATCGCCTGGCTTCCATCAGCCACCGCCAGGTCGGCAGCGGGCAGGGGGCCTCGCTGATCTGGCCGGTCGCCGAAGCGGCGATCGCCGGCTTCTCCGTGCGTCAGATCGAAGCAGCCGCAGGACGGCCTGTTACCTCCGGGGATGGCGACTTCAATTCGCTGTTCAACAGCGTGGCCGGTTCCTTATTCTCCGATATCGAAGCCAAAGCTTCCTTCTGGCAGCGGGCACGCAACATCACTCCACGCGTGGCCCAGAGTTCCCTGGTGACTCTTCGCTCGAGCCAGGTCGAAAGCGATATCCAGCCCATGATCGAGAGCTTCCAGCTGGCGCAGGCGAACCTGCAGGAGATCTGGTCGCTGGTCCTGACGCCGCAGTCGCGCGTGGCCCTCAAAAAGCTTTCGCTGGAAACGCCCGCGGATTTTGTGTTCGAACCCAGCCTTTGGGCCCGCGTCACGTATGACTTCGTGCTTGCGTTTCACCTGCGCACGCTGAATCGTGGACATCTTCTGGGTGCGCTCATCCCGCTGTATCTGGCCTGGGTCGCGTCGCACCTGCGGGCCGCGGCCGGTGAATCCTCACGCGCCACCCGCCACATCGATGACACGCTGGCCGCCTTCGAAAGCGAGAAGTCGTATCTGGTTGCGCGCTGGCGTTGGCCGGATCGCTTCAATCCCTGATCGCAATCATTTCCACCCGCCTTGTCCCGTGCACGGGGAAGGGCTCGAACACCCGATCAATCAAGAGATCCAGAGGTAGGGAAACCGATCGGAAGCTCAAGGAAAGGGGCAAACATCATGGGTCAGCAAATCGAGTTCGCACTTCGAGAATCCATTCATCGCATCCTGCTGGTGCTGGTCAGTTTTCTTCCCGGAGCGCTCGCCTTCCTGGCGGCGCTGCTGGTCTTCACTCTGATTGGATTGGGCGTCGCGACGCTGCTTCGCCGGCTATTGATCGCCATGCGGTTCGACGATCGGATGGCCTCCACACACATACTCGGCGCGCCTTCCGGGATCTCTGACTGGTCACCCGCAAACTCCCCCACGCTTCTGGTGTCCCGCATCGCGCTTTGGCTCTGCATCCTGTGTGGAATCGCGGTGGGCATCTCGGCCTTCGACGCCTCCTACTCCGTCGATTCGCACTTCTCTTCCACGGTTCTGCTGCCCTACTTCACCCATCTGACAGGCGCCATTCTGCTGCTGCTCATTGGAGGGCTGCTGGCGCGCTTTCTCGCTCGCTCGGTGCTTATCGGTGCAGTGAACGCGCAGATGCAGTACGCGCGCTTCCTCTCTCTTGGAGTTAAGTGGCTGGTGCTGGTCCTCGCCGCTGCCATGGCCCTCGATCACCTGCAGATCGGCGGTACCATCGTCGAGCTCGCCTTCGGCATCCTGTTCGGCGGTATCGTCTTGACACTCTCGCTGGCGGTCGGTTTGGGCTCACGCGACCTGGTGACGCGTTCGATCGAAAAGAGCATGGATCGGCCGCTGACGCAGCCTCCCACACCGGTCTCGCCCATCTCCGAGGCCGAGATCCCGGCCCGGTCCAAGCTTCATCATTTCTAGAAGGCGCCGTGCCACTACGCACACGCCGCGGGTGCTGCATACATGCTCAGTGCGGGCCACATTGAGTTGTGCACCTAGAGCATTACGGGGTAACCATGCCCTCGGGACCAAGTGCAGGGTGGCTTCTCCTGGGAAAAAGCCACTTGAGGTCCGTAGCCGTGGGTACAGCAACCCTAATACTGCTTTAGCCGAACGTCGCGCCGGGTGCGGAGCCTCGGAAACGAGATCGACAGAGACGGGCTCGATATAATCCATTCAACCGTCGCCAGAAACCAACTCTCAGAGCGACCCACCAGGATACGGAATGCAGCAGCAGGACATCTACGAACGACTCACATTGATATTCCACGATCTTTTCGACGACGACAGTATCGTTCTAACCCCGGAACTCACCGCCAACGACGTACCGGAGTGGGACTCCTTCAACCACATCAACCTGATTGTGGCGGTCGAATCCAGCTTTGGAATCAAGTTTCAGACGGCGGAGCTCGAATCGATGCACACGGTCGGGCACCTGGTGGATTTCATCCAGTCCAAGCTGGCCGCGCAGAAGCCGGTAGAGCGGTTTTCCTGAAGGCGTAGAGCCACAGCTTTGCTGCGACCCTTTCGCCGGGACGTGGCATTCTGGACGTATTCAGCTCCACCGGAAGACCAGCTCCACCGCAAGACCCACTCCACCGGAAGAGGAGATACGCTCTGATGTCGGGAGGCACGAACATCCTGGGCGGCTCGCCCCTGCGTAAAGAGGGCCGCGCGAAGGTGCTGGGCGCCGCACAATACATTGACGACCTCGCGCTGCCCGGCATGTGGTACGGCGCCACCGTGCGTTCGCCGATAGCGCGCGGGCGCATTCGCGGTGTCCGCTTCTCCCCCGATATCGACTGGTCCCAATTCGCTGTCGTGCGCGCCTCCGACATTCCCGGTGAGAACACCATCGTTCATCTCACCAGGGATCATCCCTGCCTTGCTGCTGAGGCTGTCAATCATCCGGAAGAGCCCATCCTGCTGCTCGCGCATCCCGACAAGGCAGCGCTGATCGCGGCGGTCCGCTCCGTCCACTTCGACTTTGAGGAACTGCCGGGCGTCTTCACCATCGAAGACTCCGAGGCTGCTGTCGAGCAGAACGACGCGGAACGCATTATCTGGCCGGGCTCCGCGCACGGCGGCACAGCCAACTGTTTCAAGCGATACCTGATGTACTCCGGCGAGGCCGCGGACACCGAAGACGGCCTGGAAGCGGCTTTCGAAGCCGCGGACTTTATCGTGGAAGGCGAGTACCGCACCGGAGCGCAGGAGCAGCTGTACATCGAAAACAACGGCGTCATCGCCGAATGCAACCAGGATGCGCTCGGGAATGTGCTGGACGTCTGCGTACGTGGCTCTATGCAGTGCCCTTATTACCTGGTTCATGCACTGACGCTGGTCTTCCATCTGCCGGAGGAGAAGTGCCGCGTCATCCAGGTCGAGACCGGCGGCGCGTTTGGCGGCAAGGAGGACTTCCCTTCCGTGATCGGCTCGCACGCCGCGCTGCTCGCCATGAAGTGCGGATATCCGGTCAAGATGACCTACGACCGCGCCGAGGACATGGCCTCCACCACCAAGCGTCATCCGTCCCGGACTCGCCATCGCACGGCCGTGAGCAAGGACGGGAAGCTCCTCGGCGGCAGCATCGACATCGCCATCGACGGAGGGGCCTATGCGACGCTGTCGCCCGTGGTGCTCTCGCGCGCAACCATCCATGCGCCCGGACCCTACAAGTGGCCGCACCTGCGGGTGCGAGCCAAGGCCATGGCCACCAACGTCGCGCCGCACGGAGCGTTCCGCGGGTTCGGCGCGCCGCAAAGTCTGTTTGCGCTGGAGCGTCACATGGACAAGGTGGCCCGGACTCTGGGCCTGACCCCGGAAGAGCTGCGCCGCCGCAACTTTCTCTCCACGGGAGACACAACCGTGACGGGACAAGCGCTGCTGGAGCCGGTCGACATGCAGGGGCTGCTCACCCGCGCGCTCCGGGAGGCCGGCTATCACGAAAAGCTGGCCCGCTTCGCCGTGGAGAACCAAGACTCCAGCATCCGGCGCGGGGTGGGCTTCGCCAGCTTCATGCATGGCACAGGCTTTACCGGCTCCGGCGAGCGCCGCCTCAACTCACTGGTCCACGTCGATATCCTTCCCGACGGCCGGCCCCGGATTCTGGTCTCCTCCACCGAATTCGGCCAGGGGACCAATACCATTCTCAGCCAGATCGCGGCCCAGAGTCTCGATCTTCCCTATGAGAGCATCGTGATCGCTCCGCCCGACACTAGCGTCGTGCCGAACTCCGGTCCGACTGTCGCCAGCCGCACGGCGATGATTGTCGGCAAGCTCGTGGAGCGCGCCAGCCTGCAGATCCTCGCGACGCTGCGCGACCACGAGCACCTCCCCGGCGGCCATTCCCCCGAACAGTTCCGCGAGGCCGCGCTTCGCTATCGCAGCCGCCATGGAGCTCTGCGGGCTTCGGTGCGCTACGAGCC
>CAXUIM010000138.1:7271-10363 GCA_964250885.1 uncultured Acidobacteriaceae bacterium | reverse complement strand
ACCTGGGCGCGCATGCCGTCGTACTTGTCTTCCAGGAAGGCTTCGATCGGAAGCGAAGCCGCACCCGCCTCGGCAGGGGATAGACCGAGGCCGGCGGCGTTCTCTATATCCTCGGCGTAGTCCAGCTCCGCCGCGTCGGTAGCGACGAGCGCCTCCGGGGACGGCGCCGCCTGGGCAGGGCCTTCGGCGCCGGTCTTCCGCTTCCGCTGCGACGGCTTTTCTGGCTTTGGTTTGGCTTGCGGCTTCTCTGGCCGAGCGGGCTTCTGGGTGAATCGATCCAGCGCCTCCTCCGGTGTCTCCACGGGGGAGGCCAGCATGAAACCCAGGGGATGGAACAGCCGCATGCGGGCCGCGGCCAGCTCGCCGGAAAACGCCATTGCCGCCGCGCGGGCGAGATCCGCCTCCAGCATCACGGCGTGGCGCACCGCGGCGACGTCGGCGCCGGCAGCCGCGGCGATCGCCTCTTCGATGAGGCTTTGCTTCACCCCGATGCGCATGTCGCCCAGCATCAGTTTCAGCAGATACTTCGCCTCCGCCGCCGTGGACCGGCGCAGCAGGTCTGCGACGACAGCGGCCCGGCCCGCGGTGGAGCGCGCTCCGGCCATTGCGTCGAAGCCTTGGGCGATCTCCACCAGGGTGAGCGTGCTTTCCGCGGGAGCCCGGCCGTAGGGGGGCGCGAGCAGATCGTGGGCCGCGGCTCCCAGGTCGCCATGGCGGCGATAGGCGGCCGACAGTGCCGCATCGGTGCAGCCCGAGATCTCTTTGAGGGTGCGGGACAGCAAGGCCCCGCCCGCGTTCAACTTGCGCGGGTCCGCCTCCGGAAACGGCTGCCCCGCCAGGTACAGGCAGAACAGACCGGCGTCAGCGAGCGCTCCATCCAGAGGCACGGACGGCGCAGGGCTCTCCACCCCTGCCACGGAAGCCGCCGCCGCTATCCGGGTGAGCGCGTCCACGATGGCGGCGCGCTTGCTGAGCCGGCTGGCCTCCTTGGCGAGCTTTTCGGCCAGCAACGCTAAGTCTGCGAACCTCGCCATAGCCGCTCCCTGAATTCCATTACAGCGATCCCTTTCCGGCGACCCCTTCCTGCGATCTTCTGCCTGACGGATCGTAGCGCCGCTCCCGGCCCGCGACGCTCCAGATTGGGACACGCAGCCCCCGGACGAACTCCGGTATTCTGAGTCAGATGCGCGCCCGGGAGCACCGCAACCGAAGCCGGCGCTGTACCATCCAATTACTGACATGGCACACAGCGCGACTCCGTTTCGCCGCTCCGGGCTGGCGCCCAATCCTCGCGGCTTCGCCTTTCGGGCGCCCGCTCGCCACGACTTTGCCTAGCTACGCCTCCCCTGGTTCTGCCCCCCGCCCGGAAGACATTCGGCTATAAAATTTGTTGACTGTCACTCGTTCCATCTCTGTTCTCTTCCAGTACCCGGCTCTTAAGGATTGATATGTTCGACCGCCTCGATCAGATCGAAGCCCGCTATGAAGAACTCGGCCGCCAGCTGGGCGACCCCAAGATCGTCAACGACCAGGAAAACTACCGCAGGGTGGCCAAACAGCACCGTGACCTGGAGCCGACCGTGGAGAAGTTTCGCGAGTTCCGGAAGCTGCGCGAGGCCATCGCCGAAGCCAGGGCGATGCTGGCCGACCCGGACCCGGAACTGAAGGAGATGGCCCAGGCCGAGCTCGTGAGCCTGGAACCAGGACTTGCCACGGTAGAAGAAGAGCTGAAGGTTCTGCTGCTGCCCAAGGATCCCAACGACGAAAAGAACATCGTGATCGAGCTGCGCGCGGGCACTGGCGGCGACGAGGCCTCGCTGTTCGTGGCCGAGGTGTTCCGCATGTACCTGCGCTTTGCCGAGCAGCACCACTGGAAGGTGGAGGTTTTGTCCGAATCCCACAGCGAGGTCGGCGGCCTGAAGGACGTCACGGCGATCTTCGAGGGCGACAAGGTCTACTCGCAGATGAAGTATGAGTCCGGCGTGCACCGCGTGCAGCGGGTGCCCGCGACCGAGACGCAGGGCCGTGTGCATACCTCGGCCATTACCGTCGCCGTGCTTCCCGAAGCCGAGGAGGTGGACGTGAAGATCGAAGCCAAGGATCTTCGCATCGACACCTTCTGCAGCTCGGGTCCGGGCGGCCAGTCGGTGAACACCACCTACTCGGCGGTGCGCATCACGCATCTGCCCACCAGTACGGTCGTCAGTTGCCAGGACGAGAAGTCGCAGATCAAGAATCGCGAGAAGGCGATGCGGGTGCTGCGGTCTCGTCTCTACGAGGTCGAGATGGAGCGCCAGCACCAGGCGCAGGCGGCGCAGCGCAAGAGCCAGGTCGGCACCGGGGACCGCAGCGAGAAGATTCGCACCTACAATTTCCCGCAGAACCGGCTTACCGACCATCGCATCGGCCTGACCAACCACCAGCTCGCCATGGTGATGGAGGGCATGCTGCAACCCACCATCGACGCGCTGGTCGCGCACGATACGGCCGAAAGGCTGCGGGCGGAGACCACCGCGGCCTGAAACGCGGCAACAGATGCGTGGAGCTCCGGACGCGTGCTCAGCTCTCCGGCAGGTTGTCCTTGATGGTTTGAGCCACATCGTCGATGGACACGTCCTGGCTAAGCGAACGGACCTCCGGAGTGTTGGCGGCGCGGCTCAAGCCCATCTCATTGGCGATCTGACGATCCATGCCCAACAGCGCCGTCAGTTCCTTCTCCGTAAGCAGCAGAATCTGCAGCATCAGGTGATCGCGCTCATCAGACCGCCGGCCGAGCCGTGCCTGCCGCATCAGAATGAAGCTGACCGCCAGGATCGACTCCATCGCCACGACGGTCTGCAACAGCCCGAAGGGTTTGGGGTCGAAGTGGTGTACTCCCGGCAGAAGATTGATCACAATCCAGGCGGCGAAGATGCAGAGATGCAGCGTTACAAATTTGAAGCTCCCGATGAAGCCGGCGATCGCGTCGCTCCACCGCTCCGCCGGTGTGCGCTGGGCGAGGAAGTCCAGTTCATGTTTAGCGATGAGCTCGATCTGTTCCTGGATGTGACTCTGCGACATGGGCCCTCACACCCCTTGATCATAAGGTGATA
>CAXUIM010000138.1:4873-7171 GCA_964250885.1 uncultured Acidobacteriaceae bacterium | reverse complement strand
GCTCCGCTGTTACGCTGAAGCATGCGCCGCCTGCTCGCCGCGTTCCTTCTGGCTGCTGCCGCTGCCTGCCCGGGGCAGCAACCCTTCACGCTCCAGCAGATCCTCGGTGCGCCGTATGCGAGCGAGCTCGTGGCCGGCCCTTCCGGGGGATCGGTTCCACCCGCCCGCGCCAACCTGTTTGCCTGGGTGGAGAACACCGAAGGCCGCCGCAACCTGTTCATCGGGGGGCCCGGTCAGGCCGCGCGTCAGCTGACCCACAACACCCAGGACGATGGACAGCAGATTACGGATCTGGCCTGGTCCCTGGACGGCTCGTATCTGGCCTACACCTGCGGCGCGGAACGGGGCGCCGACCGGGATCCCGCCAATCCCGCGCACCTGCAGGAACCCACGCCGGTGCAGGTTGTGGTGCAGCCTCTCGCGCCCGCGGCCCGGCCCATCACGATCGGCGAAGGCCAGGCGCCACTCTTCACGCGCGATGGAGGCCTGCTCTTCGTCCGCGGCGGCCAGATCTGGATCGCCGGAATCTCTCCCACGGAGGCTCCCCACCCGCTGGTGTACGACCGCGGTTCTGCAGGCTCGCTTACGCTCTCGCCGGACGGTTCGCTGCTGGCTTTCGTGAGTACCCGCACTGAAATCCACGAGCCCGCGCACAGCTTTATCGGCCTTTACAGCTTCCGCAGCCACTCGCTGCGTTTTCTTGCGCCCTCAACCGAGAGCGACTCCGCGCCCACATTCTCTCCCGGCGGCCGATACGTCGCCTGGCTGCGCCGGCGGTTCAGTGAGGCTCCCGAGTTTGCCGCCGACCGCGTTTCGCCCGACCCATGGTCCATCGAACTGGCCGAGGCCTGCGAGGGCGCCGGCTGTGCCGCAACGGCGCGAACGCTGTTCTCGCCGCCGCCGGACCGGCCCGGCAGCGTCCTGCCGCAGCCGGCAACGGGACGGCCGGGCCTCTTCTTTGTCTCCCCGCACCGCCTGGTCTTCTACAGTGAGGTGGACGGCTGGACTCACCTCTACGAACTCGATTGGGACTCGGGTCAGCCGCCGCGCCTGCTGACGCCGGGGCCCTTCGAGGTCCAGGATGCGGCTGAACGCTGCGATGAACCTCCACTACAGGGCGGCTCGAAAGCGGGCCGGGAGCCGGCAGCCCGCGATTGCACCCTCTTCTACGCAGCGAACGACGCCTCCTCCGATCCGCTGGACAGCGACCGCCGGCATCTCTACAAGATCGACTTCTTTGACAAGATCGACTTCTTCGGCCCGGGGCCGCCTGTGCCTCAGAGGCTCACCTCCGGCGCAGGCAGCGAGACCCAGCCGCAGGGCGATGCTCTGGGCTTCGCCGCTCTGTACACGGACGCCAGGACACCCGCGCATGTGATGTTCACGGCGCGGTCCGCTGGAGAGCCTCAGCGTCCTGAGGGAGAGGAGGGAAGCGCGCGGCCTCTGCACCCGGACGCTCTGCCCGCTGGATCTCCCCGCAGCGCGCTCGTGGAGCCTCGGCAGGTTTTATTTTCCTCAACCGGCGGCCTGCGGCTGCACGGTCAACTGTTCCTGCCCCGTACGCCCGCGGCGGCGGGAACGCGCCGGCCGGCGCTGGTCTTCCTGCATGGCGGTCCGCGCCGCCAGATGCTGCTCGGCTATCCCGCCATGGAGTACTACTCCAACGCCTATGCGATGAATCAGTACCTGGTCTCGCGCGGCTTCATAGTTCTTTCGGTCAACTATCGCTGCGGCATTGGCTATGGACTGGACTTCCGCCAGTGCGAGCACTCGGGGGCGGCGGGCGCAGCCGAGTACAACGATGTGCTGGCGGCCGTGCGATATCTGCGTTCGCGCCCGGATGTCGATCCCGCGCGCCTTGGTTTGTGGGGCGGCAGCTACGGCGGGTATCTCACCGAACTCGCCCTGGCGCGCAACTCGGATCTGTTTGCCGCCGGCGTCTCTTTCCACGGCATCTACGACTGGAATCTGGAGGACAATGCCGCAGACTGGCTGCGCGGCGATTATGCGCAGCGGGACGCCATTGCCGCCGTGGCGCGGGCCAGCTCTCCAATCGGGGCGATCGACCGCTGGCGTTCGCCCGTGCTGCTGATCCACGGCGATAACGACCCGGAGGTCGCGTATGCCCAGACCGCGATGCTGGCCGAGGCTCTGCGCGCGCGCCACCTGCCCATGCAGGAGCTCATCTTTCCCGGCGAGGTCCACGCCTTTCTTCTGCATCGCGACTGGCTGACCGCCTATCAGGCAACGGCAGCCTTCTTCGAGCGCACACTCCAGCCCTGACCTGGATTGACTTGA
>CAXUIM010000138.1:0-4773 GCA_964250885.1 uncultured Acidobacteriaceae bacterium | reverse complement strand
TACGTTGTCAACCCACGGAAACCCTGTAAAACCCACGTCTCAGGAGCGAGACGCCGGACGCCCGTCTGCATCAACTCAACGCCGTTCCCGCGATGAAAACGAGGCGCCGATGCTTTCCCCGGCTCACGGCAGCATCGGAACGGCTCTAGAATAGAGGAGCGAGATCCCCCAAGATGTACCCATTCCCGGATCTCTCGCGAAGGACGCTATGCCCACTCTTCATGCACCCGCTCCCGCCCTGGAAGCGGCGGCCCAGGCCGCTGGCCTGATCCTTACCGGCCTGGAGCCCGGCCGAGACTTCGCCGGCAACGCCACCAGCCGCGCCTCCGTCGCGGTGGCCGCGCAGCCCGGCAAGTCGCTGCTGCTCGAACTCAGCGAGAGCTTCGCCGCCGCCAACCCCAAGTTCGCCGCGGCCATCGCGGTCTTCTTTTCCGAAGCCGCTCAGCGGCTGCGCAATCCCCACCCGGACTGCTATCTTAGCCTGCACGGGTTTCCGCTTCGCTTTGGATCCTTCGCCTGGCCGTTCCACGGGTCGACTTCAGGGGCGGATACCTACATCGTGCACGGCGAGATTCGGCTTGAGGACGGCGCCGAGAGCGTTCTGCACGCGAAGATTTCGGCGTCGCTGACCCGGACCTTTGCCGATGTCGTCGCCGCGCTGGAGCAGCCCTTCGCCGAAAGCTTCATCTACAACGCGGTGCGTAAGACGCTGGATCAGGGGCAGCTCGAGCTGGTGAAGTCGGGCAACCGTCAGCCCGTGCCCGTGACCACGCGCTACTACTCGGCCAAGCGCGAGCGCTTCATCTTCAACGACACCACGGAGCCCCAGCGCCAGGCGTACCTGGCGGCGAAGGTCTTCTGGCTGAGCCATGTTCTGGGTGGCAATCAGCCCGTCTGGACCGCCGATCCGCGCGATGCCCAGTACCTGAACACCACGGCCGGCGAGTTGAAGAAGACCGCCGCGGCCGTAGCCTCGGAGTCCCTGATCGCGCTGGACGCCAGTGGCGAATGGGCCACGGCCACGGAGACGCTGATCGCCCGCGGACCCCGGTACGAAGCGGAGGTGCAGGAGGCCCTGGCCTTCATCAAGCCCACCTTCAACGAAGACATGCGCGGCGGCCACACCAACATGTAGCTCAACGGCATCAGGACATCTGCTCCAGCTGCAGCAGACCCTCCCAGGCGCTCTCCTCGATGGCGACTCCCAGGGCCAGGCTTTCTCTGCGTGTGCGCCGCGCGCCTTCACCGGGATAGCGCACGCGTGTCCCCGGCTCAATCGGTGTGGCGGCATGCAGCGCATCGATGCAGCCCTGCGCGACCGCGCTCAGCTCTTCGATCTGGGCCAGGGACGTGGGTGCGATGGCCAGGAAGATCTGCGACTGCCCCACTTCGCGGAGCGGATCGCGCGACATGTCATGGGTGGCGTCTCCTCCGGCAAGCATGGCTGCCAGCACGTCCAGCACGAAGGCCAGCCCCGAGCCCTTCCAGAAGCCGATCGGAAGCGAGCGGCCGGAGCGCTCGATCGCCGCCGCATCCCGGGTCAGCACGCCGTTCTCGTCGAAACCGCCGGGGACCGGCAGATCGGCGCCGCTTTGCCGATAGGCTGCCAGGGCGCCATAGGAGAACTGCGACATCGCGATGTCCAGCACGATGGGCGCGCTCTCCCCGCTCTCATCCTGCCGTGGAATCGCAAAGATGAGCGGATTGTTTCCCACCGCCGGTGTGCTGGCTCCCCAGGGCGGCATATTGGGCAGGGTATTGGTCCAGCAGATGGCGGCGAAGCCCGCCTGCGCGGCCTGCCAGCCGAACGTGCCGCCCCGCATCCAGTGCGTGGTATCGCCCAGCGCCACCGCTCCCAGCCCATTGGTGCGGGCCAGTTCCATGGCTCGCTGCATGGCGGTGTAGGCCGCAAGGTTCCCGGGCCCGCGATGGCCGGCCCAGCGCTCCAGGGCCCCAAAAGCGCCGGCCCGCTCCGGCTCCGCGAGGGGATCGATCCGGCCCAGGCGCACCATCTCGGCGAAGCGCGGCAAGCGCGCCAGGCCGTGGGTATGTACGCCGTCGCGGTCCGTCTCGGCAATCAATCGCGCACTCAGCGCCGCTCGCGGGGCCGTTAGTCCCAGCCGGAGCAGCACGCGTTCGATCCGTTCGCACAGTTCTGCAAAGGCCACACGTCTCATGTCGTCCTATTAGAGCGGATCGTTCAAGTTAGAGCGGATCTTTCAACTTAGAGCGGATCGTTTAAGCCAGCGGGTCGAATTACTCCACGCACCAAGACATATCGGTGCTTCCGAGCGGAAGGATGGCCTGACTCGATTCGTCTCGTTCAGAACGTCTCGTTTTGAACGTCTCGTTTTGAACGTCTCGTTTTGAATTAGGAGGCGCTCTTCTCGCTTTTGTTTTTGTAGAGATCGAGCAGCTTCCTTCCCTTCGCCGCGAGCTTCTTCTCATCGGTCTCCGTCTTGGGCACCGGTTCACCCCAGGCCGCTGCTTGTAACGCCTGCCGCGTGGGTTTGCCGTCCTTCATCACGGGCCCGGGCGGCGAGGTGAAGTGCCGGGTGAGAAACGAGCCCTTGCGGCGCTTCTTTTCGGGAGTGTCGGCTGGTCCTTTGACGCCGGGTTTGAGGTGGCCTCCCGTCTGCGTGTTGTAGGCGTCCCGGCCTGCCTGGGTGAGGCCGCCCTTTGGATCCTTGTCCTCCTCGGTAAGCGACACAGAGGGCTTGCTGGCCTTGGAACTTTTCTTCGCTACCTTCTTTGCTGCTTTCTTTGTCGCGGTTTTCCTGGTCGTCATGCCTGCCCCTCGCGGAGATTTCACGTGCGGTAATGTGCTCTGATGCAATCCGCGCGGCAATTGACACCGGCAATCCCCGGGATCTACGGGACTGATTGTCTTCCGTGCAACTCACACGCCCCTGGCTCGCTTGCCCATCCGATCAGCCTCCGATTCCAGACTTGCGTCTTCCTCAACGGGCGCTCCCGCGATCTCCGTAGAAGTTGGCCGCGTATGCTGGCATGGATCGTCCTATGAGCCGGTGGCGCACCGTCTGGCAGAGGGGTGCTTGCGGCCGCACCTTCACGGCTATGCTGGAGCGAACCAGGCGGGCGCTTCAGCCGCTTCCCCCGATGCAGCTAGACTCGATAGGAAACATACTTGAGAGCCGAGGAAACGACGTGAAGAACTTCAGACCGCTTTCAGGGCTCTTCGCCGGAACGCCCTGCTGCAGAGGGCTGGCCGTGATCCTGTTGGGCGCAACGCTGACGGCCTGGGGTCAGACCGCCGCTCCAACCGGATCCTCCGCGGTTCCCGTTGTCTCGACGGTCCCCGTTGTCCCGGCGGTTCCGGCGGTTCCCGTTGTGATGATCAGCGATATTCACTTCGATCCCTTTCACGATCCGGCGAAGTTCGGGCAGCTGCAGGCGGCGCCGGTTGAATCCTGGGCAGAGATCCTGGGAGGCGCAGCCTCACCCACGCAGGCCGCGGACTTCGATCATCTGCAGAGCACCTGCGGAGCCCGGGGCGTCGATACACCGATGGATTTGCTGCAGAGCAGCCTGGCCGCGGCGCAGAAGCAGGAGAGCTCGCCGCTGTTTGTCACGGTCTCGGGCGATTTGATAGCGCATGAGTTCGACTGCCGGTTCCACACGCTCGCGGCGCACAGCAGCGGCGCCGATCTTGCACTTTTTGTGGAGAAGACGATCGCTTTTCTGGCGCTGCGGCTGCGCCAGACCTTCCCCCAGGCCCCGGTGTATTTCGCGCTGGGCAACAACGACTCCGGCTGCAAGGACTACCGTGAGGACGTCGACGATGCGTTTTTGCGCGCCCTGGCTGAGAGCTTTGCCGCCGATGTGCGCAATCCCGCGAACCGCGACGCAATCCTCAAGCAGTTTCCGCAGGCCGGCGATTACAGCATCCTGTTGCCCGCCGCGATAAAGAACACACGTCTGATCGTGCTGCAGGACGTCTTCGAATCCAGAGCCTATGCCGCCTGCAGTGGCAATGAAAGCACCGCACCGGCCGACGCGCAAATCGGCTGGCTGCGGGCGCAGCTGACCGCCGCTCGCGCGGCGCATGAAAACGTCTGGGTGATGGGCCATATTCCGCCCGGCGTGGACGCATACTCGACGTTGCTGCACGCACACGACGTCTGCGGCGGCGGGGCGCCCATCTTCTTCCTCGAGAACTCTGCCCTGGCCGATGTGCTCACCAGCTTTCCGGACGTGATCCGCCTGGCTCTGTTTGCCCATACCCACATGGACGAGACGCACCTATTACAGACCGGCTCCGGTCCCGGCGTGGCGATGAAGCTGGTGCCTTCCATCTCACCGGTGGACGGCAACAATCCCGCGTTCACGGTGGCTGAGGTCGACCCACGCACCGCAATCCTGAAGGATTACGCCGTCTATGCGGGCAGCAATCAGACCGGGATCGATACCACCTGGAAACTGGAGTACCGGTACTCCAGCACCTACGGTCTGCCGGATGTATCGAGCGCCTCGGTGGCCAGGCTGACGTCCGACCTGGCCGCGAACCGGGACGGGAATGCGGCTGCCAGCCGCAGCTATGAGCGGTTTTACTTCGTGGGCGTGCCCGGTGACGAGCTCGCCGTGCGCTCCGCCCTGATGCGGCTGGTGTGGCCCATCTATGCCTGCACGCTTCGCAATACCACGGCCAGCGAGTATCGCGCCTGCCGCTGCCCCGCCCAAGGTTCAGAGCCCAAGCCCTAGGAGCTTGTTGAAAAAGCACCTCGGATGTCCGCGAGGCAAGTACGAACCCGC
>CAXUIM010000137.1:0-10472 GCA_964250885.1 uncultured Acidobacteriaceae bacterium | reverse complement strand
GAGCCCAGTCCGTGGCCAAGGTTGATAGCGGCGGCGCGGACGCGGCTGCGGTGAAGCACGTACTCCTGGTCACAATGTGCCACCTCGACGTCGGCTTCAGCCAGACGCAGCAGCAGGTCATGGAGAAATACTTCCAGGTCTACTTCCCGCAGGCGATCCGAACCGCGGCGGAGCTTCGCCAGCGCGGCGGCGATCGCTACATCTGGACTACCGGATCCTGGCTGCTCTACGAGTACCTGGAACAGGCCGGCAGCGCGGACCGGCGCGCGATGGAGCAGGCCGTCGCCGCGGGAGATATCGCATGGCACGCGCTTCCCTTCAACTGGCAGACCGAGATGCTCTCCCGCTCCCTGATCGCCGGGGCGATGGGATTCTCGGCAACTCTCGACCAGCGCTTCGGCCAGAAGACCATTGGCGGGAAGATGACGGACGTACCGGGGCACTCGCGCGGCCTGATCGCGCCGCTGGCGGCCGCGGGTGTGCGCCTGCTGGATATCGGCGTGAACGCCGCCAGCACACCACCCGACGTGCCGGACGTCTTCCTCTGGAAGGATGCGGACAACAATTCGCTGGCGATGATCTACCACCGTCACGACTACGGCGGCGTTGTGCGCCTGCCCGGCGCCGACGTCGCGGTGGATGTGGAGGTGCGCAACGACAACAGCGGACCGCACACGATGGCGGAGATCGCGGCGATGTATACCCGGCTGCGCCAGCAGTTTCCCGGGGCGGCGGTGCGGGCCGCCACGTTCAACGAAGTCGCAGCGGCTGTGGACACGGTGCGCGAGACACTGCCCGTGGTGCATAGCGAGATCGGCGATACGTGGATCTACGGCGTAGCCAGCGACCCGCTCAAGGTCGCGCAGTATCGTGAGGCCGCGCGGCTGCGCCAGCAATGGATCGATCAGGGGCGGCTTGGTATCGGGGATGCGACCGACCGTCAACTGCTGCGGCGCCTGCTGCTGGCCCCCGAACATACCTGGGGAACCGACACCAAGACCTACCTCGATTATGAGCACTACCGCCCTGCCGATCTGGCGAGGGTGCTGGACCAGCCGGGTTACCAGATCATGCAACGCAGCTGGGAAGAGAAGCGCCAGGACATCGCCACGGCGGTGGCCAGCCTGCCCACTCCCCTGCAAAAGGAGGTGCAGAGCCGGTTTCAAATGCTGGCGCCGGTGCGCGGCCGGCTTCAGGAGATGCAGCAATCGCCCATGCGGCGTCACGATCCAGCGGCCATGCTCGAAACGACTCACTTCAGGCTGGTCTTCGATCCGTCCACCGGGGCCCTGGTTCGTCTGCAGAGCCGCGCCGGTGCACGGGAGTGGGCCAGCGCAGCGCATCCCCTGGCGCTGTTCACCTATCAGACGCTTTCCGCAGAGGACTATGCCGGCTTCCTCCGCCGCTACATCAAGACCACGGCGGATTGGGCGCCGCGTGACTTCGGCAAGCCGGAGATCGACCGCTTTGGCGCCCTGTCGCGCGAGTGGCATCCTCGGCTGCTTTCCTGCTGGGTAGAGCATACGCAGGCCGAAGACCGCATCCTGCTGCAGTGGGAGATCCAGGATGACGCGGCCCAAAACACCGGCAATGTGGCCTGGCCCAAGGCGATGTTCTGCGAGCTGCGCTGTCCCACGCAATCACCGCGCCTGGAGCTGACGGTCTCCACGTTTGGCAAGATCGAGAATCGCATGCCCGAGGCCATGTGGCTCACCTTTGATCCGCTCAGCGACTCGCGGGGCAACTGGTCCGTTCGCAAGGTGGATGAAACGGTGGCACTCGACGATGTGGCGCCGGGCGGGGGCCGCAGTATGCATGCCGCCGATCGGATTCAGTACCGGGAGGGCGCGCAGACGCCCTTCGAGATCGAAGCCCTGGACGCCCCTTTGGTCGCGGTCGCGGGACGATCGCCGCTGAACTTCTCACTGGCGCAGCCGGACCTCAAGGGGGGAGTGCACTTTGGGCTCTTCAACAACGCCTGGGGAACGAACTATGTGCAATGGGCCGGAGGAGACTGGCAGTTTCGCTTCAGCCTCGATGTACGGCAAGGATAAAAAGCACCAGCTCGCGGGTGCCGTCCACCTTGCCCGGTCGCCCCATGCCGGGAAACTCCATGAGCTTCGCCGGGACATCATAGATGACCCGCACAATGCCAGCCGCGGGTCGGGCGTGTGTTCGAGGAGGGAATCGGCTATTCGTCCAAGGTCAGCGGCAGCGGCAGCGGCTTCCGTCCAGCGAAGCTCTATGAAGCGGGCTGCTGTCTGCTGGAGAGAGTTGCATCCAGACGTGTTCCCACGTTCTCATGGCTCACCGTCTGCCCTCGCTCAATTTGGCGCAAACCTGTCTGAACCTCGGCCATGAACCATTCGTCCTGGTGCACCATGAGTTCGATCGCTTCCATGACAAGCGCGTCGCTCTCGCGGCCCCGCTGGGCAGCAAGACGGGCCAGCTTCGCCTGCGCGTCGGGTGAGAAATGATCTTTCATGACTCTGAGGGCAGGAATCAGCAGCCGCACTGTCGACCGGTTTGCTGCTCCTGCCGTGATCAGGAGCAGCTTGTTTTCTTTTGTTCGCTTCGTACCCTGAAAGGATCACTTTCAACAAGGAAACTGGATGCGCGCGAGCTTACCTTGGCAGGAGTCTGGCGATGCGCTGTCTTGCCAGGATCACGCGGGGCGCGCAGGCGCTGATGCGGCAACCGCGGGATTGGCGCGGTAGCGCAGGGGCCGTCCGGCCACGAACGCGTCCAGCTCTTCGGCGGCAATGGTCGCGGCCTTCTCCGCGGCCTGGCGCGTGCCCCCGGCGAGGTGGGGCGTCAGGATGAAGTTCGGAAGCTGCAGCAGACGCGAGCCGGCGGGGATCGGTTCAACAGGGAAAACGTCGGCGGCCGCGGCGAACAAGTGCCCGGAGGAGAGCGCGTCGGCGACAGCGTCGTAATCCATCAGGGATCCCCGTGCGCAGTTGACCACGACCGCGCCGCGGCGGAGGCGGGCAATCTGTTCCCTTCCCAGCACGTTGCGAGACTCCGGCGTTTCGCGGGCATGCAGCGAGACGATATCGGCCCGGTCCAGTAGGTCGTTCAGCGAGCAGGATTCGACAGCATCGCTCGCGTCGAGCCTGGCGAAGGGATCGTAGATGAGCACGCGGGCGCCGAAGCCGCGCAGGATCCGTGCGACGATGTGGCCGATGGCTCCATAGCCGATCAGGCCCACGCTGGCGCTCTCCAGCTCGAAGGCGGCGGTGGCGTAGGTGTAGTCGCCCGGCCATTGCCCGCGGCGAATGGCCGCATCAGCAGCCGGTATGCCGCGCAGGGCGCTGAGCATCATCGCGATGGTGTGCTCGGCGGTGGCGGCGGCGTTGCGTGCCGGGGTGTAGGCGATGGTAACCCCGTGCGCGGTCGCGGCCGGCACATTCACATTGACCGGACCGCCGCGGCAGACAATGAACAGCTTGAGCTCCGGTGCATGCTCCAGCACGCGCCGGGTCAGCGGTGCATGATGGGCGATGCAGTGGGAGACGCCGGCGAGTTGTTCGATCATCTGTTCCTCGGAGCCGGAGGCCTCGCGCACTTCAGCGATCTCGCGAAACGGCTCCAGCGGGAACGGCGTTGCCGCTTCGGCGATCTGGAAGCGGGCGGCCAGGGCGCCCAGCTTCTGACGCATGAGGCCGGGGGCGATGAAGTGGTCTCCGATCAGGAGCAGTTTCGGCAGCATTGGGTATCCTCGCCTCGTATATGAATGCCTGGAGCATGTTTTCTGTTGGAGCATGATTCTGAACAAACCACAGGAATCATGCTGAGTTCGAGAGTGGAGCGTTGAAGGTGAGCATGGCCCAGCCCCGCGGCCGCAAATGCAGCTCGGTAAGCGCGCCATTGGCGAAGTCGGGAAAGACCGTACGGTAGTGGGAGATGGGAATGCAGAGCAGGCGGCAGAGCACGAGGCGCAACAGCGTGCTGTGCGCCACGACCAGACTGCGGCCGTGGGGGTTGCTGGCGGCGATGTGCTGCAGCGCGGCGACGCCCCGGGCCGCGGCGGCTTCGGGGTCCTCTCCTCCAGGGAGAGGATGACGGACCGGGTCGCGTTCAAAGGCGGCGCGCTCTTCAGGAAAAGCGGCCCGCATCTCGGCGGCGGTGAGGCCCTCGCCGCGGCCGAAGTCGAGCTCCAGCAGGCGCTCTTCCAGGACGAGCGGAAGTCCGGCAGCGTGCGCGGCGCCTTCCGCCGTGAGACGAGCCCGGCGCAGTGGCGAACTCCACACCGCCGTCAGCCCGGCCGTCCGAGCCCAGTGGGCGAGAGCTTCCGCCTGCTGCCGGCCTTTGCCGGTCAGGCCGATATCGGTTCGGCCGGCGAAGCGATTCCCGGCGTGCCACTCCGACTCGCCATGGCGAACCAGGACGATGCGGGTCATGCGTGCACCTGCGCAAGCGTAGCGGCGGCCATATCCTGTGGCAGCCAGCCGCGCGCGGTGAGCTCGGCGATGAGCCGTGTGTACGGCGCGGCATAGAACGCAGGCGAGTGGCGGGGAGAGATGATCCGGTCGATGACAACCATGCGTTGGGTCACCTCGGCGAGCGATGACGATTGCGCTGCGACCAGCATGGCCATGCCGAAGGCGCCCTCGGTACTGCGCGGAATACCGAGGTCGCGTCCGAGCAGATCGGCACGGATCTGATTGAGCGCCTCGCTGCGGGTGGCCCCCCCGGAGATGGTGAAGCGGCCCTCGGTCGGCGCGCCGATCTGGCGGAGGGCATCGAAGGCGAGGCGCTCGATGAAGGCGATGCCCTGGAGGAGGGCTGTAAATTGCTCCGAGGACGAAGAGGCTTCTCCCAGGCTGAAGCCCTGCGCCTCGGGCGCGGCGAACGGATAGCGCTCTCCCTGGCCGACCAGAGGATAGATAACGAGCGATGTCGGAGGGGAGCGGAGCGCGGCCTGGTTGAGTGCCTCGAGTTCCCCGGCGGCGAACTCCCGGGCGATCGCACCGGCGCCCGTGCTGGAGGCGCCGCCGGGCAGCCAGTAGCCATCGGCGGATCGGTGGGAGTAGACCACACCCAGAGGATCGTGCAGCAGATGGGGCGTGACGCCCTTGAGCACAAGCGTGGTTCCTATTACCGAGTGCCAGCTGCCGGGGCTTGTGGCGCCCGAGGCAATCTGTGCCGCGCAACCGTCCGTCATGCCGCTGATGATAGGGGTTCCGGCGGCCAGGCCGGTCTGCGCCGCGGCTTCGCCACACACAACGCCGATGGGTGTGCCCGGGGGCACAACCTCTGGGAAGAGCGCAGGGTCCAGTCCGAGTGCATCGAGCACGGCGGTTGGCCAGGTGCGGCGGATCAGGTCGTACCCGGTCTTCAAGCTGTTGCTGGAGTCGGTGGCAAGCAGGCGGCCGGCGAGCCGGGCGTTGATGAAGTCGTTCTGGTGGCAGAGCCGGGCTCCGCGGGGAATCTGCCCTGCGCGGGCGAGCCAAAGCAGTTTGGGGAGCGCCCAGGAGGGCTGCATGCGATAGCTGAGCTCCTGCCATAGGGGCGCACCCGCGGCGTTGACCAGACCCGCTTCCTCGCGCGCCCGGCCGTCGTCGTACATCAGGCCCCCGGTCAGCGGACGAAGCTGCTCGTCGAGCAGAAGAATGGTGCCGGAGGTCGCGTCGATGGCCAGCCCGGCGATCTCTGCGTCGGGGCCGAGTTCCGCCACGACGGCCTGGCAGCAGAGCACCACGGCGCGCCACCAGAGGTCGGGAGACTGCTCGTGGCGTGCGCCCGCTCGCCGGCTTTCCAATGGCTGCGCCGCACTGGCGGCCAGGCCGCCATCCTCGCGCGCCGCGATCACCCGCACGCTCTGCGTGCCGAGATCGATGCCCAGATACACCGGCTGCTTCATGACGTCTGCTCCTGATTCGCCGGATCCTGATTCGTCGATTCCAGGCTTTCCCATTGGCCGCGCGCTCGCTCGCGGAGATCGCGGAAGATACGGAAAGACCGGGCATAGGCCGGGAACGCCTCCGCAGATGGCGTGAAGGCGGTGGAGTCGACCACATGCTGGCCGGCAGCTTCGGCCACGCTGGCGGTCTGCCCGGTTGCAAAGAGAGCGAACAGATGCGCTCCCCGGGCGCCCACCTCCGTGTCGCTGGGCCGGATGACAGGAACCCTGAGCACATCGGCGATCATCTGGCACCAGAAGTCGCTGCGAGCGCCGCCGCCGCACACGCGCACCTCGGTAAGCGGGTTGCCCTCAGCGGCCGCTTCCAGGCACTCGCGGATCACAAAGGTCAGGCCTTCATAGACGGCACGCGCGATGGCGGCCCGGGATGTACCCAGGGTCAGACCGTGGAAGCTTGCGCTCGCCTCCGGAGCGAGAAAGGGACTTCTCTCTCCAGCCGGCGAGAGGTAGGGCAGAAAGAACGGCAGGCGATGGGTGAGCGGTGCGGCGGCCGCCAGCCGTTCAAGTTCCTGGAAACCGTCGACGTGGAGCGCCCTGGCGGTCCACTGCAGCGCCTGGCATCCGGTGAGGGTGGGCATGGCGCGCAGATACAGACCGCCGTCCAGCGGAAGGCTCGTGCCCATGGGGGCTGCCTGGCGATCGATGGCAGAGCAAAGAACCTCCGCACAGATGGTAGTGCCGAGGATGACACAGGCCTGCCCGGCCTGCACCGCACCCGAACCGTAGGCGGTGGTGACGATGTCGTAGGGCGCCATCACGACCGGTAAACCGGCCGGCAGAGAAAGGGCCGCCGCGGCCGCCGGGCTCAAGCGGAATACGGCGTCGCGGCCCGCGACCAGCGGCGGCAGGCGATGCGCCTCGCTGTCCAGGCCATAACGGGTGAGCGTCTCGGCCGAGTACCCCCGGGCCTCCAGGTCGCCAAAGGGATTGGCTCCGTCGGAGAGGTCCGCGACGATCTGCCCGGTCAGGCGCGCGATCAGCCAGCCGTTACAGGTGAGCGCCCAGCGCGAGCGCGCGAGCCGGGCCGGCTCATGCTGCCGCAGCCAGCCCAGGATGGCGTTGGGCAGGCCCGGGTACGTGACCGAGCCGCTGGTGCGGAAGCTCGCCTCGATCAGGCCAGCCTGCTGCCACTGTTCCACCAGCCCGGCCGCGCGGCCGTCATTCCACAGAATTGCATTGCCGGTGGGCTCGCCCGCGACATCGACCAGCCAGCATCCATCGCCTTGTGCAGTGCACACGATCCCCTGGATCGTCTGTTCGGTTGTAGCCGCGACGCGGCGGACGGTAGAAATCACGGCCTCCCAGACGCTGTGCATATTCTGCTCGGACCAGCTGGGCTGGCGATGCAGAACGGTCGTCGCCTGACGCGTAACACTGTGTTCGCTGCCGTCATCGGCGAAGACCACGGCTTTGATCACCGAGGTTCCAGCGTCAATCGCTAGCCACGCCATGCCAGCTCCGGCCGCGGACGTTCCGCGCTGGCGGGCAGCGTCAGCGACAGCGCCATGAGGCCGCTGACGAAGTAGAGTCCGGCGAAGGTCCACATCAGGCCCACCACGCCGAGCGGTTGAAGCAAAAGCCCAACCAGAGCCGGCCCGGTCCAAACGCTGGCTCCCGCACCCAGGCTCAACAGCGAGAGCGCTTCGCCCTTATGGGCCGGCGCCAGGCTGGGCATCAAGGCCGACAGGGGCACGTACGCGGCCAGCGTAGCCCCGTAGAGTACACCGACGATCAGGGTTGCCGGAAAGCTGTGGTGCATCAACGGCACATAGTACAGGGCGAGGGTGGTCAAAGTGCAGCCGAAGCCGCCGAAGAGGGCAACCGTGCGGCGCCAGCCGAAGCGATCTCCAATCAAACCGAAGAGCAGGTTCCAGATGATGTTGGAAAGAAAGATGGAGCTCAGCAGCGTAAGCCAGCGCGCCTGGGAGAAGCCCACCACGTGTTCGAAGAACGCCGGCAGGAACACAAAGAACCCGAACTCCGGGGCTGTGTTGATCACGCGCACCAGGCAGGCGATCCCGGTCTTCGGCTTGCGCCAGGCCAGTGCGATGGAGTCCAGGAGCGCGCGCACCGGAGCCGCTCTGGCTGTGACCAGCCGCCGTGAACCGGTCTTCTCGCGAACGCCGGCCAGCAAGGTGACGCCGCCCAGCAGAACCAGGCCGGTGGCCAGCCAGAATGTTCCGTAGGCCCCCAGGCGAGGGATCGCGAAGCGGGCCAGTACGGAGCCCAGGGTCGGCAGACCACCGGTGAAGGCGAACCAGAACCAGCCCATCGCCGACCCCAGCTTTCCCTCCGGGGCGACCACGGTGATCCAGACAAGAAAGCCGAACGCGAACAAGGGGTAGCCCAGGCCGCGCAGGCCATAGGTGATGAGCACGGCAGCAAGATTGGCGTGGCGCAGGCCCACGGTGAGGAACAGCACTTCGAAGCCGATCCAGAGCACGAAGCCGAGCGTGATAACGCGGCGCGGTCCCCAGACCTCCGAGAGCGTGCCGGAGAGCCAGCCCGCGAGAGCAGCGGCCGCCCCATACATTGTGAACACGGAGGCCACGGCGCGATCCGTGAGTCCCCGCTCGACCAGGTACGGCGCCAGATAGCCGGACTCCACTCCGTCGCCGATCATAAAGAGCAGCAAACCCAGGAAGCCCCAGGCCAAAACGGAAGGAATTCCAAGGCGATCCAGGAAGCGATTGCCGGATGATGCTGTTTGCGGCGCGCGAAGTTGCGTGTCCATTAACCGTCCTGAGCCGTGCACAAGAACAATACAGAAGAGCGGGCATGTCACGGAAGATGGACTTAGAACTTCCCTTACTTCCTTTGCTTTACCGCTGCTTGCTCCGAGTCGTTCTGCAAGCCCGGCGATGGAGGAGCTTTGGAAAGCCGGTTCCACCGTCTTCGCGAGCCTGAGGGTTCTCTGGTAGTACGGCGTGGCCTCGGCCGGAAGTGGATATCTACGGAGTAGCCGCAGACGTCGTCCGATGGTATGACAGCCTTGGTTTTGCTGTCCATCCGCGTCACCTGTCTGAGTGATCGTTACTCCTTATCTGGGTTACCGCATCTGGGTTACCGCTAGCGCTGCCGCTCTGTTGATGCTCATCCTCCCGTTGGCTGTAGCAGGTACAGGAGAAATGTTCTACTGGGCGGGTTTCTGCAGCGGCTCCCCCAGCGGTACAGGTTTTCCGAAGTTTGGGCGGCCCAGCTCGTTCCAGGTAAAACGCTGGATGCGCGGCGAGCGGAGGTTTCCGCAGCCCTCGCCCGGCGCGGGATTGGCGTGGTAAATGATCCAGTCTTCCTGCCCATTGGGCGACTTGAAGAAGCCGTTGTGCCCTGGCCCGAAAGCATCCGAGCTTGGGTCTGTACTCAGAAAGGGATGGCCGACTTTGGTCCAGCTCCTGGCCTGGAGCGGGTCCGCGTCCAGGCGGGCTTCCAGGACGCCGAGCGTGTAGAAATCCGTCCAGCAACCGGACGCCGAGAAGACAATGAACATCTTGTTTCCGTGCGAGATGTATTCGGGCCCTTCGTTGACGTTGACGTGCCGCCCGGGCAGGTTGCCGTGCTCCTCCCAGGGAAAGCCCGGCGTCGAGATCAGCGTGCGCGGCGAGTCGATGGTCCAGGGGTTACTCATATGCGCGATGTACAGATCTTGTTCGCCGTCATTGGGCCCGGGCCATCCCGACCAGACAAGATAATGCTGACCGCGGAGTTCGAAAGTAGTCGGGTCGATGGCCCAATGGTCGCTGGGATCCGTGATCTTGCCTTTGAAGGTCCAGGTCCCCTCGATGGGGTCATCGTTGTCGTTCTCGACCACGTAGATGCGGTGCGATGCATTGTCACCAGCATCGGCAGCGAAGTAGATGTACCACTTGTTGCCCCAGCGATGGAGTTCAGGCGCCCATAGCTGTTGCGACCAGGGATGTCCTGGCTCCGGAACCCACACGGCCTCCTTCTGTGCATGCCGAAGATCGGTGATATCCGCGGTCTTCCTCAACGTGAGATTGCTGCCCGAGGAGTTCGAGTAATAGTAAAAACCCTTCCACCAGACGACCCACGGATCAGGTCCGGTCTGCAGCAGTGGATCGGTAAAGGTATCGGGAGGCGCCGCCGCCGCATGCGGGAGCGAAGGTGCTACCTGAGCCGCGCCCGGGAAAGAGGCGCACAGCAGCGCGAATAACACAGCGCTCAGTATCTGTTGGAATCGCATCGAACCGAATCTCCGTCTGCCATTCTACGAACGATCTTGTGCATCTTTATGAGCGTGTTGAAAATTGGCTTTTGTGGCTTTGCTAGCTTCGCGCGCTTTGATTGCGGGTTTTGTACCTGCCTCGCGGACATCCGAGGTGCTTTTTCACAAGCTCTTGAATCTTGATCGTCGCACAGCACAAGCCATGTAGCGATCCATGCGAACCGCGTGCACTGCGATACTCGAACTCGGCAGCACATTGCCGTCTTTAGAACGCTGTTGTGAGCGATCGGTTTGTGCGATCGCCCACTCCCTATATCGGTTCCAGCTTAGTGACCCATACACAGTTCATACGAACCGGGCCGC
>CAXUIM010000136.1:1467-10532 GCA_964250885.1 uncultured Acidobacteriaceae bacterium | reverse complement strand
TCCGGGTGAAACCACTGCTCCCGGATAACCTGCTGGCCAGCGTACACCGCCTGGTTGAATCAAAGACGCTGTCTCACCTGAAGTCGCCGGTCTGAGCAAGGCGACCGGCTGAACCACCGGTCTGAAATCAAGGCCACCGGCTCACAGCACACTTGCGGATCTGGGAGGGTCGCGGCCGCTGCAGCGACCTCGTGCGAGTCACACCCGCGGCCGCAAGGCGTTCCTGCCGGCCCGCGGCACATTGATTTCAGCAGCGGCATTCCCCCCCCGGACCTCGCCTGGTGCGTGCGCGCCGATTGTTTGAGAAGATAGAGACAGTCAGAGGACGTGCCCCCGAATGTCTCATCCCATGCCGTCGTTCGGCAGCTTCTCGCTACTCCTGGCGCTGGCGCTCTGCGTCTACACCCTGTTCTCCGGGAGTCTGGCGCTGTGGGCCATAGCCCAGGGGCGCACCCTGGCCGTAGCCCCGGATCGCCTGCGCGAGACCTCGCGCCGCGCGGGCCTGGCCAGCTTTATCGCCGTCTCCTGCGCGGCCTTCGCCCTGATCTACGCGGCCTTCACCAACGACTACTCCGTCGATTACGTTCTGCACCACACCAACCGCTCCCTCTTCTGGGCCTATAAGTTCTCCGCGTTATGGTCGGGCCAGGAGGGCTCCCTTCTGCTCTGGGCGTGGCTGCTGGCCGCGTATGGCTTCGTGCTGCGCCTGCGCCACAAGACCGACATCACGCTCACGGCGTATGCCTCCACCATCCTGTCGGCCGTGCAGGTCTTCTTCCTTCTGCTGCTGGTCTTCGCCGCTTCGCCCTTTGCGCTGGCGCCCGGTCCCCTGCACGCCGACGGGTTCGGTCTGAATCCGCTGCTGCAGTACCCGGAGATGGTGATTCACCCGCCCATGCTCTATCTGGGCTACGTCGGCTTTTCGGTGCCCTTCGCCTTTGCGCTGGGAGCGCTGATGATGCGCTATCCCGGCGAGAAGTGGATCCACATTACGCGCCGCTGGACCATGGTCACCTGGCTCTTCCTCACCTGCGGCATCTGTCTGGGCATGCACTGGGCCTACGCCGTGCTCGGCTGGGGCGGCTACTGGGGCTGGGATCCGGTCGAGAATGCCTCCCTGATGCCGTGGCTCGCCGGGACCGCCTTTCTGCATTCCGTGATGATGCAGGAGAAGCGCGGCATGATGAAGGGCTGGAACGTCTGGCTCATCTTTATCACCTTCATGCTCTCCATCCTGGGGACTTTGCTCACCCGCTCCGGCCTGGTCAGCTCGGTTCACGCCTTCGCGCAGAGTTCGATCGGCGACTGGTTCACAACCTTCCTGGTCGTCATCTTCGCCGTCTGCCTGTTCACCTTCTTCCGCCAGCGCGACCACCTGCGCGCGGAAAACCGTCTCGAGTCGCTGGTCTCGCGCGAGTCCAGCTTTCTGTTCAACAACCTGGTTCTTCTCGCAGCCTGCTTCACGGTGCTCTGGGGTACGCTCTTTCCGGTGCTCTCGGAGTACGTTCAAGGCTCGAAGGTCACGGTCGGGCCGCCTTTTTATAATCGCGTGGCCGTTCCCATCGGCCTGTTCCTGATCTTTCTCACCGGGGTGGGTCCGCTGCTGGCCTGGCGCTCCACGTCGCTGCGCGCCATCCGCCGCAACTTCGTGCTTCCCTGCATCGCAATCCTGGTCACCGCGGCGGCGCTCATGGTCGCTGGCGTTCGTCCCTGGCAGGATGAGGATGCCGCGAGTTCGATCTATGCCCTGGTCTGTTTCTCCCTGGGTGCGGGCGTCATAACTGCCATCACAGCGGAATTCCTGCGCGGCGCGGGCGTCGTCCGAACCCAGACCCGGAAGAACCTGCTCGCCTCCGGAGTGCTGCTCACCCGGCGGAATACGCGCCGCTACGGCGGATATCTGATCCACTTCGGCATCGTGGTCCTGTTCATCGGCCTGGCCGGCTCGGCCTTCAACCAGTCCAAAGAGCTGGAGATGTCCTTTGGCGACTCCATTCAGCTCAATGGGTACAAGCTGGTCTGCCAGAGCTATACGCAGGACTCCACTCCCAACTACGAGACCGATTATGCGCTGCTGGACGTCTACAGGACTTCGGGGCTGTTTCACAACTCCAGCAGGAAGCTTACCCAGTTGGCGCCCGAACGCCGCATCTACTTCCCCGATACCGATCACGCCCAGGCTTCCACGGTGGTCGCAATTCACTCCACCCTGGCCAGCGATCTGTACGTGGTTTTCGAGGGCCGTAATCCGGACACCGACCGCCCCATTATCAAAGTTTTCCTCAACCCCTTGGTTAACTGGATCTGGATTGGTGTGGGCATTGTGATCTTTGGAACCGTTATCGCTCTGGCGCCGCCGCTTAAGCCCCTGGCACGCCGCGTGGAGGCGCCCGTCCGTACGCCCCTGCTGAGTCCCGGACCTATCGGCACTATAGGCGCCATGGGCACGCCCCGGCCTGCCTTTGGAACCTGGGAACGCGGTGACAGCGCTCGCGAGACTCCCCATGCTTGAAGCTCCTCTGCACTCCTCTGGCGAGCGCATATGCACCCTGCCCTCGGTCTCTGGCTCTGCATCCGAATCGTCATCCGGGCCAAACGGCGGGCGGCGCACCGGCTGGGGGTGGCGCCTGCGGGCCATCGGTTCGAGCCGTCTGCTGCAGAGCCTTCTGCTGGCAGGGATTGCCTTCACCATGCTGGGCGCGGGCACGCCGTCCACGCGCTTCGATCAGCTCGGTCATAACCTGGTCTGCCAGTGCAGCTGCAATCAGATTCTGCTGGAGTGCAACCATGTCGGCTGCCCGGTCTCGCCGGTGATGATCGATGAACTGCATCGCCAGATCGCAACCGGTTTGCCCGCCGCCGGCGTCCTGAACTGGTTTGCCGCCAAATACGGCGCGATCGTCCTGGCCGCTCCCATCCGCGGTGGGTTCGATACGGTTGCCTGGATCGTTCCGTTTGCCGTACTTGGTCTTGGGTTTCTCGCTGTGTTCGTGATGATGCGGCTCTGGCGCCGGCGGTATGCGAGCCTCGCCCCGGCTATGCCGCCGCCGGCGTCGGCCCAGTCCGAAGCGCTCCGCGAGCGCATTCGCAAGGAAACCAGCTACGGCGGCTAAAGCAATATCCGGGTTGCTGTACCCACGGCCGCGGATTCAAGTGGCCTTCTCCTCAGGAGAAGCCACCCTGCACACGGCTCCCAACGGCCCGCCCTGTATCGATCGAGCAGCTGTTCTCCTGGCCTTGCAGCGGGAGCTTTGAGTTCCGTGGCCGTTCCCGCAGAGCGGTGCGGCACGGTTTTCAAGCGGTGACGGGAACGCTAATCAGGAAAAGAGTGTGTCAGAAGCATTACTTCCACAGGATTTTGATAAATCGGCGATAGACGACACTGGCCAACTTTAGCCCGTCTGGTTTAGTGTGGTTTCAAGCCGATGACACGCCTCGAACTTCTCACTCTGGTGGTGGGCCGCGCACGCACGAATGGCTTCGAGTTTCGCCGCTGGTATATCGGCCGCCTCGGCCTACCCTGGATCAGCGCCGAAGCGTCGCTGACCCTGCTCGACCAGCAGCGCCGCTATTACGCGCTGCTCTTCTCTCACGACTTCGCCTGTGCCTTCTGGAAGGCCGGCGAGGATATTACCTTTGCCGTGCCGGCCCAGAGCTTCGACCGTCTGATGGCCGACGGCTCCGTGGCCACCGTGAGCCGCAAGTCCTTTACCCGGCGCAGCGCCCGCCGCGATGCCTGGCGCTATCACCTGCGCGAGATGGCTCTGGCCGAGGATCCGCTCCGCTACCTGCGCAAGTACCTCCAGGTGCAGGAGGATCTCGGCGATGAGTGTACGGAAGTCAAGGAAGCAGGCGCCGCCTTCAGCCGTCCCAGGGGCACGGCAGGAGCACCGAAGTCTGTCAAGAAGCCGCAGTCCCGGGGATTATCACGCCCGCTGCCCACAGACCCACCGGCGTTTCTGCGCCGACCGTATCCGTAAACCTTCTCCTGAATTTCTTCGGCTATAGTGAAGAACAGAAAGAAATTACAGCTTCTCTTCTGCTGCTCTCCAGCGGGTACACAAGGCGACTGCCGTTCTTCAAGGATCGCCACCAGACTCAAAGCTCCCCTGTACCCCTGCAGCCGGAGCGTCCAAAGCAAGGCAGGAGGGCTACGCGATCGGCAGCAGTGTGCCGGGGGCTTTTGTTGGGAAGAGACACTGGAAGTCCGCCGCCCTGGGTACAGCAACCTGATATCGCTTCAGTCGCCGCCTTCCATCTCCTTGAGCGCCTTTTCCGCGGCCTTCCGCACTTTGGGCACCGGATCCAGCGTCAGGCACTTCTTGTAGTTGGTCTCCGCCTCGTCGAGTTTACCCAGCTTGCGCGCCGCTTCGGCGAGGGCGAGGTGGGCTTGGGCGTCGTCGTCGGCCAGGGACACGGCGTCCCTGGCGCGCGCATAAGCGCCTTTGTAATCTGCGTCGTTTTGGTAGAAGCCGGCGACCCGCACGTCCTCCTGCTCGCGGTCGGAGTCAGACTGCAGCGGGGTTGCCGGCAGCTGGCGGCGATGCCTCTCTGCCGCTGCCTTGGCTGCGGGATCGTTGTCCCCGGCCAGAGGACCCGATCCGTTGTCATCGGAGTTGCCGCTGGAGCTGTTGGAGCTATCGGAGCTGCTCGAGCTGCTGGAGCTACCGGAGCTGCTGGAACTGCTCCCGGAGCTGCCCGCATCCTGTAATCCACCCGGCGCGGCTGGCGCGGCGGCGCCGCCGGTAGGGCTGCTCGCGCTTCCGGAAGAGTCCTCGCCCGGAAACGGAAACCGCTTGGACGCGGGCGCGCTGCTGTTGCCGGACCCAGCGTCCGGCGAACTGGCGTTGCCTGGCGCCTGCGAAGACGAGGGCGCCTGCGGAGATGGGGTAGTCTGCGGAGCTGCGGGAGCTTGCGGAGTTGCGGGAGCTTGCGGAGCTGCCGGCGCGGCAGGCAGCCCGGTTGCTGAAGAGCCGCTGCCGGAACTGCTGTCGCCGGAATCGCTGTCACCCGGGTAGGGGAAGCTCTTGGCCGCACCCGGCGCTGCCGGTGAAGGGATTGAGGGCGCGGTGCCGGGGCTGCCCGCGGCCGGGGCGCCACAGTTGGGCAGCGTCACCACCTTGCCGTTCTCGTCGGTGAAAGTGCATGTACCCTGGGTGGGCGGAGCGGTCTGGCCTGCGGCGGCGACTCCGGCCAGCAGCGCGCCGAGCGCAAGGCTGCGTAGCGCCAGCCTGGTTGGCGCCAGGCGGTGCGACATCAGGCGGTGCAACATCAGGCGCTGCGACATCAGGCGGCCCCGCGTGCCCTCTCGCGATCGGTTTATTGACCTCATCTCTTCCCTATTAGACGACAGGAAAACTGGCGGCGCTACTCCTGCGCCGCTACTTCTGAAGTGGACGGCCTCCGCGCCCGGTGGCGGAGGCGGCTCGCTCGAACTGCATCCAGTCTCCGAGCCTGGGCTCTTGCTATACTCCATGCCAATGCCGCAGACCCGTTCTACTCCTCTCCCGCGTCTGATCATCCGTTCGTCCTCCATCCACGCCGCCGGCTGCTACACCCTCGACCCCATTCGGCGCGGCCGGCGCATCGCCGAGTATGACGGTCCCCGCATCTCCAAGGATCTCGCCAACGAGCGCTATGCGGACCGTCCGGTGACGTATCTCTTTGGCCTTGGCCCCAAAGGCGATGTGATTGACGGTTTCGGCGCGGCCATGTTCATCAATCACTCCTGCGCTCCCAACTGTGAGACGGAGCAGTCGCGCGGCCGCATCTACATCCTCGCTCTCCGCGATATCAGCCCCAACGAGGAGTTGCTCTACGAGTACAACCTCTATGATTCCGAGGACGACAACTGCGACTGCTACTGCGGCGCACCCCAGTGCCGCGGGACCATGTTCTCCGATTGGGAGTTGAAGCGCCGCGCCCGCGCCGCCGCCCGCAAGAAGCGCGCGCGGTAACAGCTTCCGGAGCATCTCCGGGGAGCTTGTTGAAATCGGCTTTTGTGGCTTCGCTAGCTTCGCGAAACCCGCTTTAATTGAGGGTTTCGTACTTGCCTCGCGGACATCCGAGGTGCTTTCAACAAGCTCCTAGTTCAACAAGCTCCTAGTGCATTGCAGTCAGGGTGCGGACTCCGCCCTCCGGCGCCGGATTGGTCTTGAGAAAATCCGCCGTAGCCGCGGCCACCCGCGACGAGCAGGTCAGCGGCGCCAGGTGTCCGCACTCTTCCGCAATGTCCAGTTCCGACCGGGGGTCGAGGCTATGCATCTTCTGTCCCATCTCCAAAGGCAGGAGCTTGTCGTCGCTTCCCCAGAGGATCAGCAGCGGCTCGCTCAACGTGCCGAGGCGGTCATCCACCAGGTCCGAGCCCGTCAGCATCGACTGCATACTCCGGTCCACGACCCACTGGTTGCTCTGGAAACGACGCAGCGCATCCCGCAGCACGAACTTCGGCAACGGCTGCGCACGGGGCTCCAGCAGCGCGGAGAGATACTGCAGATCGGCTATATTCCGGGGATGAAATACCTGCGCCCCACCTGTAACCGGGTAGCGCAGACCGGCGCTGTCGTAGATCACGACCCGGTTCACCATCTCCGGGTGATCCAGCGCCAGCCGCAGGGTAATCCAGCCTCCCATCGACCAGCCGCCGATGTCCGGCTTCTGCAAGCCGAGGGCCTGGATGAAATCAGCCACGAACTTCTCCTGCGTGGCGATCGAATAATTCGATGTCTGCGGGTGAGGCGATCGGCCATAACCCAGCAGGTCCGGAGCATACACATGGAAGCCGGCCCGCTTCAATCGCTTGAGCATCGGAGCCCAGCTCTCGCTATGGTCCGCCAGCCCATGCACCAGCACCAGCGGGATTCCGCCCCCGGGGATTCGCGGCTCGGCCTCGTAATAGTGAACACGCCCCTCCGGCGTCAAAACGTAATTGCTCTGCACCCGTGCCAGAAACAGCTTGAAGTGGGTCCACTGCAGATCGACCCAGAGCGGGTGCTCGTAAAAGACGACTCCTGTGATCAAACCCAACACAATCACCAGCAACAGAAATCGGCCCAACGCCCTCATTGAAAGATCCTCAGTTTGTTCCGGAGCAATATCGCGGTTGCTGTACCCAGGGCTGTGGACCTCAAGTGGCGCTTTCCCAAGTGAGGCCCCTGCACACCCCTCCCGAGGGCACGGTCCCCTGTGATCGCTCCAATGCCTTGCGTATCACTGTACAGGCGCGCGGTGTCAGCGAGAAAGCTCCTGCATCGAGCACATCCGCAACAGGGGCCCAGACCGCCTCACGGACGTCTCCTCCGGCCTGCGGGCTCTGACCGGCCGGTGCGGGCTCCACGCCCGTAACGCGGCAAAACATGTCCACGATGAGGTAGTGAAAGCGAACGCGGCCGTTATCGTCCTGGACAATGATGTCGACAGTCTCAACCGGGGCAATCACCTCGACGTCCAGGCCGGTCTCCTCCCGGACTTCGCGCGCGCAGGCCTGCGCCGCCGTCTCCCCAAGCTCAATGGCCCCGCCCGGAAGCGACCAGCTTCCCGCCATCGGCTCGTGGCCGCGCCGGACCAGAAGAACTTCAACCCCTGCGGCAGGGGCAGGCTGGGCGCCTGCGGCGGGATACGCCGGGGCGACCGCGGCGGGGTGCTGGGGTGGAGCGGGGACGCCTCCGCCGCGCAGTACAACCGCTCCCACGCCCGGAATGGGACCGTCCGGATACTCCCGGCGCGGCGATATAGGGGGCAAGCTGGGCGGAGAGACCGGGAGTCCCATACCGCTATTTGAGCTTGAGCGGCTTGCCGTACTCTTCGCCGAAGACGGTGTGCGAAAACTCGAACCGGCCGCCGTCGAACTTGTCCGGTCCCTTCAGGCGACCGATGCCCAGCAGCCCCACTACCCAGTAGCTCATCGGCAGGCGCAGTGTCTCGCATACCTTCTCCTGCTCGAATCCCTCCATTGCCGCGGTGTCATAGCCCATCACCTCCGCCGTCAGCAGCATGTAGGTAAAGGCCATCATGACCATTTTGTTCAGCCAGCCCTTCATCTGATCGTCGCTGAAGCTGGAGAGATACTCCGGAACCGTGGATCGGGCCTGCTCGGCATAGCTCTCCGGCATGCCGCCCGCGCGCCCCAGCCGCAGCATCTCGTCGAGATCTTTACGCCAGCCGTCGCGATCGCCGCAGGCCACGATCACCGCGGAGGCCTCTTCGACCTTGGCCTGGTTGTAGCTGGCCGCGCGCAGGCGACGCTTGTGCTCCGGTTGCTGAACCACGATGAAGCGCCAGGGCTGCATGTTGTACCCGCTGGGCGCCTGCAGGCCCGCCTCCAGGATCCGCCGCAGATCGTCTCCAGGGATGGGCTCTCCATCGAAGCTTGGCGTTGCTCTCCGTTCCCGTATCGCCTGCGCCAGTGGTTTCTGCATGTGTGCCATCGAATCGATCTCCGTACCTCAAGCAAGAATAAGCCATGGAGCCGCGCTCCCGGAGGCGGCTTCACAGGCACGAGCCGGGCACCCGGAAGGAATAGCACACTGCACCATGGAGCGGTTCCTCCGCCCTGCGGCAGTTTCGCCTGCTGGTACGGCCGGGGCTACCAGATTTGTTTCATGAACACCAGCATGCGGCGGCTGCGCGGCAACGATTCAGCGCTTGATGATCCAGCGCTTGATTACGTTCTGGGCGCCGGTGAGGACCCCGTCAGGGGATGTCATTCACGCTCTGCTCGGTCACGAAGGCGTTCTGGCCGGCCGACTCGGCGAAGACCCAGACGTTCGTAAAATCCTGCCGAAGTTCCTTGTGGGCGTCGAGCAGCGCCGCCGCGGCCGCCGTGTTGCGCGCCTTGGCCGCGGCGGGGTTGGGCGCCCCGGGATCGGCGCCGGCGGACAAACGCAGATGCAGCATCAGGTCGAGGCTCTTGCCATCCCCGGACCCGGAGGCCGAAATCGCGGTGAAGTGAAACTCACTCGCATCCGGGCCACCGCCGCCGGCGGCGGCGCCCGCCGTAGCCGTCACGCCCCCCGGCGGCGCCCGCCCGCTGCCGCGGGCCCGCGCTGGGGGGCCCGCGGGCCGCG
>CAXUIM010000136.1:0-1457 GCA_964250885.1 uncultured Acidobacteriaceae bacterium | reverse complement strand
CGACCAGCGGCGTCTCCGGCCCGATGCCGCTGGACAGCTCTGGAGGAACAGCGGTCCTCTGCTCCGACTGCAAAAGGTCCAGATTCGTGCTGCTGACAAAGAGGGCGGGTCGCAGCAGCTCGCCGGCTTCGCCATACAGCAGCCAGGCAAGCCACAGCTGCCGATTCTTCGCCGCAGCCCGGGCGGCTCTCCAGTACCACAGACCGTCATGCCCGGCCGCGCTTCGCGCCTGCGGATAGAAACCCGCCATCTTCCATTGGCTGCCTTCCTGCTGCAGCAGGAAGGCCAGCAGCCAGGGCCGGGCGCCACTGGCCTCCACCATGGCGAACCCAAAGGTTCCCGGCGGCAAGGCCGGAATGGAGAAGTCCGTCTCGGAGGTCGTTCCCGTCAGGGCACAGGTGAATTCGGCGTCGCTGGTGTCCCCCGGCTTGCGATTGGTGGCGTTGAGCTCATACACCTGGGTCACGCGCAGCGTGTCCCCCTGCAGCGCGCCGGCTGTGGTGTGGATCAGGTTGGCGGTGGGACTGAAGTTCCCGGCGAACGCGGCTATGGTCTGCGCCTGTACGCTTGAGGCATTGTCACTCTTCACCGCGTTGCCCAGGGCCAGCGCCGCGTCAGCCAGACCGTTGCGGATCGTGAGCGTCATGTTGGATTGCGTCGTGCAGCCCGCTTGCGCCCGCAGCGGCGGCGCGGCCCAAAAGGATGCGACCCAGAAGAACGCGGCCAGACCCGGCCCGGCCCGGGAGGCGCCGGCCACTTTCCATCGGGACGCTGGCCCTGCCGGCCTCGGCACGATGAGGCCGAGGCACACTTCGGGTCCGGCGCTCCCGCTGGAATTTCCGTACCTCATGCCCGGTGTTCCCTTGCGGCTCACGCTCGGCTCTCCTGGAGACTCATGCGATGCTCCCGTCGCGGCTCTGCGCACCCGTCCCGCCGCTGCAAGCCTCAGCATACGAATGACAAGCCTGTACGTCCAGCCACACCGGATATCCGGTAGTGACAAACCCGCTTTCTCCTTCTGTTCTGGGCGTATGCTGTTGCGGTGAGGCTATCTTCCCGGCAATCCGTGCGTCCCATGGAACAGATGCGGCTCTGCATGCCAGATCGCCTTCCTGTTCCGGCGCCCCGGGCCGGCCTGACGTATCGGACCGCCCTGACGCAGCTGGCCGTCCTGACGCATCTGGCCGTCCTGACGCATCTGGCCGTCCTGACCTGCGCGCTCGCTGCCCGCGCAGACCCTTCCGCCCTGGGAGCGGGTCACCCCAAAGCCAGGGGAGTCCACGACGGGCGCGTCCGCGGCGCCCACCACGCCACCGACCGCTCAATCGCCAGCCCAGCCCACTTCCGGGACCAACGCGGCGCCCGCGCAGACCCTTCCGCCCTGGGAGCGGGTCACTCCTAAGCCAGGTGAGTCCACGACAGGCGCGTCGGCGCTGCCCGCCACACCTCCCACCTCT
>CAXUIM010000135.1:0-10598 GCA_964250885.1 uncultured Acidobacteriaceae bacterium | reverse complement strand
CCACGACCGACGCCGCCACCCATGGCGGCCAGTACGACGTGGTCACCATCGGTCCCTTGGAAACACCGATCTGGGGCCGCCGTGGCTGGCTTCTTCCGCTGAACGGGAGACTTCCCCCGAGCTATCAGGTCGATGACCTGCTGAAGCCGATCCGCGATGGGGCCTCGGAGCAGGGCCAACTCTACGCGCTTCCGTTCTATGCGGAAAGCTCGCTGACGTACTACCGGAAAGACCTTTTCGCCGCGGCCGGGCTCACCATGCCGGCACGGCCCACCTATCAGGACATTGCGCGCTTCGCGAAGCGGCTCAATAACCCCGCGAAAGATGTGTACGGTGTGTGCCTGCGCGGCAAGCCGGGCTGGGGCGAGAACATGGCCTACGTCAGCACCGTCGCCAACACGTTCGGGGGCCGCTGGTTTGACCAGTCCTGGAAGCCCCAGCTCGATTCCCCGGAGTGGCACAGCGCCGTTTCCCTCTATATCGATCTGCTGCGAAATTACGGTCCGCCGGGAAGCACGTCCAACGGCTTCAACGAATTGCTGACGCTGTTTGAGAATGGCCGCTGCGCCATGTGGATCGACGCCACCGTAGCTGCGGGAGCGCTCTCGAACCCGAAGGAGTCCCAGGTGGCCGATCGGGTGGGCTTCGCGCCCGCACCCATCGCTGTGACGCCGCGTGGCGCGCAGTGGCTCTATTTCTGGGGGCTGGCCATCCCGGCGGCGTCCCAGCACAGCCAGGCGGCCCTGAAATTTATCACCTGGGCCACATCGCGGGAGTACATCCGTCTGGTGGCCCAGACCGATGGCTGGGCCGCCGTGCCTCCCGGAACGCGCCGCTCGACCTACGAACAGCCGCGCTATCTGGCGGCGGCGCCCTTTGCCGGTCTGGTCTATCAATCCATCCTGTCAGCCGATCCGCTGCATCCCACGCTTCAACCCGTACCCTATACCGGGATTCAGATGGTTGTGATCCCTGCCTTTCCCACCATTGGCAACCAGGTGGGGCAGATCCTCGCCGCCGCGCTCGCCGGCAATATCACCGTCGACCAAGCCTTGCGCCAGGCGCAGGGGGCAACGCAGCGAGTCATCCAGCGTATGGGGGTCGGCCAGTAAGCGATGACAGTTCTCTCCACCGGTTCCGCATCGAGCGGGCCCCCCGCATCGAGCCCCCCCGCAGCGTCCAGCCTGCATGGCCGTGGCTCGCGGTCCCGGCGGGGCCTGTGGCTCAATTTACCCGCAATTTCGGTGCTGCTCTTCTGGTCGGTCATCCCGCTGCTGATGACACTCTGGTTCTCATTCCAGCGCTACAACCTGATGGATCCGGGCCGCGACGGCTTCGATAAGTTCGGGAACTACCGTTATCTGTTCAGCGATCCCGGGCTGCTGGTCGCGATCTGGAATACCGTCCTTCTGGTCGGGGCTGTTCTGGCGCTCACGATCGGGCTCGGCACGCTGATCGCGCTTCTGCTCGACCAGGAGTTCTTCGGCCGGGGCATCGTTCGTGTGCTGGTGCTGGCTCCCTTCTTCGTCATGCCCACCGTGAGCGCTCTCGTCTGGAAGAACATGATGATGCATCCGGACAATGGCTTCCTCGCATTCCTCATGCGATCGGTGGATCTGAAGCCCATCGACTGGTTTGCCACCGCCCCGCTTACTTCGATCATTGTGATCGTCTCCTGGGAGTGGCTGCCCTTCGCTGTCCTCACGCTGCTCACCGCGGTGCAATCGCTCGACCCGGAGCGAAAGGAGGCCGCGCGGATGGACGGAGCGGGCCCTGTCGCCTTGTTCCGGTACATCATCTGGCCGCACCTGGGGCGCGCGGTTGGAGCCACCGCGATGATCGAAACAATCTTCCTGCTCGGCATCTTCGCAGAGATCTACGTCACCAGCTCTGGCGGTCCTGGTTTCGCCTCTACCAACCTTGCATTCTTGATCTATCGCTACGTTCTCATGGAGTACGATATCGGGGCTGCCTCTGTCGCTGGTCTGCTGGCAATCGTGCTCGCCAACGTTCTTGCCTTGTTCCTGCTGCGCTCGTTCGCGCGCAATCTTGATTCATAAGAACGCGGACCCATAACCTGAATTCACAAGCTGGATACATAGAGACCTGATGCATAAAGCCTGGACTGGTGAAGAGTTGGACTGAAAGAAAGCATGGCTTCAGAGACATGAGGAACAGAACCGCTCACAAGTTGCGCCGCAAGCTGGCCCTCACCCTGCTCGGCTGGGCCGTAGGGATCGTCCTTGCCTTTCCTGTCCTCTGGATGGTCCTTACCAGCTTCAAGACCGAAACCGAAGCGATCTCCCGGGTCCCGCATTTTTTCTTTCATCCCACTCTCAACAGCTATATCGCCGTCCAGGCGCGGGCGGATTACCTGCATTTTGCCTGGAACAGTGTTTTTATCTCGGTGGGCTCGACACTGCTGGCCCTTGCCTTTGCGATCCCTTCCGCGTACGCGATGGCATTCCGGCCCACGCATCGCACCCGCGGAACGCTGCTCTGGATGCTCTCCACCAAGATGATGCCCTCGGTCGCCGTGCTGGTGCCGATCTATCTCATCTTCCGCGACCTGGGCCTTCTCGATACGCGCACCGGACTTCTGCTGGTCGACATGCTCTCCAACCTGCCGATCGTGATCTGGATGCTCTACACCTTCTTCAAGGAGGTGCCGCGCGAGGTGCTGGAGGCCGGGCGCATGGATGGAGCCGGCCCGCTCCGCGAACTCTATAACCTGTTGCTCCCGCTCTCCCTTCCGGGTATCGTCTCTTCCAGTCTGCTGGCGGTGATTCTCACCTGGAATGAAGCCTTCTGGAGCCTGACGCTGACGGCGTCCAAGGCAGCGCCGCTGACAGCCTTCATCGCATCCTTCTCCAGCCCCGAGGGTCTCTTCTATTCGAAGCTGTCGGCCGCTTCGACCATGGCCATCGCTCCCATCCTTGTGCTCGGCTGGATGAGTCAGAGGCAACTGGTTCGTGGCCTCACCTTCGGAGCGGTGAAATGAGAATGTGGAGTACGCCATGGCAACTGTAGAACTGCGCGGGATATGCAAGCGCTACGAGTCGACGGAGATCCTCAAAGGCATCGATCTCACCATCCGCGACCAGGAGCTGACTGTCTTTGTGGGACCGTCCGGCTGCGGGAAGACCACGCTGCTGCGCCTGATTGCCGGGCTGGAAGAGATCACCGACGGCGATCTGCTGATTGATGGGCAGCGCGTCAACCATGTCTCGCCGGCCAGGCGCGGGCTAGCGCTGGTCTTTCAGAGCTACGCACTGTATCCGCACATGACCGTGGCCGAGAACATGTCGTTCAGCCTGAAGCTTGCCGGAGTCGCCAAGGAGGAGCGCGAACAGAAGGTTGCCGAGGCGGCGCGCATTCTGCACCTGGAGCCGTTGCTCGCGCGCAAACCTAAAGATCTCTCCGGAGGTCAGCGTCAGCGTGTGGCCATCGGCCGCGCCATCGTGCGCCATCCCAAGGTCTTCCTCTTCGATGAGCCCCTCTCAAACCTGGATGCGGCTCTGCGGGTCCACATGCGTCTGGAGCTCACCCGGCTGCACCGCCAATTGCAGGCCACGATGATCTACGTCACGCACGACCAGGTCGAAGCGATGACCATGGCGGACCGCATCGTCGTGATGCAGGCCGGTGTGATCGAGCAGGTCGGCTCGCCGATGGAACTCTATCGCCATCCCCGCAACCTCTTTGTCGCCGGGTTCATCGGCTCTCCGCGCATGAACTTTCTTCAGGCCACGGTACGCCAGGCGGATCCTGCGGGCCTCACCTTTGCCGTGGGAGACGCCACTCTGCATGCGATCGGTTCCGACAGTTCGCTGCAACCTGGACAACCGGTAACCCTCGGCGCCAGGCCCGAGCACGTCACGCTGGTGGCAGCCGGCGGAATCGCCGCGCAGGTTCAGGCGGTCGAACATCTCGGCGCGGAAAGCTATCTCCACCTGCAGCTCCCAACCGGCGAATCGATCACGGTCCGGACCAATGGAGAGACGCCGGTGCGGACGGATCAACACGTGCAGCTGCGGTTCAATCCGGCTTCGCTGCACATCTTCAACTCGGCCGGAGACGCGATCCGGCTTGCGTCGGCGACAAATCGTGCACCTGTTCCCAGCTAGCCGTTCCCGGCTGAGCACTTCTCCTTCCCCGCCCCGCAAGCAACATGCTCCTCTAGCTGGACAGGAAGCGCTCGGCAAACAGAATGAAGGTGGGCCAGTTCGGCAACGGCGTGTGGCCTTCGGTGTGCTGACGGAAACCAAGAGTGCCGTCGATGACAGGGGTCGTGATCGGCGGGAACTGATCCGTTCCCAGGCCTTTCTTCCCGAGCAACCCATAGACCGGGCCGGCCGCTACTTCAGCCATGAACATGCCGCGGGCATCCACCCAGCCATCGCCCTGGGTCGCGCCGGCTCCTATGAATACAGGCCGCGGAGCGCATAAAGCAATCAGTTCATGGGCATCGACGGGAAGATCGCTCGACTGCAAAGGACCGGCGTACTTCAGGAAGTTGCCGGCCATCCAGTGATATTCCGATGTGCCGGCAACATTCTCCACGGTCTCGCCGAAGTTGCGGCGGCTCAGCTTGGCCCCTCCTGCGCCGGAGGAGCTGATATAGCCAATGGCGAAGCGCTGATCGTACGCCATGGCGACGAGGGCGGCTTTGCCATATCGCGAGTGGCCTGTGATGCCGACGTGCTTCGCGTCGACGTCCGCATCGGTCTCGAAGTAATCCAGAGCGCGCGACCCACCCCACGCCCAGGCGCGTAGAACACCCCAATCCTCAAGGCTGCGCGGCTGGCCATGGTTGCAGAGCCCAATGATGCCTTCGGTGAGGCCTGCCCCATTGTCCGCCTGCACGCTATTGGGCACCAGGATGGCGTAGCCCCACCCCTTGGCGAGTAACTGCTGCTGCCATGTCGGGCCGGGCGGCGGCGGGGGCATAGGCCTTGCTGGAACTCCGGGACGTGTTGGAAAGGGACCTATAAAGCCAAATTCAAGAATGACGGGAACTGGACCTTTGGCCTGGGCTGGAGTTGTTAGCTCGAGTTGAATGTCAACCGGGATCAGAGGGTAGCTCGAGTCGTCGACATGGCCCGTCAAGCTCTTGGTGATGACCGGGATTCCGCCATTGGTTGTATTCTTGACACTCGTCACCTGCCAGGTGACCTTGGGTGTGTGGCTGGGAACGCGGCCGTAGATCTCGCGGTCGAAGATCTCCACAATCTGGGGGCGGCGTTCGGTCCACCATACGGTTGCTGTCGTCACCTTTTTTCCGTCGTTCAGAACCAGCGGGTCTGGAACAACGGGATAGGGATTGGCCTTGGCCTCGTCGTAGTTGGCTGCGTTGGGCGACGTGGGGTTTCCGTCGCGCCCGGGACGCAGGGAGGTTATGTGCAACAGGTCCATGGTTCGTTGGTGGTCCTGTTCGGTGGTCAGATGGACGACAGGTGGATAGGCCGGTGCGGCGGCAGGGACAGCCTGGCTCTGGACTTGCATCGCTGCGGCGCCGAAGAGTAAACCAGCAAAGAGCAACGCGGGGGAATAGACGGCTGGCGATCGCTTGAACATCCAAACCTCCTGCAAGTAGGGAAGTGTAACAAACTGACAGCCCGGCGAGGCAATAGCCCTTGAGCCTTCGGGATGCGCTCTGGTGGCGCGGCGACGCCGCACTTGCATTGCTCCAGAGCGTCAGGGACTATGAGAGCGATACGATGTGAGGGTCTTCGCCGCGGACTGCGCTTTGCGCTCCTCGTCACATCTGTCCGCGTCCAAGCAACAGGAGAAAAGGCTGCAACAGCCGCGGCAACGCAGAATCAGGAGTTTCAACAATGGAGAGTCCCACATCGAGCGTGAAGTTGAGCCAGTCGGCCCTTAGCGGCCTGACCCCGGAGATCCGCACTTTCGCCTACCGGCGCGGCGAATTGCAGCAGCACACAGTGCACCTGGGCGTGGGCGGCTTTCATCGGGCGCACCAGGCAGTCTACCTCGACGATCTGCTGGCGCTGCCCGATACCGAACGCTGGGGCGAAGCCGGCATCGGTGTGCTGAAGAGCGATATCCGCATGCGCGATGCTCTGCGCGGCCAGGACTTCCTCTACACGGTTGTCGAACGCAGCGCGCAGATTCAGTCGGCCCGCGTGATCGGTTCGCTCACCGGCTACATCTACGCGCCGGAGGAGCGCGAAGCCGCCATCGAACGAATGGCCGCGCCGGAGACCCGCATCGTCTCTCTCACCATCACCGAGGGCGGGTACTACATCGACGAAGGCACGGGCGACTTCCTCGCGGGGCACCCTGATATTCAGCACGATCTCGAGCACCCGGATCAGCCCAGCAGCTCCATCGGCCTGATCGCCGAGGCGCTCAATCGAAGACGGCAACGCGGCCTGCCAGCTTTTACCGTGATGTCCTGCGACAATCTTCAGGAAAACGGGCATGTGGCCGCGCGCGTGATGCTGGCTTACGCCGGGCTGAGTAATCCCGCGCTGCAGCGTTGGATCGGGGAAACCGTGGCCTTTCCCAACAGCATGGTCGACCGCATCACGCCGGCCACAACGGCTCAGGATATCGCCTTTGTGGCCGAGCGGTTCCATCTCGAGGATGCCTGGCCGGTCGTGACGGAGCCTTTCCGCCAGTGGGTGATCGAAGACAACTTCTGCAATGGAAGACCGCAATGGGAGCGGGTGGGCGCACAGTTGATCGGCAACGTCGCTCCGTACGAGATGATGAAGATCCGGCTCCTGAACGGAAGCCATGTTGCGATGGCGTACCTGGGCGCCCTGAGTGGCTTCACCTATGTGCATGACATCATGGCGGACCCGCTCTTTCGGACGTTCACAAGGGTCTTCATGGACCAGGTCACTCCCATTGTTCCCGTGATTCCCGGCACGTCGGTAGAGGACTACAAGAACACCCTGATGGAACGATTCTCAAATCCCACGATCAACGACCAGGTGACCCGAATCTGTTCGGAGGGCTCCGCCAAGATACCGAAGTGGGTGCTTCCTTCGATCGTGGACCTTCTGGATCGGGGCGGCGCCACTGGTTTGCTGACTCTTGTAGTCGCAAGCTGGATCTTCTATTTCAGTAAGGGCGTCGATGAGCGGGGGCAGCCCCTGCAGATCGTGGATGCGCGCGCGGCGGAGCTCAGACTTCTCGCCGGCAGGTCGCAAACCGATCCTCGACCCATGCTCTCCGCGAAGACAATCTTCGGCGAGCGGCTGCCCTCCGATCCAGCTTTTGTCCAGGCTGTGGCGGACGCCATGCGAAGGCTCTCGGATCGAGGCGTTCACGCCACCATGCAGCACTATCTCGAACAGAGGTCCGCCTAGTCAGTATGGAGTGACCCGTCACTCCATACTGGCCAAACGGCAGCCGCACCGGGCTCAGGCGTGCGCTCTGAGTAGCTCCCGCGCAATCACCATCCGCTGGATCTCGCTCGTACCCTCGCCGATCGTGCACAGCTTCACGTCCCGGTAGAACTTCTCCGCAGGGAAGTCTTTGATGAATCCATACCCACCATGGATCTGCACGCCCTCATCGCAGATCCGGCAAGCCACCTCGCTGGCGAACAGCTTGGCCATGCTGCTCTCAAGCGTGACTTTACGTCCCGCGTCTTTCAGGGTCGCCGCCCGCATCGTCAACAGCCAGGCTGCATCCAGCTCCGTGGCCATGGTAGCGAGCTTGAACTGGATGGCCTGGAACTCGCTCAGCGGCTTGCCGAACTGCCGCCGCTCCGTGGCGTACTTCAGCGCTGCATCCAGGGCTCCCCGGGCGATACCGAGGCTGAGCGCCGCAATCGAGATCCGGCCGCCATCCAGCACCCGCATCGCATCCTTGAAGCCGTCCCCCTCCACCCCGATAAGGTTCTCCGCGGGGATCGCGCAATCCTCGAAGATCAGCTCCGCCGTATCGCTCGCTCTCAGCCCCAGCTTGTTTTCCTTGCGCCCGGAGCGGAAGCCGGGCGTTCCTCTCTCCACCAGAAATGCCGAGATGCCGCCGCGGGTTCCCTTCTCGCGATCGGTCATCGCCAGCACCACGGCGCAGTTTGAATACGTACCATTGGTGATGAAGGTCTTGCTCCCGTTCAAAATCCATTGATCTCCTTTGCGCACCGCCGTGGTCCGCATTCCGCCGGCGTCGGAGCCCGAGCCCGGCTCGGTCAGACCCCATGCGCCCAGCCAGCGTCCACTCGCCAGCTGCGTCACCCAGCGCTTCCTCTGCTCGTCGTTGCCGGCCAGCATAATGTGATTCGTGCACAGCGAGTTATGCGACGCTATGATGATTCCGACGCTGCCATCCACCCGCGACAACTCTTCAATGGCGATCACATACTCCACGTACCCCATGCCGGCGCCGCCCAACTCTTCCGGAAAGATCACGCCCATCAGCCCCATGGCCGCCATCTTCTGGATCAGCTCGTGGGGGAACTCGCTCTTCTCATCCCATTCCGATACGTGCGGCAATATCTCCTTGGCCGCGAAGGCCCGAAGCTCCTTTCGCAGAGCTGCCTGTTCCTCTGTCAGTTCGAATTCCATGCCTGTCTCCCATAAGCCAGCTTGATGGCTGCATTACTATACCTAATACTATCCATGCCCCGGAAGTCCCGCCCGGCAGCTGCGGCTCCGGTAGCGATGGGGGCGCGGCAAGTGCTCGTATCGCGGTGGAGCTTGTCTTGTTCAGACTCATGGAACTCTCTTTGCCGCATCAGCCTTGCCTCTTGCGCCGACCGCCACATGGACAAAGGCTCTGAATCACTCTGCACCTGCACGGTTAACGCGCTAACCGAATGCGCCGCCGCGAGTCCATAGGCGTGATGAAGCCCTTGAAATCGAAGATCTTTTGCGGAACTCTGCAGGCTATTGCGCTGCTGGGAATTACCCGAATGTGCCTGGCGCAGGCGATCCATCCGATTGATGTGCCCTTGACGGCGGCTCGCTGGCGCATTGCCGAGGACCCCCTGAGTCCAGGCAAGCCGGACGTTCAGTTCTTTCGCCACGAAGGCTTTCCTCAAGGCGTGCTGAGTATCAGATCCGGCAGCGCGTCGCTGAACGATTTGATCTTCCGCGACGGTGCCATCGAATACGACTTCAAAGCTCTGGGCCAGGACCTTCCGGGCATTCAATTCCGCCAGCAGGGCGTGCCGGGAAGGCAGACTGCGGAGGAGTTTTATGTTCGCGCCTTCCCGGATTGCCGGGCTTCGGACGACTGTATCCAATACGCGCCGGTGATCCATGGCTTCATGTTGTGGAACTCGTATCCGCAGTACCAGACGCGCGCCTTCATCCTGGATGGATGGAACCACATCAAGCTGGTGGTCTCCGGCCGCCGCATGAACGTGTATATCAATGACCTTCCCGCTCCCGCGCTCACGGTTGGAAACCTGGAGAGCGACTCCGACGCCGGCGGCCTGCAATTCCGGGGGCCCGCGCTGTTTGCGAACCTGGTTGTAACGCCGAACGCCGTTGCGGGTCTTCCGCCCCAGCCTGCGCCGGATCCGACCGCGAGCGACCGTGGCCTTGTCCGGCAGTGGGAGCTGGGTCCTCTAACCGCGCTTCACTTCGGCAAGACGCCCGATTTGTCCGAGATGCCGCGCGATCCCGGTACATGGAAGAGCATCAGCGCGGGCCGCTTGGGCCTGGTCAATCTGGACCGCGAGTTTGTCTACGCGGACACGCCGCCGGCTCTTACCTGGCTGCGGTCCACCGTTCAATCCGATCGCGACCAGGATAAGCAGGTCTCGCTGGGATGGCTGGGGCAGGTCTGGATCTTCGTAAACGGGAGGCTGGTCACACAGGGCAAGAATTTCTATGATCCGGAGCCGGAGAGGCGCGATCCGGATGGCCGTCTGTCCCTCGAGAACGGCTCCTTTAGGATTCCTTTGCGCCAGGGAACGAACGAGATCGTAATCGCAATGTTCGCTGCCGTCCACGATAGTGCCAAGACGCCGAATCGCTACGGCTGGGGTCTGGAAATGCGTTACACCGATCCGCGCGGGCTGCGCCTGTCCCAGTGAGAGAGCTTTAACTCGGAATCGCGGAGAATCACAATTGGCCAGGTTTGGAGATACTGATTGCTCCCGCGATTTCTTTCTCGATTGGCCCCTCGCCGTTGGCGGGGTTGGACTATTGGGGTCGCCTGGTGCTTTATCTATGTTTGAAACAATCTCCACGTAAGAATGCCCCAAAGGTAGCCGCCGATTCCGAATATCACTAGCGATATCCCCAGCATTAATACTTCGAACGGCCATGTTAGCGCATGAGGACACTTGTAGTAACGGAACGCTGTCATGAGCACGAACATAGACCCACCAACCCCTCCAACGCCCCGAAGAAACACAAATTTGTTGCGCGCTTCCGAGGAACTTTCCACATTAGATCTCCGCATTAAGGATGAACTGCAAACACAAAAGTGACGTTGAACCCAAGGTATCGCCTGACACCCGTTTATCTGCTGCTTATACGTTTGCTGGGTCTGGGAAAACTTTGGCCAAATCTGAGCGGAGCTGAAAGGAGCCGAAATCAGGCTTGACATGGCGAGAAGCAGACAGGATTCACTTTTCAGCATCTACTCCCCTCGTGACTGGATGC
>CAXUIM010000134.1:541-10628 GCA_964250885.1 uncultured Acidobacteriaceae bacterium | reverse complement strand
GGGCGGCGCCTTCCCCGCCGCCGTGCGGGTGGTGGCCGAGTGGGTTCCCCCGCAAGAGCGATCGACCGCGGTGGGATTCATCAATGCGGGCACGGCAGTGGGTTCTGTTCTCGCCCCGCCACTGATCGGGTTCATGCTGCTGCACGGCGGCTGGCGCGCGGTGTTCCTGGCGGCCGGCGCGCTGGGCCTTGCCTGGACCCTGTGGTGGTTCCTCTCGTACCGCAGCAATCCGGTCACACTCTCCGAGAACACGCTCGATGCGCGGCTCGCCGCGCATCGGCTTACGCTGCGCGAGGTACTCGGAATCCGCAGCGTGCCGGCCCTGGTCTTCGCCAAGTTCATGAGCGATTCAGCCTGGTACTTCCTGCTCTTCTGGTTGCCGAAGTATCTGTACGATGCACGCGGCTTCGACATCAAGCGCGTGAGCTATTACGCCTGGATTCCTTATGCCGCCTCGGGCCTGGGCAGCTTTGTCGGTGGCGTCTACTCCAGCCGGCTGCTCCGCCGCGGAGCCTCGCTCGACTTCGCGCGCAAGCTGGCGCTGGGCCTGAGCGCCGCCTTCATGCCGCTGGTGATGCTGGTTCCGCTGGTTCCAGTGCAATTTGCGATCTTGTTGTTCAGTATCGCGTTCTTCTGCCAGCAGTCCTGGTCGGGCCTGATCATGACCCTGCCGGCGGATATGTTCCCGCTCTCGCTGGTGGGAACCGTTTCCGGCCTGATTGGATTTGGGGGCGCCATCGGGGGCGCACTCTTCGGCATCATCGCCGGCCAGATGCTGGGCCACGGTTTCGGCTATGGCGCGCTCTTCTTGCTCGTAGGCACGTTTCACCTCATCGGCTTTCTCGCCATTGTTCTCTTCGCTGGCAGGATTCAACCGCTGCGGACGCCTGACCTCCTGTAGCCTGACCACTTGGAGATAGAGACTGCGATATGAAAATCACCGAAGTGCGCACGCGGGTCGTTCAATGGGAAGGCGAAACGGCGCCACTGCCGCCCCACTTCTGCACCAACCCCATGGATCTGGTCACCTTTGGGACGGCGTCGATGGGAAACTTCGCGTTCCATGGCTGGGTTCTGGTTGAGATCTTTACGGACGCTGGCCTGGTGGGCCTGGGCAACGCGGCCCTCGCGCCGATCGTGACGAAGACGTTGATCGACACCTATCTCAAGCCCATACTGCTGGGCGCCGATCCCTGGGATACCGAGTTCCTGTGGCAACAGATGTACCGGCGCACGATGGCGTTTGGGCGCAAAGGGGTGGCCATGACCGCAATCTCGGCCGTGGACATCGCCCTTTGGGATCTCCTGGGCAAGTCGGCCCAACAGCCCGTCTATCGGCTCCTGGGCGGCCGTACCAAGGAGCGTATCCCGGTCTATGCAAGCCGGCTATACTCCATGCCGCTTGACCAGCTGCGCGTGGAGGCGCAGATCTACAAAGACCAGGGCTATCAGGCCATGAAGCTGCGCTTTGGCTGGGGGCCGATGGATGGCGCCGCGGGCATGCTGCGCAATATCGAGCTCGTTCGCACCGTTCGCGAGGTGATCGGGGACGGCATCGATCTGATGACCGACGCGTACATGGGCTGGACGCTCGATTATGCCAAGCGAATGCTGCCGCGGCTGGAGCAGTTCAACCTGCGTTGGCTGGAGGAGCCCGTGATTCCCGACGATACGCGGGGCTACCAGGAATTGAAGAGCCTCGGGCGCATTCCCATTGCCGGCGGCGAGCATGAATTCACCATCTTCGGATTTCGCGCCCTGCTGGAGGCCAATGCGCTGGATTACATCCAGTTCGATACGAATCGGGTTGGAGGCATCAGCCAGGCGCGCAAGATCTCCGCGCTGGCCGAATCCTTCCAGGTTCCCGTCGTGCCGCATGCGGGGCAGATGCACAACTATCACGTGGTGATGGCCAGCCTCAACTCGCCCATCGCCGAGTTCTTTCCCAAGGTCGATGTTGAAGTCGGGAACGAACTCTTCTGGTATATCTTCGACGGCGAACCGGTTCCTGAGGACGGCTATATCCATCTGGACGACCAGCTGCCGGGCCTCGGTCTTACCGTCAACGAGGAGTCACTCAAACGCTTCAAGGTGATCGGATAAGGGACTGCCGTGAACATTCATCTGGTTCAAATCGCCGGCTCGTCCACCCGCCGGGTGGCGCTGGTGCAGGGCTCCACGCTGCATTGCCTCACCGGCGTGGCTTCGGTCTATGAGCTGGCGCGGCAGTGTCTGCGCAAATCGCGAGCCCTGTCGGACTACGCTACTTCGCTTGCGGCCGGAGAGACGATATCGTACGACGATGTCTATGGCGGCCGGTCGGCCTGGCGGCTGCTCGCGCCCATCGACGTCCCGGGCTCACCCGCGCGCGTGCTGGTCGCCGGAACCGGTTTGACGCACCTGGGCAGCGCCCGCCAGCGGCAGGCAATGCACGTTCTGGATGCCGCGAAAGGTGAATTGGACCAGCCGGACCATCCAAAAGGTGAAGAGCTTCTGACCGACAGTATGCGCATGTTCCAGTGGGGCGTGGAGGCCGGGCGTCCCCTGGAGGGGCAGGTCGGCATCGCGCCGGAGTGGTTCTTCAAGGGGGACGGCTCGATGCTTCGTGCCCCGTTCGAACCGCTTGAGATTCCAGGTTACGCCGAAGACGGGGGCGAAGAGGCGGAGGTCGCCGGTATATACATCGTCGCGGATGATGGGGCGCCCTACCGTATCGGCCTGGCCAACGGCAACGAGTTCTCCGACCACAAGTTCGAGAGACGCAATTACCTGAATCTCGCGGGATCGAAGCTGCGCGCCTGTAGTCTGGGCCCGGAGTTGGTCGTTGGCGCTGCGTTCGGCGACATCAGCGGACAAGTCCGCATCGAACGTGCGGGAGAGATCCTATGGCAGAAGAGCCTTAGGACCGGCGAGCCGAATATGTGCCATAGCCTGGCCAATCTGGAGCACCATCATTTCAAGTTCGCGGGCCACCGTCAGCCAGGCGGCGTGCATGTCCACTTCTTCGGAGCCGACTTCCTCTCTTTCGCGGAGGGTATCGTCCTGCGCGACGGGGATGTCACTGAGGTCAGCTTTGAGGGCTTCGGCCGAGCCCTGCGCAATCCGATCGTGGAACAGGCCAGATCGAGCCAGCCGGTTCAGGTTCGTTCGCTGGCGTAGAGCCTGACGAGCGATCCCGTGGTCGTGCGGGATCAACAGGCCGTACAGGAACAAGGCTCGTGCAGAACAAGAGATGTGCAGAGCAAGAGAAATGCAGCACAGGGAGGAAAGATGGAGAAGATGCCAGTGGCCGTTCTCGGCCTGGGAACCATGGGAAGCGGGATGGCGGCCAACCTGCTGAAGGCTGGGTTTCCGCTCACGGTTTACAACCGCACGGCGGCCAGGGCGGAGACGCTCGCCGCGCAGGGGGCACGAACCTCGACAACACCCGGCGACGCGGCGAAAAACGCACGGATCATCGTGTCCATGCTGGCCGATGATGCAGCGTCCCGCGAGGCGTGGCTCGGCCGCGACGGGGCCCTCTCCGCCGCCGAGCCAGGTACCCTCCTGATCGAGTCGAGTACCGTGAGCCCCGCCTGGATCGCCGAACTGAATGGGCTAGCCCAGGCCCAAGGCCTTGACCTGCTGGACGCCCCGGTCACGGGTAGCCGGGCGCAAGCGGAGAAGGGCCAACTCACGTTTCTGGTGGGTGGATCGGAGCAGGCCCTGGAGACAGCGACTCCTGTGCTGCAGGCTATGAGCCAGGCGATTGTGCATCTCGGGCCTTCCGGCTCCGGCGCCAAGCTGAAGCTCGTGAATAACTTCCTTTGCGGGGTCCAGATCGCTTCGCTCGCAGAGGGTATGGCCTGGCTGGAGCAGAGCGGCCTGGACCGCGACCAGGCGTTGGGTTTTCTCGCCAAAGCCGCGCCTGGCAGTCCGCTGCTCGCGAGTATATCGGCGCGCATGGTGAGCCGCGACTATAGCGTCAACTTCCTGCTCAAGCTGATGGCCAAGGACCTGGACTATGCCTTTGCCGCGGCCGCGGAGAGTGGAGTGGAGCTGACCACCGCGAAGAATGCGAACGCCCTCTTCGAACGAGCGATCGAGGCTGGATATGCCGAGCAGGACATGGCCTCTGTGGTGGAGCCACTGCGTGATTCTTTGAACCAGTAGCAGCTGGACCGTATCAATCTGGTTCCTCTATAGCTTGTTCCGAAACACCTGCGCGATACCGCGCGGGCACTCACAACAGCGCCGGCACTCACAACCGCTTTCCTGCCGGAGACGGAGGATTTGGCAGACCACGGCGGATTTGGCAGACCACGGCGCTCCCGTATCTCTGCAACCGAGCTGAACCGTAGATTCCTCGACCAGCAACAGCATTGTCTCCTCACCCAGCGCGCGGAAACCGATGCTCCGGAACTTTGGGGACGCACTCCGGTGTCTAAAGCTGGAGGGCGGAGCATTGCATGTTTCCTTGTCAGCGACAATTCCGTGGAAACTTCCTTGCGATGCTGGTCATGTGTTGTCTACCCGTCTTACGGGTCAGGGCACAGGAGACTCAGTTGCAGCGGACACCCGGAGCCCTTGTCATGGGTTCGAGCCTGGGTCCTGGCGCTGCCTTTCCGGTTGTCAAGGATGAGCCGTATACCGCAGATGTACTGATGCAAGATACTAGCTCCACCCCCGATGGCAACAGGATCGTGCATGAAGCGTTCAATGTTCACATGCGCGACTCCGCGGGACGATTGCGCGATGAGCAGCTTGCGTCTCCCCCTGATCCCCAGGGAGCTTTCGTTCAAGCGAGCGTCCACGTACTCGACCCCGTCGCAATGCAGGACTTGCAGTGGAACCTGGACACCAAAAGGGTTGTCACGGGCGCCATCCCAGCAAGTTTCAGCAAGTACCGGCGCAGCCCGATCATCGACTGCGCTGAGCGTATAGCCGCTTCCCACAGTGACGGTTCGACCCAGGATCAAAGCCAAAGCCAAGAGATCTACGAAGACCTTGGCGAGCGCATGGTTGAAGGCATAAGCGCCCATGGCTGCCGCATCACCCGTACCTCGCCCAGAAAGGGAGCCACGAACGAGTCAGACGTCAGCACCACTGAAATCTGGGCTTCACCCGAACTACAAATCAACCTGCTCACTACAGAGCACGACTCCGATGGAACGGAACGCCTGACCAAACTGAGTAACATCCACAGAAATGAGCCTGATCCCACGCTCTTCCATGTACCCGAGGGCTACACAGATCCCGCCGACACCCGAAGATCGGCAGTTAATAATGCGAATCCAAATCTCGAAAAGATCCGAGAGTATGGACGGGTTGAATGGCATGGAGGCTCTGCACAGCTGGTTGCAAGCAGCACCCGTCCACTCGATATGGTGGCCTCCACGTTATCCAGTTGCCTCGGTGTTGCGGTGAATGCGGAGGATCCACAGTATCGCTTCCTGGGCGATCTGCTGGACGTAACCGCGCCTCAGTGGGTAGCGCAGCATCCCGATAGCCACAGCTATGTCGCAAAGCCAGTGAAAGTGGAGATCGCGTTCGACGTAAGTGAGAATGGCTCGCCTCGTGATCTACACGGACTGCTCCAGAATGCCGCTCAACAGGTGAACCAGCTGCAATCCAACATCTATGCCTATGAGCTTCGGGAAAGTGTCCACGCAAAAAGCTCTTCATACACTTTCGTTCCTACGAGCAGCCGCAACCAAACTGGCGTTCTGGAGCAAGTCCCCGCGTTCCTCGATCAGCGAATCACTATACCTGAGCAAACTGCGGCCGTCTCCAGCTTTGCCACCTCTATGACTCGCGCACTCAGTGACGCTACCGGTCTACGATTCGATTGCTGTCAGACGGGAGTCGCCGGACAACCCTGGGGGATGAGATCGATAACCTACCACGCGACAGACCAGGTGGCTCGCACGGTTCTTGAAGATCTGATCGGTTATGGCGGAGGAGAACAAAGCTACGTCCTACGTTGCGACCCAATGGACAAGCTCTGTGTCATCTCCTTGCTTCAAGATACGGTCAGAAAACCGCCAACTGCTCCCCAGAGCGGCGTTTGCTCGGCGCCCGGCTACGACGGCTATTAGTGCATTTTTGCTTTAGGTGTAGACCGAAGCCGCCGACCTCAACGTCGTTTTTCCCCGAAAAAAAGACACTGCACGCCTGATTCCAGTTCACAGTAGAAGCAAAAATGCTCTAGTGCGCGCGTTGACTCACAAGCTCAACCATCAAGGCGCTCACATGCTTGGGGGAGTAGCAGTCCCGTGCTGCGCCACGGAGCCCCCATGGCCGCCGGCTCCGTCGTCTGCTCTGCGCCCAACCCCCGGCAGAGACTGGTTGCTCAGGGTAAACTGATTCGCGCCAGCGCTCCCCGATAGCCATTGAAGCTGTCAGCGCTCAACAATGATGCGGGAAAGAAGGTAGGATTTTGAATAAGAGAAGCTTCTTGAAGGGTTCCGCGTACATGGTTGCAGGCAATGTTCTGGCGCGCGCCGCGCATGCCACTCTGGGTGGCGCGCCCGCCGGCGACGTGGTGCGCACGAATTGGTCCGGGAACTATACCTATAAGGCCGCGCACCTGGATCAACCGGCCAACGTGGAAGAGCTAAAGAAGCTCGTGACCTCAAGCCCACACACCAAGACGCTGGGGGCACGACATTCTTTCAACGGCATCGCCGATACCGCAGGCGACCAGATTTCGCTCAAGCAGTTCGATCGGATGACGTTGGACCGGCAGGCGCATACGGTCACGCTGGGTGCGGGCCTCACCTATGGAAAGCTGGCGCCCTGGCTCGATGCGCAGGGCTTTGCGGTCCATAACCTGGCCTCCTTACCGCATGTGACCGTGGCGGGAGCCTGTTGCACGGCGACGCACGGTTCCGGCATTCACAATGGCAACCTCTCCACCGCTGTCACCGCCATTGAGTTCGTAAGCAGCGACGGCCACGTGCGCACCCTGTCGCGCATGGACAACCCCCAGGAGTTTGAGGGCGCGGTTGTGGGACTCGGCGCTCTGGGCATCATCACAAACATCACTCTCAAGGTGATCCCGGCCTTCCAGATAGCCCAGGTGGTGTACCAGAATCTCTCTTTCGATGAGCTCGAGCACAACCTCGACAACATCTTCTCGTCCGGCTACAGCGTGAGCCTGTTTACGGATTGGCAGAACCACCGTGCCACGCAGGTCTGGTTGAAGCAACTCTCTTCCGGGGTTGCCAATCCACACCTGCCCGAGCTTTTCTACGGAGCCACGCTACAGAAGGCGGACCTGCATCCGCTGCCCGGGCACTCGGCCGAGAACTGCACGGAGCAGATGGGGATCCCCGGGCCCTGGTACGAGCGGCTTCCGCACTTCCGCATGAACTTCACGCCTTCCAGCGGAGCGGAGCTGCAGACGGAGTACTTCGTGCCCCGCGGTCAGGCGTATCAGGCCATCCTGGCTGTCGAGACGCTGCGCGACCAGATCGCGCCTCACCTGTTCGTTAGCGAGATGCGCACCATCGCCGCCGACAATCTTTGGTTGAGCATGGCGTACCAGCGCGATTCCCTGGCGTTTCACTTCACCTGGAAGCCGGACACAAACGCCGTTCTGCCGGTCCTGTCGCTGATTGAAGGCAAACTTCGGCCGTTCCAGGCGCGCCCGCACTGGGCCAAGCTCCACACCGTGCCACCACAGCAGCTCCGGCAGCTCTATCCGCAATACCACGCCTTCCAGAAGCTGCGGGCTCGAATGGATCCGGAGGGCCGGTTTCAGAACGAATATCTGCGGAGAGTATTCAGCGCCTGACCCGATCCCGGAAAAGATTCCGCTCCCGTCTCACCACATTCCCTCGCAGGGGCGCATCGCTCAGATGCGCATCGGCATAAGGATGTAGCGATAGCGGACGTCCTCGTTGCCATCTTCGGGCCGCATCTGGCCGGCGGACTGCGCGTCCTTGAACTCCAGGCGAACTTCGCCGCTTTCGCCGATGGCGCGCAGGAAATCGATCAGGTAGGAGCTGTTGAAGCCAACCACCAGCGGATCGTAGTTGTAGGGCGTCTCGATGATGTCTTCCGACTCGCCAGCGTCGGTGGATTGCGCGGAGAGTTTGAGCTCGTTCTGCTCCAGGCGGATCTTGATGGCTCCGGAGCGCTCGTCGGCAAACTGGGCGACCCGCTGAATGGAGGACATCAGGTCCTCGGAGCGCACGATCACGAACTTCGTGTTGTCCCGCGGCAGCACGGCCTCGTAGTTGGGGAACTGGCCGGTGAGCTTGCGGCTGGTGAGCACGCGGCCTCCCACCCGGAAGAAGAGCGTCTGGTCGTCATCGCTGAATTCGATTGTCTCGGAATCGGTGTTGGCGAGCAGGCTCGCCAGCTCCGACAGCGCCTTGCGCGGGATGAGGGTCTTCTTTTCGCCGGAGATGCCTTCCAGCGATTCGCCGGTTTTCTCGATGTGGGCCAGGCGGTGGCCATCGGTCGCGACCATCGCCATGGACTCGGCTTTGAGCACCAGAAGGGCGCCGTTGAGGGTGTAGCGCGACTCTTCGTTCGAGATCGCGAAGATCGTCTTGGCGATCATGTTGCGCAGCGACGAGGCAGAGATCGCGAAAGCGCCAACGGGGGGGAATTCAGGAACCTGGGGGAAGTTCGCCCGCGCCATGCCCACCATCTTGGTGTTGGAGCGGCCGGCGCGAATCTGTACCCAGTGGTTATCCATCAGCTTCAGCGAGATGTCGCCATCGGGCAGCAGCTTGATGTAGTCGTAGAGCTTGCGCGCCGGTATGGTGCAGGCACCAGGCTTCTTGACCCGCGCGGCGCAGCTGGTGCGCAGGGATTGGTCCAGGTCGGTCGCGGTGATGGTAAGACGGCCCTGGCCGTCCTCGCCGCTGGTCGCCTCGAACAGAAAGTTCGACAGGATGGGGATGGTTGTCTTGCGCTCCACCACCGATTGCGCGGCCGTCAGCTCGCGCAGCAGTTCAGCGCGTGAGACCGTGATTTCGAGGTTGCCTGTGGAGGCGGCGACGTCGGGGGTGATGGTGGCGGCGGTAGACACTGTTGACCTCTCCCTCGGGCCAGGGACGCGGCAGGGGTTGCCGCGTGCTTGCCGGTGCGTGTTGCCTTGATTCTAGGGGGTCCAGGGCATTTCGTGCGAGCCATCAAGGCTGTGAATTTCCCTGGGCCGCTTGTGCGGTCCTGGAAGCTGTCGAAGAGCCCTGACTTTCCCGCTGGAGAGAGTGCTTCTAAGAACAAAGTGATTGAAAAGAGATAGATCTCGTAGCCGTAGTCGTTGGGGGTGGAAGAGTGGAAAATGGGGCCAGAATCGTAACAATGGGGGAGTTGCAGCGGTCCCGGATTTCCAAAACGGGAAATCCAGCGAGACCCGCTTTGGGAGAACGCGGAAAGTAATTTAGTTTGATACCGGGTTTTTCCAGATTCCGCACAGCCCCAGGGAAGGAAAGCCGGGAAAGGCCAGGACCGTATGTGAGGGACGGGCTAAAAACGTCCCAATACGGGATGATTCGGTGGCCGAATTCTCAACAGGAAAGCAAAAGGCGGAGAGGAAATGTGATTGCCCGCGAATTTGTTAGCCAATTTCGCGGGCGCATGCACACCGCACACCGCTCCGGGACGCCGGGGCGGGCGACATTCAACCCAGGCGTTCCAGTAACCCGGCCGGCGAAATAGACCTCCCTACCGGTTTAGATCGTGGAGAGTTTTCCCGGCGGCCTGGGCGACCTCGCCGACGGCATCCTTGACGGAACCGGCGACCTGATCGCCGACACCCTCGTTGGCCATCTGTTCATTGCCGGTGATGTTGCCTAAGCCTTCCTTGGCCTTGCCGAGGAACTGGCCGCCGGCGCCGCGGACCCGGGTTTTGGAACCCCATTGCGACGTAGACCGCGCCGCGCTCTCCACGTCGTCGGAACCGGTGGCGGCCTGAGGGCCAGGGGTGTTGGCCAGAACGTAGGCGGCAGCGCCGATGCCGGCGGCCGCGATGATCCAGGGAAGCGCTTTCATTCGAGTCTCTCCTCGGCCAAGTAGGATGCGGCCACGCCGGGCATGGTTGGGCTTGCGTACATTCAGGCACACGCGGAGCGATCCCGGGCCGCCACCG